>NZ_QPES01000002.1:0-300000 GCF_009455685.1 Paraburkholderia hayleyella | reverse complement strand
GGCCTCAATGAATGCCTCGCGCGCAGGCGGCGTGGCCAGCGAGCGTGCTACGGCAACCGTGGACGATGCTGCCGCGGGCCCGCCCAGCACCTTGCTAGCGGCCACGCGCTGGTCCTTGAGCGACGACAGCATGCGAGCGAAAACCGATTCGGTAATCAGCGGCAGCGGCACCCCCAAATCAAGCGCGTTCTGGCTAGTCCATTTACCGGTGCCTTTTTGCGCCGCGCGATCGAGAATCATGTCCACCAGCGCGTGACCGGTCTCATCGTCACGATGAGTGAAAATCTTCGAGGTGATGTCGATCAGATAACTGTCCAGCTCACCCTTGTTCCATTCGCGGTAAACCTCGGCCAGCTCCGTATTTGACAAACCCGCGACCTGCTGCAGCACCGCGTAGCTTTCGGCAATCAGTTGCATATCGCCGTACTCGATACCGTTATGCACCATCTTCACGTAATGACCCGCGCCGTCGGGGCCCATATAAGCCACGCAGGGTTCGCCATCGGGCGCTTTGGCGGCGATCTCGATGAGAATCGGCGCGACCAGGTCATACGCGTCACGCGGACCGCCTGGCATGATCGAAGGACCGTGCAACGCGCCCTCTTCGCCGCCCGACACGCCAGTGCCAATAAAGTGCAGCCCCGCTAGCGCCAGTTCCTTGTTACGGCGAATGGTGTCGGTGAAATGCGTATTACCGCCGTCGATCAAAATATCGCCTTGCTCAAGAAGCGGTTTGAGTGCGGCGATCGTGGCGTCGGTTGGCTCTCCGGCTTTGACCATGAGCAGGATGCGGCGTGGCGTTTCCAGCGAGGCAACCAATTCTTCCAGCGTATAGGCGGGCACGAGTTGACGCCCGGGGAAGGCCGCGATCAGTGCATCGGTTTTCTCGCGGCTGCGATTGAACACCGAAACCGCATAACCCCGGCTTTCAATATTGAGTGCCAAATTACGCCCCATCACCGCGAGCCCCACTACGCCGATCGCCTGCTTGCCCATATTAATTCTCCAGTCGAAGGAAAATGCAAAGTTGGGCCGTACACCCAAGCGCACGGCGCCAAGGCTGCAAGGATAAAAGAAATGGCTGGAACGTGGTGGCCAGGCGGGCAGTGGCGCTTCGTGTTCCGGGTGCGGCTCTCGTGTCGTTGCCGCCGTGATGGCGATGCGTGATGGCGATGCGTGAGCGCGATGCGTGATGGCGATGCGTGATGGCGATGCGTGATGGCGATGCGTGAGCGCTATCCCGCGTCCAGCACCAGCAGTTGTACACCTTCGCTTACCTGATCGCCCACCGCGTAGTGCACTTCGGTCACGGTTCCAGCAGTGGGCGCACCGATCGTATGCTCCATCTTCATGGCTTCCATCACCAGCAGCGGTGCGCCCTTTGCGACGACTTCACCGGGCGAGACCAGCACCGCGATCACCTTGCCTGGCATCGGTGCGGTCAGACGCCCTTCATCGCCCGCCTCATCGGCTGCATGGGCCAGCAGGTTTTGCCATTCGAGCGCATAGGCTTGCCCCTGGTAAAACACATCGAACACATCGTCCTGAGTCACAACCCGACCCGTGATGCGCCGCTCGCCCAGCATCACGCCAAACGCATGCGGCACGTCACCGCGCCACCAGGCAAAAGGTTCAGGCTCGCTGCACGGTGCGCAGGCCAGCGTTTGCGCCTCGTGATCGCTCGTGAAGGTCACGGCATACGGCCCGGGCTCGTCGCCTGCCGCCTCGCGTCCGCGCTGATACCAGCACAGTGTCTGAATACAGGGGCCATTGAGCCGCCAGTGCGCCAGCGCTGTCCACGGTGAAGCGGCTTCGCCCGCCTCCTGCTGCCGCGCCAGCAACGCGGCACACGCGAGCGCCAGCACGGCAGGCGGAGGGACAGGTTCAGCAGCAAAAAACGCGGCCTGGTGCCGCTCGATCAAGCCGGTATCGAGCTCGCCCGAGGCAAACGCGTCGTGCGACACAATGCGTTGCAGGAACGCGATATTGGTATGCAGCCCTACCACTTCGCATTCACCCAGCGCCTGCGCCATGCGCGCCAGCGCTTGCTGCCGGCTGGCGCCATGAACGATCAGCTTGGCGATCATCGGGTCGTAAAACGGCGTGATCGAATCGCCCTGGCGCACACCACTATCGATGCGCACGGCTGCCCGGGCGCCATCCGCTGCGCTCAGGGCGAACTCGACATGCGCCGGCCAGTGAAGATGCCGCAGCGTGCCGGTTGAGGGCAAAAAGCCACGCGCGGGATGCTCGGCATAAAGACGCGCCTCGATTGCATGACCTTCGCATACCAGTTGCGCCTGAGTCAGCGGCAAGGGTTCGCCTGCGGCGATACGCAACTGCCATTCGACCAGATCAAGACCGGTCACCATTTCAGTGACGGGATGCTCGACTTGCAAACGGGTATTCATCTCCATGAAATAAAACTCGCCCGAAGCCGTCATGATGAATTCCACGGTGCCCGCGCCCACGTACTTCACCGCTTGCGCCGCATTCACCGCGGCCTCGCCCATCGTGCGCCGCAGTTCGGCGGAAAGCCCTGGCGCCGGAGCTTCTTCCAGCACCTTCTGATGACGTCGCTGCACCGAACAATCGCGGTCGAACAGATAAACCACACCGCCTTGCTGATCGGCAAAAATTTGCACTTCGACATGGCGTGGGCGTGTCAGATACTTTTCGAGCAGCACGCGGTCATCGCCAAAGCTGCTAGCGGCCTCACGCTGACACGACGCTAGCGCCGCCGCAAAAGCATGGCTGTGCTCGACCACCCGCATGCCTTTGCCCCCGCCACCCGCACTGGCCTTGAGCAAGACCGGATAACCGATGGCATCGGCTTCGCGCTGCAATCGTTGTGCATCCTGATCAATACCGTGATAGCCCGGCACCAGCGGCACGGCGGCCTCGCCCATCAAGGTCTTGGCCGCGGCCTTCGAGCCCATCGCCGCAATCGCGGCGATGGGCGGACCAATAAACACAAGCCCCGCAGCCGCACATGCCCGGGCGAAATCCTCGTTTTCAGAAAGAAAACCATAGCCTGGATGCACCGCCTGTGCCCCCATCACGCGGGCGGCCTCGATGATTCTTGCGCCACGCAAGTAGCTGTCAGCGGCCGCCGCACCGCCGATCTGTACCGCTTCATCGCAAACCGCGACGTGCCTCGCCTGCGCATCGGCGGCGGAATACACCGCCACGCTGCGCACGCCAAGACGTTTGCAGGTTGCCGCAATACGGCAGGCGATCTCGCCCCGGTTCGCAATCAGGATCTTGTTGAACATGGGATATCTCGTGATGAAGCGGCCAGAAACTCAGAGGCGCCAGCGTGGCGTGCGTTTGTCGAGAAAGGAAGCGATGCCTTCGCGTCCTTCGTCGCTTGCGCGCACCTCAGCAATGCGCGCGACCGTGTGGGCAATCAGTGTGTCATCCAGCGCCTGGCCGGCGACTTCCTGCACGAGCCGCTTGCCCGCGCTGACGGCATGAGGCCCGTTGGCGCCCAGCGCGGCGCTGATCTGCTGCACACGGGCATCGAGCTCAGCATCAATATCAGTACCGGCGCAAATCTCGCTCACCAGGCCAAGACGCCAGGCGGTGGCGCAATCGAACGCCTCGGCGCTCAAAAAATAGCGGCGCGACGCCTGCTCGCCCAGGG
This sequence comes from Paraburkholderia hayleyella, assembly GCF_009455685.1. Lineage (NCBI taxonomy): Bacteria > Pseudomonadati > Pseudomonadota > Betaproteobacteria > Burkholderiales > Burkholderiaceae > Paraburkholderia > Paraburkholderia hayleyella. Next base: position 296,354 of record NZ_QPES01000002.1, on the reverse strand, counting down.
CGCGAATCACATACGGTGCAATGGTCGCGGGGATCAACCCAAGGCGCGCTTCGGACAGGCAAAAACGTACGCTATCGGCCGCAACGACGATATCGCATGCCGCGACCAGGCCCACGCCGCCGGCATAAACATCGCCGTGCACACGGGCAAGCACCGGTTTGCTGCAGCGATAAATAGCCGCGAGCATCGCGGCGAGCTGCGCGGCGTCTGCGCGATTTTCCGCCTCGGAGAAGCTCGCCATGCGCTTCATCCAGTTCAAGTCCGCGCCCGCGCAAAACGCTGGGCCCATGGCCGCCAGCACGACCACGCGCACTGTGCTGTGCGTGCTGAGTTCGGTCAACACCGTGGTCAGCTCAGCGATCATGGTTTCGTTGAACGCGTTGCGCACCTCGGGGCGATTCAGCGTCACCGTTGCCTGCATGCCGTCGATCTTCAGCGTGAGCGTTTCATAGCGCATCGCCAGTGGCCTCCTGAGTTGAACCCGGCATCACATCCTGAACACGCCAAAACGCGTGTCCTCCACGGGAGCATGCCAAGCCGCCGCTAACCCGAGGCCAAGTACGTCACGGGTTTGCGCCGGATCAATCACGCCGTCATCCCACAGCCGCGCGCTGGCGTAATACGGATGCCCCTGACGCTCGTACTGTTCGAGAACCGGCTGCCTGAATGCGTTGTCCTGCTCCGCGCTCCAGCTGCCGCCTTTTGCTTCAACCCCATCACGCTTGACGGTAGCCAGCACCGAGGCGGCCTGCTCGCCGCCCATCACCGAAATGCGCGCATTCGGCCACATCCACAAAAAGCGCGGCGAATAAGCCCGGCCACACATGCCGTAATTGCCCGCGCCAAACGAGCCACCGATGATCACCGTGAACTTCGGCACCTTCGCCGTGGCGACTGCGGTCACCATCTTGGCGCCGTTGCGCGCAATGCCTTCGTTCTCGTACTTGCGGCCCACCATGAAGCCCGTGATGTTCTGCAGAAAAATCAGGGGAATCTTGCGCTGGCAACACAGCTCGATGAAGTGCGTCCCCTTGAGCGCCGATTCGGAAAAAAGAATGCCGTTATTCGCCACGATGCCCACGGGATGTCCCCACAGATGGGCAAAACCCGTGACGAGCGTGGTGCCATAACGGGCCTTGAATTCGTCGAAAACGGAATCGTCGACAATCCGCGCGATCACTTCGCGGATGTCGAATGGCTTGCGGGTATCGGCAGGAATCACGCCATACAGGCTAGTGGGCGCGTAGCGGGGCGCTTTGGGAGGCTTAAGCGCCCATGCTCCGGCTTCGGCGCGCCCGAGCCGGGACACGATATCGCGCGCCAGCGCCAGCGCATGCGCGTCGTTTTGCGCCAGATGGTCCACCACGCCGGAGAGCCGGGTATGCACATCGCCCCCGCCGAGATCTTCGGCGCTGACCTCTTCGCCCGTCGCGGCTTTGACCAGCGGCGGACCACCGAGAAAAATCGTGCCCTGGTCGCGCACGATGATGGACTCATCGCTCATGGCAGGCACATACGCCCCGCCCGCGGTGCACGAGCCCATCACGACGGAGATCTGTGCGATGCCTGCCGCCGAGAGATTGGCCTGGTTATAGAAAATGCGGCCGAAGTGATCCCGGTCGGGAAAAACCTCGTCCTGGTTCGGCAGATTGGCGCCGCCCGAATCGACCAGATAAATGCAGGGCAAGTGATTTTCCGCGGCGATCTCCTGGGCGCGCACGTGCTTTTTTACGGTGAGCGGATAATACGTTCCGCCTTTGACCGTCGCGTCGTTACACACCACCATGCAAATGCGGCCCGCGATGCGGCCAATGCCGCAAATAAGGCCGGCGCCTGGCGCCTCGTCGTGATACATGGCGAAGGCCGCCAGTGGCGAGAGCTCAAGAAACGGGGTGCCCGGATCGAGCAGTTGCGCCACGCGCTCACGCGGTAATAACTTGCCGCGTGCCACGTGCTTGTCACGGGCGGCGCGTGGCCCCCCTTCGGCTAACCTGGCGGTTTTTTCGCGCAGGTCAGCGACCAGCGCCTCAAGCGCTGAAGCATTGGCGCGAAACTCATCCGAGCGGGGGTTTAGTTTGCTTTCGATCACTGCCATTGCATGGCGCTCCTGATCAGTTTGGACGCACCGCAGTCGCGGATAACCGGGTTAGCAGGTTTCAGAGAAAAGTTCACGGCCGATCAGCATGCGGCGGATTTCGCTCGTGCCCGCGCCGATCTCATAGAGCTTGGCATCGCGCCATAAACGTCCCACCGGATAGTCGTTGATATAGCCATTGCCGCCGAGAATCTGGATGGCCTCGCCCGCCATCCAGGTGGCTTTTTCCGCGGTGTAGAGAATCACGCCTGCACAGTCTTTGCGCATCTGCCGGACATGTTCCGCGCCGAGTGTGTCGAGTTGCCGCCCCACGGCGTACAGATACGCGCGGCATGCCTGCAATGTGGTGTACAGATCGGCCACCTTGCCCTGGATCAGCTGGAATTCGCCAATCGGCTGGCCGAACTGCTCGCGCTCATGAATGTAGGGCACCACGGCATCCATCACGGCGACCATGATCCCCATCGGGCCGCCCGCCAATACCGCGCGCTCGTAGTCGAGGCCGCTCATCAATACCTTCACGCCGCCATTGAGCTCGCCCAGGATGTTCTCCTGCGGCACTTCGACATGATCGAAAACCAGCTCGCCGGTATGTGAGCCACGCATACCGAGCTTGTCGAGCTTTTGCGCCACCGAGAAGCCTTTCATGCCCTTTTCGACAATGAAGGCCGTCATGCCGCGCGCTCCCGCTGCGGCATCCGTCTTGGCATAGACCACCAGCGTGTCGCAATCCGGGCCATTGGTGATCCACATCTTGGTGCCGTTCAGCACGTAATGATCGCCCTGGCGCCGTGCCTGCAGCTTCATGCTGACCACATCCGAACCCGCATTGGGTTCGCTCATCGCCAACGCGCCGATATGCTCGCCCGATACCAGTTTGGGCAGATAACGCTGTTTTTGCGCCGCCGTGCCGTTGCGATGGATCTGGTTCACGCACAGGTTGGAATGCGCGCCATACGACAGACCGACCGAGGCCGATGCACGTGAAATTTCTTCCATGGCGACCATATGGGCGGTATAGCCCATGTTCGCGCCGCCGTATTCTTCGCCCACCGTCATGCCCAGCACCCCCAGATCGCCCAACTTGCGCCACAGGTCCATCGGGAACTGGTCAGTGCGGTCGATCTGCGCCGCGCGCGGCGCGATCTCTTTCGCGGCGAACGCGGCAACGCTGTCGCGCAGCATCCCGATCTCTTCACCAAGTGGGAACTGCAAGCCAGGCAGATGGGTCATGAGGTGTCTCCTGAATTCTTAAACTGCATAAACTTCACCAACAGCCATTGAGGCAAAACGAAATGAGCAGTAGCGCAACAGTTACCGCCAGGCGCGGACTAGATAGCTAGACGTTTCATTTTTTGAGTAAGGCTCAATTTTGCTTTGCATGGTTTTGCATCATGCTGCATCTTTTCCACTCACAAGGCGTAAATTTCACGCTACATTGACGTATACGTCAATAGGTATTTGACGAGCTTTTCTGAGCAACACTCAGATTCTGAAAATTCCACGCGTATCGTCCATGTATGACACACGAATGATCCTCAGGCAAAACAGGATGCAACCATGACGGCAGTCAAACCCGAATCCCCTCCAGCACGCTGGCAAACGGCTGGCGCACGGTCGCAACAACGCGTCCGGGAGATTCTTCAGGCCGGACGCGAGATATTTGGCGAAAAGGGTTACGAGCGTGCAACCACCGCAGAAATCGCGCAATACGCGGGCATTTCCGAGGCGACGGTGTTCAGCTACTTTCGTGGCAAGCGCGAGCTTTGTGCGCGCGTGATTCACGACTGGTATGACGAGATCATCGACGCCATCGAAGCCGGCTTGCCACGCGATGGCAGCGTGCGGCAGCAGTTTGGCTTCATCGTGCGCATGCATTTGCGGCTGATGCTGGTGAATGGCGCAGGATTGTGCGCACTGGTGCTATCGGAGGGACGTGCGCAACATCATGAACTGGGTGAAGCGCTGACTGAACTGCAACGCCGTTATACGGCACCGTTGATGGCGGTGCTTGCACGTGGCCAGGAAAGCGGCCAGATCAGGCGCGATATCCCGTTGCGGCTGCTGCGCTCGATGGTGTTCGGGCCCATGGAGCATGTGCTATGGGACGCCATGCTGGCAAAACGGAAGGCGGATCTCGATGCCACTGCGGCACAGCTGGGCGATGTGTTGTGGCAAGCGCTGCAGCCGCCCGATGCAGCGCTTGCCGCGTTACAGCAGTTCAGGCATGACGTCGGCGATGCATGGCTGCGCATGGAGGCGGCAAGCCAAATGCATCAACCTGCGGCTGAACCTGCATCGCGGCGCACACGAACTGCAAAAAAAACGTAACGCCGGGTTCAACCCGCCCATGCATTTAGCGCAAACGCACCAGCGTCGATTTCAGTTCGGTGTATTTTTCGAGCGCATGCAACGACTTGTCGCGCCCGTTGCCTGACTGACGATAGCCGCCAAACGGAAAATTCATGTCTCCGCCTTCGTCATAGCAATTCACCCAGACTGTCCCCGCCCGCAAGCTGCGCGCCATCTCATGCGCCTGCGTCAGGTCGGCGGTCCAGACCGCGGCAGCCAGGCCGTATTCGCTATCGTTGGCAAGACGAACGGCTTCATCCGCCGTATCAAACGTGAGCACGGACAACACCGGGCCGAAAATCTCTTCACGGGCGATCTTCGAGCCCGCTTGCGGCACATCAAAAATGGTCGGCTCGATATAAAACCCGCCGTTCTCAGGCTGTACCGCACTGCCGCCTAGCAACAGCCGGGCCTCTGCGCGTCCCGCCTCGATATAACCCAGCACACGCTCGAACTGCACCCGGTCGACAATCGCCCCCATCGCCGTAGCCGGGTCTAGCGGATTGCCTGGGGTATAACGCCGTGCAGCAGCGATCACCCGGTCGAGCAGCGCGGTCTTGATTTCGCGCTGCACGAGCAAGCGTGAACCTGCCGTACACATCTCACCCATGTTGTAGAAAATCGCCCCTGCCGCGGCCTTTGCGGCCCGATCCAGATCGGCACAATCGGCCAGCACGATATTCGGCGATTTGCCGCCCAGTTCCAGCCACACCCGCTTCAGGTTGGACTGACCCGCGTATTGCATGATCTGCTTGCCCACCGCGGTCGACCCGGTAAACGCCAGGCAATCGACATCGCCATGCAACGCCAGCAACCGGCCGACCTCGCCGCCCCCCGGCAGCACATTGAACACGCCTGGCGGAATACCCGCATCCAGCGCCAACTGCGCGACACGCAATGCGCTCAGCGGTGACTTCTCGGAAGGCTTGAGCACCACGCTGTTGCCCGCGGCTAGCGCCGGAGCAAATTTCCATGCCGCCATCAGCAGCGGGAAATTCCAGGGCACGACAGCAGCCACCACGCCAATCGGTTCGCGCGTCACCAACCCCAGCAAATGATGATCGGCCGGCACGACTTCGCCGCCGATCTTGTCGATGGCTTCGGCGTACCACTCGATGCTGTACGCCGTACCCGGCACATCCACCGATGTCGTATCACGAATCGGCTTGCCTGCATCGAGTGTCTCCAGCAACGCGAGTTCTTCCTCGTGCATACGGATCAGCGCGGCCCAGCGCAATAGCGCGGCTTTGCGTGCCCGCGGATTTTGTCCCGCCCAAACCTGGGTATCGAAGCTCCGGCGCGCAGCCGCAACCGCCGCCTCGACTTCCGCCGCACCGCAATCGGCCACGGCGCATAACACCCGGCCATCAATGGGGCTAACACAAGCAAAAGTACGGCCATCTTGCGCCCCATGGTATTGGCCATCGATCCATGCACGTCCTTCGAATTGCAGTGCATCCGCCTTGTCTTTCCAGTATGCCAGGGTCTTTTTACTCATATAAATTGCCTATGGTGTGTTACGTGATGACAGAGCGCGACCGGACACAAGGGCGCGCATGGCTACGCCTCCGGGCCAGACAGGGGATCCTGGACCCGGACCCGGAAGCGTTAGATATCCGAGTGACTTTAAGCCCGTTACTTTAAGGGCAATTTACGCATTCCGGCAAGCATGGACCATTTATCCGAATATTTATTGCACGAAACGAATCGGCCCGTGAAGCATAATAATTTATTCAAAATGAGGGAAAATCCCGAGGATCATTTTTTAAAAATAGATTGACGCCTCTCGCCGCTAGTATATGCTTACAGACTGAGTAACAGCGATATTCGATCCCATAACAGATATTGACAATTACGTCATTACCATGCTTATTCTGGCAAAAATTTTTATAGCTCTGGCAATGTAATTGCATAATATTTTTCCAGCTTTATTGACTCGTCATTGATTCGTCATTGATTCGTTAGGCATGGCTATTTATTTAAATAGCCGGCACTTTTAGCAGACACAACCGTTCAATACCATCAACCTCGTTATTCGAGTGTCATCGTGAAAGTCAAAGGCCCTTTGATGAAACGGGTGAATTCAACAGGATCGGGCCATCATTTGCCCGGCCGCACGTCCTGCGCCAGGTATGCGGCCACTGCCATTTACAGCAAAATTCATAGCAGACATGGCAGGCTAGCGGCAAGCCGCGCCCGGTTCGTCGATATCGCTCTTTCACGCCGTTCCGTGCGGCGTCATAACGTTATGTGCGCACGCGCCTTTATCGCCGTGCGTACCGACGAAGTCACCTCTCTTCTGCCCTAGCGCCTCCATCCCTTTCGCCGCACACTTCACGCCTTTGCATGCATCGAACGCTTGCCGTTCTTCATGTAGTTCGCTGAAGCCTCGCACGGCGCAATCTCGTGGATTTCCCGATGCAGTCGTCACCACTCCTGCACATCCCAGGATCCCTGGTTACGCGCGGCAATTGACGCCTGCACCGCGGACAGCATGAGCGCCGTCTTTCACCGTCATTTTATTTACAGCTCGTCATGCCATGCAAACCGTTGGTCGGCATCAGCGCCGACCGAACCCTTATTGGCCCGCATCCCACTCATGCCGCCGGCGAAAAATATCTCGCTGCCGTTGTAGAGGGCGCGCAGGCACTCGCATTGATCGTGCCCGCACTGGGTGAGCAGCAAGATACCGCCGCACTGCTGGAAACATTCGATGGCTTGCTGTTCACCGGCAGTTATTCGAATGTCGAGCCGCATCATTATCGGGGCGCAGCCAGCGCGCCCGGCACACTGCATGATCCAGCGCGCGATGCCACCACCTTGCCGCTGATGCGCGCGGCAATTGCGGCTGGCGTACCCGTACTGGCAATCTGCAGGGGCTTTCAGGAAATGAATGTGGTGTTCGGCGGCACGCTGCATCAGCACCTGCACACCATCGCCGGCCTGAACGATCACCGCGAGAACAAGGTGGACACGCTTGAAGTGCAATATGGCCCCGCCCATACCGTCCGCCTGACACCAGGCGGGCTGCTAGCGCAACTGGCTGGCAGCGGCGCGACACGCGTGAATTCGCTGCACAGCCAGGGCATCGATCAATTGGGCGCAGGTTTGGTCGCTGAAGCGTATGCGCCAGACGGACTCATTGAAGCCATCAGCGTCGCACATGCCTCCACTTTCGCTTTGGGTGTGCAATGGCACCCCGAGTGGAAGCAGGCCCACGACGCACTCTCCACCGCGATCTTCCGCGCATTTGGCGCCGCATGCCGCGAGCGGAGGCGCACCCGGGTCAACCGGAGCACGGCTGAGATCAGCCGCTCCGCGTAAGCCGACCCTTAGCCCGACAGGAGAATCCTCATGCACGAGATCGACGAGTTTCTGAAAAAACACCGCATCACTGAAGTCGAAGCCATCATTCCCGACATGGCTGGCATTGCCCGCGGCAAAATTATTCCGCGCAACAAGTTCGAATCCGGCGAGTCCATGCGTCTGCCTCAAGCCGTCATGATCCAGACAGTCACCGGCGAATATCCTGAAGATGGCACCCTGACTGGCGTCACAGATCCAGACATGGTGTGCGTGCCCGACCCCTCCACCATTCGCCTGATTCCCTGGGCGGTCGATCCAACCGCCCAGGTGATTCACGACTGCGTGCATTTCGACGGCACGCCAGTGGCGATCTCGCCGCGCTGGGTATTGCGCCGGGTACTGGCGCTCTACAAGGCGCGGGGCTGGAAGCCCGTGATCGCGCCTGAACTCGAGTTCTATCTGGTGGATATGAACAAGGACCCGGATTTGCCGCTCCAGCCGCCCATTGGCCGCACAGGCCGGCCAGAGACTGGACGTCAGGCTTATTCGATCGAAGCCGTCAATGAATTCGATCCGCTTTTCGAAGATATCTACGAGTACTGTGATATTCAGGAACTCGAAGTGGATACGCTGATTCACGAAGTGGGCGCGGCGCAAATGGAGATCAACTTCATGCACGGTGATCCGCTTAATCTGGCTGACCGGGTGTTTCTGTTCAAGCGCACGGTGCGCGAAGCAGCCTTGCGTCACAAGATGTACGCGACCTTCATGGCCAAACCCATGGAAAACGAACCAGGCTCGGCGATGCACATCCATCAGAGCCTCGTCGATGAAGGAACCGGACGCAATCTCTTTACGGACAGCGAGGGGCAACCAACCGAGCTGTTTCATGGCTATATCGCGGGGCTGCAAAAATACACCCCTGCCCTGATGCCAATCTTCGCGCCCTACATCAACTCATATCGACGCCTGTCACGTTTCATGGCGGCGCCGATCAACGTTCAGTGGGGCTACGATAACCGCACCGTGGGCTTTCGCATTCCGCATTCGGGGCCCTCGGCGCGACGCATCGAAAACCGTATTCCTGGCGTAGACGCCAACCCCTATCTGGCGATAGCGGGTACGCTGGCCGCAGGCTACCTGGGCATGACCCAGCAACTCAAGCCGACGGAGCCGCTCTCCAGCGATGGCTACGAATTGCCTTACCAGTTGCCGCGCAACCTCGAGGAAGGGCTCACGCTCATGGGCGCCTGCGCCCCAATGGCAGAGATCCTTGGAGAGTCATTCGTCAAAGCTTATCTGGCACTGAAAGAAACGGAATACGAAGCATTTTTCCGCGTCATCAGCTCATGGGAGCGCAAGCATTTGCTGCTCCATGTCTAACTAACGGATCAATCAGCCCGGATACCGGGCTGCGCAAGCCGTACAACTGTAAAGAGGTCTCACATGAACCGGTTTGAACCAGACAGTGCCTATGTGCTTCCTGCACAAAGTGTGCCCAGCGCGGCCAGTACGGCGCCACAACGCAGTACCGCCGAATACCGGGCACTCGATGCAGCCCATCACGTTCATCCGTTTTCCGACATGGGCGCGCTGAACCGCGCAGGCAGCCGCGTCATCGTCAAGGCGAAAGGCGTGTATCTCTGGGATTCCGACGGCACACAGATCATCGACGGCATGGCCGGACTATGGTGCGTCAACGTCGGTTATGGCCGCAAGGAGCTGGCAGACGCGGCTTACCAGCAGATGCAGACACTGCCCTTTTACAACACGTTCTTCAAAACCACGCACCCGCCCATCATCGAACTCTCCGCGCTGCTGGCGGAACTCACACCCGCGCCGTTTACGCATTTTTTCTATTGCAATAGCGGCTCGGAGGGCAACGACACGGTATTGCGCCTCGTCCATCAATACTGGGCGACACAAGACCAGCGCAGCAAAAAGTACGTCATTTCACGCAGGAACGGCTATCACGGCTCAACCATCGCAGGCGGCACGCTAGGCGGCATGGGCTACATGCACGAGCAAATGCCCTCCCAGGTCGAACACATCGTTCATATCGACCAGCCTTACTACTTTGGCGAAGCCCAAACGGGTGAAACCCCTGAAGCATTTGGTCTGGCGCGTGCACAGCAGCTCGAAGCAAAAATTCTTGAACTGGGCGCGGAAAATGTCGCGGCTTTTATCGGTGAGCCTTTCCAGGGAGCGGGGGCGTGATCTTTCCACCGTCCACCTACTGGCCCGAGATTCAGCGCATCTGCCGCAAGTACGACATCCTGCTCGTGGCCGATGAAGTGATCGGAGGTTTTGGCCGCACGGGCGAATGGTTCGCTCATCAGCACTTTGGTTTCGAGCCCGATCTGATCACACTCGCCAAAGGCCTCACCAGCGGTTATATGCCGATGGGTGCGGTCGGGCTGCATCAGCGTGTGGCGCAGGCGATCATCAACCATGGCGAGTTCAATCATGGTCTGACGTACTCCGGCCATCCGGTTTCAGCGGCGGTCGCGGTGGCCAACCTCAAGCTGCTACGTGACGAGAAAATCGTCGAGCGCGTCCGGAATGACACAGGGCCTTATTTCCAGCAGCAGTTACGCGAAACATTCAGCCAGCACCCGCTGGTGGGTGAAATCGCGGGCGCTGGGCTCGTGGCGGGCTTGCAACTGGCGCAGGAGCGCAACAGCCGGAAACGGTTCGCCAATAGCGATGAAGTCGGTTCGCTGTGTCGTGATTTCTGTTTCAACAGCGGCCTCATCATGCGTGCCTCGGGCGACCGGATGCTGCTGTCGCCGCCACTCGTCATTAGCAAAAGCGAAATCGACGAGATTGTCACCAAGGCCAAAGGCGCGCTAGACGCCACCGCCCAGCAACTTGGCCTGGCGTGACAGACATGACACGTCGATGACGGCGGGCCAGGCGTCAGGCATAACGGCCGCGCCAGGCCCCGCCTTCAAGGATAAGAATCGTCAACTTATGCTTCCTTTCTCGAACCAGCCTCACGCCGCGTCGTACTACGCTGCAACGGCCAACGACTCCACGCGTCATGCTCCGCTCGATCAGGCGATCAGCGTCGATATCTGTGTGATTGGCGCGGGGCTCACTGGCATCTCAGCGGCGCTGAACCTGGCAGAACGGGGGTTTTCGGTTGCTGTGCTCGAAGCCTCCCAGGTCGGCTGGGCTGCAAGCGGACGCAATGGCGGCCAGATGATTGGAGGCTATGCCTGCGAGATCGCCACCTTTAAGCCGTACTTGTCACCCGACGAACTCCAACTGGTGTGGCGCCTAGGCCAGGAATCACTGAGCCGAATCCGCCAGCGTGTGGAGCGTCATCAAATTCATTGCGATTTAACTTCAGGCTATCTGAGCGTAGCGAATAAACCGCGTGATACGGTCGCGCTGCATCGCATACAAGACGAGGCGCTAAAGCACTTCGGCCATGACCGCCTGCGTTATGTCGAACGCGATAACCTCGGACACTACGTGCAGTCTGAACGTTATCTCGGCGGCCTGTTCGACCCGGACAGCGGACACTTGCATCCGCTCAACTACACGCTGGGGCTGGCGCGTGCCGCGGTCACATCAGGTGTGCGGATCTTTGAGAACAGTTGTGCGCTAAAGCTACTGAACGAAAACGGTGGACATCGTGTCGAGACGGCTCAGGGCAGCGTGCGCTCACGTTTCGTCGTCCTCGCCTGCAACACATGGCTTGGAGCGCTGGCGCCCGACATCGCCCGCAAGATCATGCCGGTGGGCACCTATGTCATCGCCACCGAAATGCTCGATCCAGCGCGCGCCCAAGCGCTCATGCCCGCACATGCAGCCATCTGCGATAGCCGTTTTGTCCTCGATTATTTCCGGCCACTGCCTGACAAACGCTTGCTCTGGGGCGGCAAGGTCAGTTATTCGACGCTTGAGCCCCGCCATTTAGGCCATGCCATGCGCCGCGACATGCTCAAGACATTCCCGCAATTGGCCGACGTGAAAGTGGACTATGCGTGGGGTGGCTTTGTCGATATCACCATGAACCGGGCACCTCATTTTGGCCGTCTCGCACCTACGCTTTATTTCGCCCAGGGGTTTTCCGGCCATGGGGTGAATATCACCGGGCTCGCAGGCGAACTGATCGCTGAGGCCATTCACGGTCAGGCAGAACGCTTTGATTTGTTCGGCCGGGTTCGTCATCGGGATTTTCCTGGTGGGCGCTGGCTCAGAACGCCTTTACTCGTTCTGGCGATGGCGTGGTACCGGATGCGGGACTGGCTATGAATACGGCTCCGTAAAGACTCGCGCAAAAGCTCGTCTGGCCGTGCAAGACTGTAATCCCGGCTCACGGCCATCTCATCATCTGACCATTCTCCCATCCAGAATCATTGCGCCCGCGAACGTCGCTAGCGGCCTTCGCTAGTGGCTTTTGCACGCCTTTATTCACATCCCGTCATTTGACAAAAATGGTCTGCCAAGTCATATTCATCAGTTCTGATTCCTATGCAAATTAAAGACATCTGAGATATTTCCTAACTTCACAAAAAGCCTTGAAACGCCGTACGCCATTCATTCCGCCCTAAATGGCTAGCGAAACTTAACTACCCCACTTCAGCCAGAATATCCCGCATCCTCCAACTCGGATAACGCCGCTTCGACTCTCATGCAAACTGCATTGATTGGACATTGATGAAGTGCATTCCGCCTGGAATGATCCGGATGGCCACTGCCCACCTCCTATTTGATGAAACATTTAATGTCGTGCTCAAGCCTGGAAAACAGGTCTTTCGTGCGGACCCTGGCTTCACGCACACTGAGCCAAAAAGCTTTTAAAAGGACTCTTCACTCATGCTTCCCTTTCCCCGCTGTACTGACCGTCTTTATTATTCGGATGCCTTTTTATATAAAACCAAAGCAAGCATTTCAAAAATCGGCAAAGACTACGTTGAACTGGACGCGACACTCGCCTACCCGGAAGGCGGCGGCCAGGAATCCGATATCGGCACATTGACGTTGCCCAACGGCACCGCAATCCGTTTTATTCACGTGCGGAAAATGTACGGGCAACGCGCCAACATCCCTGACTTCCCAGACATTCAGCTTGGCGGGGTTGTCGAACACCTCATTCATCCCGACGACCTCCCCCATCTTGCGCTCCTGAAAAATGGCGAACAGGTACAGATCAGCATCGACACCCTGCGCCGGGCGCAACTCTCCTTGAGCCACACTGCGTCACACCTGCTATATCTCGGCGTCGAACAGATCCGTCCTGATGCCACCGAGTGGACGCTTGGCTGTCATATCCGGCCCGATGGGGCACGCTTTGATTTCGGTGTCAGCCATCGCTTTACACCCGAAGAGGTGTTCGCTATCGAGCAAATCGCCAACGATTTGGTCACCCGCGGCAGCCCGGTTCTTACCTACGCCCATTCAGACCATATCGATGCCCGTTATTGGGAATGCGAAGGTCATATCATGCCGTGCGGCGGTACGCATATCGGCAGCACGGCCCCGATTGGCCGTATCGCGGTACGCCGCAAAAGCATGGGCAGCGGCAAGGAACGGTTGGTGTGCCAGTTCGATCATGCCCGCTTCGACACCTCGGCTTTCCACGCAACTTCATGCACCGACGCTTTGCCGGAGGCGTCATCGTGACACGCATGACCGGCCTTGATTTGAATTCAGGCGAACTAGAAAAGCTACCCGGCGGCACTTATCTTTTAACACTGTGCCAAGCTATTAACCTGACTACGGCTGTGGTGTCCGTCACTATTGCCGCGCTTGTCGGCAGCATGCTCGCACCCAGTCATACATGGGCGACCGTGCCATACGGCGTCCAGTTTGCCGCTGTCGCCATGGTCACTTACCCGGCTTCGAGTTTCATGCGGCGCTACGGCCGCAAACGCGGGTTCCTGCTCGGTGCTATCTGTCTGATTGCCGCAGGATGCATCGGCTACATGGCAGTCGTTCACTCCAGCTTCGTGCAGTTAATCATCGCGCACGGCTTACTTGGCATGTACGTCGCATTCGCCAACTTCTATCGCTTTGCCGCAGTCGATGGGCTCGTGCCCAAAATGCGCTCCAAAGGCGTGTCGCTCGTCGTTGGCGGCGGCATCGTTGCCGCCATAAGTGGGCCACTTCTATCGATTGGCCTTAAAGATGTGCCGGGATTTGCACCTTTTGCATTGTGTTATGCCTCGTTTATCGTTCTCGGGATCGGCACCATTGCCTTGATTGTCTTTTGGCGTCCCGTTGCATCCGTCAAGCCTGCTGCAGCGCCAGCCGAAACGCCTGCCGCAATCACGGCGGCCGCACCTGTTACGGTCGCCGTGATTGCGGCAGCGCTGAGCTACCTGATCATGAACATGATCATGATTCAGGCCTCGTTGCTCATGGCATCCATGTGCGTAGCCTTCGATACCAGTTCATTTGTCATTCAGGGGCACGTGATCGCCATGTTCGCGCCATCGTTCGTGACCGGCATGATTCTGCTCCGCGCAGGTCACCGAAATACCTTGCTAGCCGGTTATCTGTTTTTGGCTGGATCCGCGGTATTGGGCATCTGGGGATGGGGTTTAGGGGCCATCGTCTCAGGCCTCATCATGCTCGGCATCGGCTGGAATTTCGGCTATGTCGGCGGAGGAGCCTTGCTGGCCTGCTCGCTCACCGAACACAACCGCCATCGGCTGCAAGGGATCAACGATTTGATCATCGCTATCTTTGCGACGGCTGGCGCGTTTTTGCCCGCCATACTGCAAGCCACGATTGGCTGGCAAAACACCAACCTGTTGTGTCTCATTCTTTGCGTGGTGGCGGCCTGCCTGACATGGTTTGGCTTGAAGGCTCCCCCTTCTTCGGCTGGAAAGGCATTCGGCACATGACAGTCAATTTGGCAAACGAACTCATGGCGCCAGGAACTTGCACGGCGCAATAGCGAGCGGCGACATTATTCCCTCACAAACCACCGTAATCGGGAAGCCCCGCATCCATCTAAAACCAATATAACCAGAAGCCCTGCTTTTATAACGTAATCCTGATCTTGACTTACCCGTAATGATTGCGAGCTCATACAGGGCTGTTCAGCGTAGTTTCTCCGTGATAGATTTTTGCCGCAGAGTGCAAACCGTGCGGATAAAACGATTAAAGACGGGAGAAAGCCATGCTGGTGTTAATTGGCGTGCCGATCGTTGTGATCGGTTTTGCATTGCGCTTTAACGCGCTTCTGGTAGTCACGGTCGCGGGCATGGCTACCGGCCTCGCGGGTGGCCTCGATCTGGTCGGCATTATCAGCGCCTTCGGCAGCGCTTTCGCCGAAAACCGTTATATGGGCCTGATCTGGCTCACGTTACCCGTAATCGCACTGCTCGAGCGCAATGGGCTCAAGGAGCAGGCCAGCCGCTTGATCTCGCGCGTCCAGATGGCCACCACGGGCCGTGTGCTGATGCTTTACTTCGTGATTCGCCAGGTCACCGCAGCGCTCGGGCTGACCTCATTAGGCGGCCATGCACAAATGGTACGTCCACTCATCGCGCCCATGGCCGAAGCCGCTGCAACCAGCCAGCATGGTGAGTTACCCGGCAGCGTGCGCCAGCAAATCCGTGCGCATGCCGCAGCAGCCGACAACATCGGCGTTTTCTTCGGCGAAGACATCTTCATTGCGATTCAGTCGATTCTGCTCATCAAGGGTTTTCTTGAGCAAAACGGCATCACCGCCGAACCCTTGCATCTGGCGGTCTGGGCCATTCCTACAGCGGTCGCTGCGCTTGTCATCCACTGCACGCGGCTGATGCTGTTCGATCGGCACCTCGCATCGCAGCTCAGTCTCGCGGCACGGAGCGCCAGACGATGATTAAACTCGATTCGCTTTATCTCGTTGCCGGGCTGATGTTCACTGCATTTGCGTTCTATGGCCTGATGGAGCGCGCAAATGGACGGCGCTTCGTCAACTTTCTGTTCTGGGGCATTTACGCGGCAACATTCCTGCTGGGCAGTGTGCTGCCGCACTTCGTCACCGGCTGCATGGCGATTGCCCTCGCGCTCATCGCGGGTTCAGGCAAGCTGGGGCAAAGCGCAATCCGCAATGACGGTAACGACAGCCGGGTTGATCAGGCCGCAGCCAATGCGCTCATCACTCATCGGGAAAGACAGGCGCGCCGTTTCGGCAACCGTCTATTTATTCCCGCACTTCTGATTCCACTGGTCACGCTGGCTGGAACCTTCACGCTGAAATATCTGCCATTCGTCGAGAGCAAGAACGTCACCCTGATCTCGCTCGTCCTCGGCACGCTCGTGGCCTTCGGTGTCGCGCTGGCCATGTTGCGCGACTCGCCCACGCAAGCGCTCAAGGATGCGCGTCAAATCATGGATGCGGTCGGCTGGGCGGCAATCCTGCCGCAGATGCTGGCCGCGCTCGGTGCGCTCTTTGCACTTGCAGGCGTAGGGGGTGTGATCTCCGGGCTCGTACAGGCATGGATACCACTCAGTTCCGCATTTGCCGTTGTTCTCGCCTACGCGCTTGGCATGGCGCTCTTCACGATGATCATGGGCAATGCCTTCGCCGCTTTCCCGGTCATGACGGCAGGTATCGGTTTGCCGCTGATCGTGCATCAATTTGGCGGCAACCCCGCCATCATGGGTGCGATTGGCATGCTCTGCGGTTTTTGCGGCACGCTCATGACGCCCATGGCCGCCAACTTCAACATCGTCCCCGCCGCCCTGCTCGAGCTCCACGATAAAAACGGCGTAATCAAGGTGCAAATCCCAACAGCGTTAATGCTGCTAGCCGTCAACGTGGTGCTGCTCTACTTCCTCGTATTCCGTTTCTAGCGAGACTCTGATGACGACTCAACTCACTACGCGCATTGCCGCCCAGTTCGCCACGCTTGCGCTCGATCATCTGAGCCGCGAGTACCCCAACAAGCTCACCCATGCACTCGCGGGCCCCGAGGATGTCAAAAGCCCCCGTGCGCTTCATCCGGTGTTTTATGGCAGCTACGACTGGCATTCGTGCGTGCATGGCTACTGGCTGGTGCTGCATCTACTGCGCCGCTGTCCTGATCTGCCACAGGCAGCACGCATCATTGACGTGACGCAGGTGCATTTCACCGCGGCCAATATCATGGCCGAGCGGGCCTATCTGGATTTACCGCATAACCGGGGGTTCGAGCGTCCTTACGGCTGGGCATGGCTGCTTGCGCTAGCGGGCGAACTCGATACGCTCAAGCTATCGCTGCCGCAAGCCCGCGTCTGGGCCAGCGCGCTGGCGCCGCTCACCGAGGCCATCATCGAACGCTTTCTTGAGTTCTTGCCGAAGGCGACGTATCCGCTGCGTGTCGGCACGCACTTCAACACAGCATTTGCGCTAACACTGGCGTTCGATTTCGCCACTCAAACGCAGCATCGGGCGCTCACCCGCGTCATTGCCGAAACCGCCCGGCGCTGGCATGAACACGATCGCGCATGTCAGGCGTGGGAACCCTCGGGCGATGAGTTTCTTTCGCCGGCATTGATGGAGGCTGAACTGATGCGGCGTGTGCTGCCCACGGCCGAATTCATCGCGTGGTTCGATGACTTTCTGCCCGAGCTGGCGGTACAGCAACCGCGCACGCTGTTTGTACCCGTAACAGTCACCGATCGCAGCGATGGCAAGATCGCGCATCTGGATGGCCTCAACCTGAGCCGCGCCTGGTGCCAGCGGGCGCTGGCGCGTGCGTTACCTGAAAATGATCCACGCGCTGAAGTATTACGCGATGCAGCACAACGGCATCTGGCATGTGCCTTGCCGCACGTCGCAGGCGATTATATGGGCGAACACTGGCTTGCTACGTTTGCCACATTAGCGCTTGAGGCATAGTAAAACAAAAAAATACATTATTTATAGACATAGATATGCAGCATCTGGCAAATCGTATTTAACTTATTCTGCAATCTCCTCTAACCATGAATTAACTCAGGAGATTAATTATGCAAGGTATTCAATCAGCAACCCGTGTAGCCAGCCAGACATCGCAAGCTGATGCTCCTTCAGACAATTCAGGCAGCGCGCGTCGTGCCAGTGATACCCCTCCCATTCGCCGCGCCGATACCGACACTATTTCATCTCACACGAACATGCATGGCCCGGTTAAGGCGGAGATTCCTCCCTCCACGCCTTCCACTACCCCCACTTCCCCCAACATGCACGGCCCGGTTCAGGTAGATATTCCCGGACAGTCCTCAGGGAACAAACAGACGGATATCCCAACGACTCATTAAAATAACAAGCTGAAACAACGAGACTGCTGCAGATATTCTGCGGCAGTCTTGACGTCGGATCACGCGAAACCTGACGTCCACTTTTCCCGCCCCTTCGTATTCTTCCACTGCCATTACACGTCTGTTACCAACGACAAAATTTACATTAAGCAAACGATATATTTAAATGCAATACGGCATTTAAATATATCGTGCCAAGATTATCTCATTAAAACCACCGCATTCAAAAATGCGAGGCAGCAGTCGTATATAAATATCAAATATCTATGCGATATATGGCGGCTCTGAATAAACGTATTCTGTATACTCCTTTAATAAACCATTAACATAGGAGACGAATCATGCAAGGTATCCAATCCACACTTTTATCGGCTGTCCAGGCAGCGCAAGCTGAAGCCAACACTGATGCACCCGCGGCAAACGCATCAGGCGCGTGTAGTTCCGGTCAGCCAGCTATTTCACAAGATTCAAGCAACGTGGCGCCGGATAACCCTTCCCCTTCCTCTGCAGCAGGGAGCGATGCCCCAGCCGACAATAACCCGTCCATTCTGGACAAGTTGATGAGTAGCCTCTCAGCTGGGATGAGCACGCTGTTAAAGGGCTTGTTAGAGACCAAGGCTTGATTCCCAATAAACTACCGTAGTACCTCAATCACGACTTGAAACAACCGGGGCCCTGCAGAAGTTTTGTAGCGGTCCCGGCGTCAGGTCGTCGACGCTACCCAACACCGGCGTTTCGCACAGCCTTGTCGCCGGGTTCCCCTCTACCCATCTCAAACTCATGTCTGCTCCAGGGCATCCATGCGCTTTCATCGCGCTGCACGTCATTAGACATTTACAGCCCTAGCTATGTAGCATGCCAACACCCAAAAATCGCCTAGCATGAAGTCCCCGTTCAGTAGGAGACCCAACATGCAAGGTATTCGGCCAACCAAACCCTCGTCTCTTTACAACGTTCAGACCGATGACCCTGAACAGGCCAGTGAGCAACAGAACCATGCCACCAGGCATCCGGCAAAACCACCCCAGCAATCCTCATCCGACAACGGCACGATGGACTACCTGCGTGGCCAGCAGCCGCACTATTCAGGTAACCAGATCTCCATGACCACCAGCGATGGGCAGCGAATCAACATCAGCCTGAGCGGTGGTACGAACAAGGGCGCCGAGACTAAAAATAATCAGTGGTCTAACACGATTATTAGCAACGACGCCAATGGCACGAGCATCACCAGCAACAATGCCTTTGGCAGCACGTCCATCAAAAATAATTCTGACGGCACCACCATCATCAATAGCAGTACAAGTGGTACCACTGCGATCTGCAATCAGGGGCATAACGTCGGTGCTGGCAGCGAAGCAGCGTCTGGCAACCTGAATAACACAGCAGATGCGCATGGCCCTGCGAACACGAACACCGCCCAAACCCATAGTGAATTCAACCCCGCCTGGCTCCGGGCCGCCAGCGGTGATGACACACATGCCGGAATTGATAGAAGTGGCGCGAATAGCCTCGCCGATCCGGACAAGAAAGACTCCGTATAGAGCACGGTCCAAACAACGATGTGGGCACAAAACCATGAACCATGGCAGCGTGTATGGCCGAAACCCGCACTCGATGACAACCCCTTCATCGCAGTGATGCTCCTGGGCCGCGCATTCATCCAGCGCGGCCATTTTTATGGCTAGCGTTACACCCGGCTCAGGCGACCCGCTCAGGCAACCCGCTCAGGCAACCCATATTCTGTCTTGCTACGTTTGCCACATTAGCCTCAAGGCATAACACCCTGCAAAACAGACTATTTTTAATGGCGAACGATAGTCAATGGTCCGGGCCAAAACGTGGCAGGCAGGCAGGGCTCCAGGCCCACCGGGCAAAGAGGGGGATGTTTGCCGCAGTCCTGGCATCGAGGCCGCATGAACCCGAGCGGTTTTTTATTTTTGACTAGCCGCGTTTCAGCCGCACCGGCCACGCAATAAAAAGATGCGCTCATACGCTCCGCGCGTATAGTTTCCCGCACCTTTATTCAAGCGAAGCCGAAACCACGATGAAACGCCTCTCCTGTCTCGTTGCGCTCAGTTGCGCGCTGGTTTCCAGCGGCGTAGCCGCGCAAGGACTCGAAAACGCCGCGACGTTCTACAACGCCTGTAAAACCCCGGAAAACCTCGACCTGTGCGCGATGTTTCTCGCGGGCTATACCAGCGGTGCGCGCGTGCAAGCCGTGGTGAGCCGCCAGCGCGAGCTGTATTGCATGCCGCCTGACACCACGCACAAACAAAAACTCGACACGGTGCTCAGTTATATGAGCACCGTCCCCGCCGGGCAAACCCAGCCGACCGCATCGCTGGTCTACAAAGCCTTCGTTCGCGCATGGCCATGCCGCTAGAAGCGGTAGCGGTACTAGAAGCGGTATGTCAGCGACAGCCTGAGCGCCTGGCCCGACACATTACCGGTATGAATCAGCGTGTCGTAACCTGCGTTCAAATCGAGCGTCTTGCGCAGCGGCAGCTTCACCCCTAACCCCGCGCTCAGCATGCCGCGCGACGAGGTCGCCCCGGGCACGATAAAGCTTGTGCCATCGGCCGCCGTGACCGCCATCGAACGCGACGGATCAAGCGTTTCGTAGGCATAGCCCAGGCGCGCTTCCACCAGACCGGGCCGCTCCCCCAGCAGCATGAACGGATAGCCTGCGGTCACGCCCACATAAGGTTGCAAGCTCTTCAGGTTTTGCATGCCAACCACGAGATTCTGGCTGGTCGGGCCGGATTCATCGAACGCATGCCCATGGAAGTACTGATATCGCAGACCCGCACGCGGTGTCACGAGCAACGGGCCCACTGTCAGCGGCAGGCTGACCTGCGCACCCAGATGCATCTCGTCGCCCTGGCTATTGCCATCGGCATTGCCGAAGCTGCCAAAGTTACGGCTCGAGGCAAGAAAATCATGGGCATAGCCCCACGTCCCCGCAATATTCACCGGCCCGAGCGAGCGGCCACCGTAACCCGCGATGCGTAGCGTATCGATCTTGCCGCTACTACCCGTTTGCTGTTCCGTGATGTCGGCATGGCTATAGCCTGCCGCCACGCCGACTGTCCAGGCATTCACCTGGCGCTCAATCCCCGCGAGAAAACCATAACGGCGATCGGTATAACCTGGCGCGCCGCTGTTGCCGCCCACTTGCGCAATCGCGCCGGTCGTCTGTACCCACGCATGGCGGCCCAGAGGCAGGCAACCCGCAACGGACGCGCTGGCATCAGCGCACAAGCGGCTCATCCGCTCCAGTAGCAGATCGTTGACCTGCTGGCCCTCGCGCATCGCAGCCGAACCCAATGCGCCAAACAGCGTGGCATTCGTTGGGGCGACCACAACCGGCCCAGGCGGCGTATCGGGCGGGTTGGGATTAATCGGGGGCGTGGGTGGCCCCGGTGGATCCGGTGGATCCGGTGGATCCGGGGGCACCGGCGGAGTCGGCACGCCTAACGACAGCACCACCCCGGACTGGCTCAGATTGATGCTGCGTTTGAGGTTTTGCGGTTCGCTGCCGTTCGTGCTGACGTTGCTGAAATCGCCGCTCAAACCCTGTGAACTGACGATCTGATAGCTGATCGTGCGATAGGTGCCCGGCGCATAGAGCAGCGAGAGCGTGCCCCCCAGTGCCGCTGAGCCGCCCACCTTGAGTTGCGAGGCGCTCGTCGGGCTGACGTCGATTTGCAAAGTGCCGTTCGCGCCCTGCTGATAATTGCCGCCCACCGATAACGTACCGGTCGGGCTACCCGGCCAGACCAGGCCCTGGTTCACCACCGAGCCACCCACTGCGCCATAACCGCGTAATGTCCCAGCGGCGCTCACTTGCACATCGCCCGCCGTACTGGCATTCAGGTGGGTGATGTCGCCGATGGTCAGCATGCCCTGCGCAATGTTTGTGCCACCGGTATAGGTATTGATGCCATTGAGCGTCAACGCGCCGCTCCCCGTCTTGAGCAGCGTGCCGCCGCTGCCGCCATCGTTGATCGCGCCATTAATCACATCGTCGCGGTTCAGCCCACCCAGCGTCAACGTGCGGCTCCCCAGTGCCACCGAACCCTCACCCGCGAGCGATCCGATCGCCGTGCCGCTCGCCGTCAACGCACTAATATCCACGAAACCGCCCGCGTTATTCGTGACTGTCGCGCCTGGCGCCTGTGCCGCGCCCGCCAGCATCAGCCGTCCCTGAGCGTTGAGGATCAGTTGCGCGTTGCCCGCCACGCTATGGTCATCGAAGATCGTCGTGCTCCTCGCACCGGTGGTAATGGTCAAGCCATCCGCGCTACTGTTTCCCACGAAGCGCAGCATCGCGCTGGACGAGACGCCCGCCGCCACATTCACCGTGTTCAAGCCACCGCTTCCCACCCCGAGACCGTGATCGCTGCTATCGACAGTAAGCATACCGGCGCTGATCAACGTGCCGCCCGTGTAGAGGTTCTGCCCTGTCAGATAGAGTTCACCGTTACCTGTTTTGCTCAGCCTGCCCGCGCCGCTAATCGTCCCATTCCATGTCAGGGTTTCCGACGCGGTGTCGATCATGCCGCCCGTGCCGTTGAGCTGCAGCGTGCGGTTCGTCGAGAACCCGTTCAAGGTTCTCAGGATGCCGCTATTGAATGTCAAGCCGCCCGTCGCGGTACCCGCTGCACCCAGGTTGTTATCCGCACCGAGCTCGAGCGTGCCGCCGTCGAGCACTGTCCCGCCGGTGTAAGTGTTGTTGCCCAGCAGCGTGAGCGTACCCGCGCCAGTCTTGGTCAACGCGCCGTCCCCCGAGATCTCGCCATTCGCCGTCAGCGCGGTAGCAGCATGCGTGTCGATTGTGCCCCCGCCGCCTTGCAGGGCAATCGCGCGCGCCGTGGCAAAAGTCCCGCTGGTATTGAGCGTGCTGTCATTGAGTGTCAGCCCGCCAGCGCTGTTACCGAGGTTGGTGTCAGCGCTCACCGACACCGTGCCCTCCTGAATCACCGTGCCGCCCTCGTAGGTGTTGTTGCCCGACAGGGTCAGCGTGCCCGCACCCGTTTTGGTCAGGCTGCCGTCACCCGAAATCGCACCGTTGGCCGTCAGCGCGGTGCCCGAGTTGGTATCGATCGTGCCGTTTGCCTGCGTGATCGTGATCGCGCGCTGGGTCGCAAAGGTCCCGGTGGTATTGAGCGTGCCACCATTGAAAGTCAGCGTGCCGTTACTGTCGCCGAGGTTGTTATCGGCTCCGATCGACACCGTCCCCTCCTGCAAGACCGTGCCGCCGCTGTAGGTGTTGGCCCCGGACAGCGTGAGCGTGCCCCCACCGTTCTTGGTCAGGCGGCCGTCACCCGAGATCGTGCCGCTGGCCGTCAACGTGGTGCCCGCATCGGTGTCGATCGTGCCGTTTTCCTGCGTGATCGAAATCGCCCGTGCCATTTCGATGCTGGCGCGGGTATTGAGCGTGCCGCCATTGAAGGTCAATGTGCCCGAATCCGCGCCCAGGCTGCGATTCGCGCTGATCGACAACGTGCCGTCGTTCAGGGTCCAGGGCGTGACCTCAGTCGTGCTGCCGGTCAGCGTCCAGGTACCGGCGCCATTTTTCGCATATTGCTGAAAGCCGAGGTACTGGGCGCCAATATCCTCAACCCTGAAGGTTGCCGAGGTGCCGCTGTCGCCGCCTAACGCCAGGGTATTCGTGCCGCCCGACGCCGCAGTCGCATCGACATTGCCGATGACATTGCCGCCCGCATCCAGCTCGAACGTGTTGCTACCGCCCGTAAAGGTCACCGCATTGGCACGCCCGCCATCCGTGTTCACCCCTCCGGTGATCGTGCCCGCGTTGATGATATTCAGATTGGCCCCAGCAATGCCTGCGCCTCCCACGCCGTTTGGGGTCGTGGTTCCGGCGTCCCCTCCTGCCTGCCCGGCGCCGCCCGTGATCGTGCCGGTCTGGCCATTGTTAATGGTCGTGGGCTGGGTATTGCCGCTCACCCAGATCCCCGCTCCGCCATCACCGCCCGCACCCCAGCCCGGTGCCGTCGTTCCACCCTGGCCACCCTCGATGCTCCCGTTATTGTTCAACGTGCCGCCCGCCATGGCGACACCGTTGCCGCCCGCCCCGGCGCTCCCGCTAAAATATCCAGGTGACGAAGCGCCGTTTCCGCCAGCGCCCCCCTGAATCGAGCCGCTATTGGTGATCGTCACCGGCTGGCCTTCGCCTGTTCCGGTGGTCACCAGTCCATCGCCGCCCCCGCCTCCGTTGCCGCCGTTCCCGCCGATATCCCCGCCTGCACCACCGGCGCCACCCGCGCCACCCAGCACGACACCGTCATTGGTCACGGTTCCATAATCCAGCGCGATGCCACTGCCGCCCCCGCCCCCACCGCCTCCATTGTCGTGAACGCTCGCGCCCCCTGCGCCTCCCGCACCGCCCTCTGCTGTCGCTCCGGAAAGATTCGACAACGTCGTGCCAGACGTCTGAACCCAGATGCCGCCACCACCACCGCCACCACCGCCACCCCCATCGCCGCCACCGCTGTTATCCGGAGCCCCTGCGCCGCCGTTGCCGCCGGCCGATACCGTGCTGTTCTCGGCCGAACTGCCATTGATGACCGTACCCGCCGCGCCGTCCTCGCCATACGCCCAAGCCGCCTCTAGCGGCAGCATCAGGGCCGCGAGCAGAAAGCAGGTCATCACGGCGCCATGCCGTGGATGAAGTTTGATGAAGCGCGGCCGGGCCAGCGCCGCATTGCCCAGATGGGCGCGGCCAAAGTGGCGAACGCGGGCCAAACCTGAGGAACCGGTGCGGGTGCCGCCAACGCCACGCACACGCTTGCGTCCCGGCTTGCCACCCCGTGAACGAACCTGTTCAGAAGCGACCTGGAGCAAACGCAACGTGGAGTTCCAGACGACGCTGTAAATACGGTTCATAAATAAATTCTCTTCGAGCTAGCAGGAGATGAAGGTGTCAATGAGCAATGAGCCGCGGCATGGAAGGGAACAAGAACCTGGGGTTGGATAACCCGGCGAATAGCGCAAAAACGGCGCTGACCGGCAAAGCAGCAACAAGCAGCAACAAGCGATCCGTCCCAGCCAGCGGGCCATACCCTTCCGGCCCTCTATGCCTTTTGACTCGCCCTATAAGTAACAACACGTAACGCTTCGTTCCATCCGCGCCCGCCGTGCGAAAAAAAACCCCGCAACACCGCCATGGCACTGCATCGCAGCAGGAATTTTCCAAAATAAAAAACAAAAATTCCGATTAAAAAATAGGAACTTCCCAATGCATGACGCATTTCTTTCAATTGACAATGATTCTCATTCCAAATAGAGTGGCGCGTCCGTTGGTACTCGTCCTGTACTCATAGGCTTGCCGTGCAGCTGCACGCACAGGCCCACGGATTCCTAGCCAGGTGCCGTTTTTCATTCGCCCAGCCAATCGCTTTTGCTTTTTTCGTCGCAGCTATTGACAGATCATTTCGATCGGGAGAATTAACGTGCATCACATTCATCTGGCGCGGCGTCCGCTGTCCATCATGCTGTTTGGGGCGTTTGGCCTCTGGGCTGCGCCAACCCACGCCGAGAGCAGCACGGACAACACGGCTCCGGTTCAGGACACGTCCACGCAGCAAGTCGGCGCAACCGCCGGCATTCAGCCGTCCGCCGCCAGCAGCACCGGCAATCTCCCTCGCGCAACCAGCAACGGGGCACTGCTTGAGCCGGTCACCGTCACCGCCACGCGCACCGCCACCCGCGTCAGCCGCACGGCGGCGAGCATCTCGGTGATTACCGCTGAAGATCTGGAAGAGCAGCAAGCCAATAACATCAAGGAAGCCTTGCGCTACGAGCCGGGCGTCACGGTGCGCCGCACCGCCTACCGGCCCACCAGCGCGGCCACGGGCGGGGGGCGTGATGGCGATTCCAGCATCAATATCCGCGGCCTCGAAGGCAATCGCATCCTGCTGATGGAAGACGGCATCCGCATGCCCAGCGCGTTCTCGTTTGGGCCGCTTGAAGCCGGCCGCGGCGATTACGCCGACATGAGCACCCTGCAACGCATCGAAATCCTGCGTGGGCCCGCCTCGGCGCTGTATGGCAGCGACGGGCTGACCGGCGCGGTCAACTTCATCACGAAGAATCCCCGCGATCTGCTTGAGATTTACGGCAAGCCCACTTATTTCTCGGCACGCACGGGCTACGATTCCAGCGACCGCAGCGTGGGCGGCACGCTCACGGCTGCGGGTGGCAACGACCTGATTCAGGGCATGCTGATCCTGGATGGCCGCCTCGGCCATGAAACCGACAACAAAGGTTCGAACAATTCAGCCGGTCCCGCCCGCACCACAGCCAATCCGCAACACACCTATGCGGAATCGGCGCTGGGCAAGATCGTCATCACCCCCACGCCCTACGACACGTTCAAGTTCACGGTCGAAACCGTGCGTCAGCGCGTCAGCACCAATGTCCTGTCGGCAATCAAACCGCCCACTACGCTGGCCCTCGAAGCGAACGACAGCATGACGCGCAACCGCTACAGCTTCGATTACGACTTCAGGAACGACGCCGCGCGCTTCTTTCAGAACGCGCACGTACAGTTTTATTACCAGGAAGCGTCGCAAGACCAAAGCTCGTTCGAAACCCGTGGCAATGCGCCTTCGCGCAGCCGCTTTGGCACCTACAGCGAAAACATGATCGGCGGCTCGGCATTTGCCGAAAGCGGCTTTAGCACGGGCATCTTCAAGCACAAGCTGCTGTATGGCGGCGATGGCAGTCTCGATCGCATCTCGGCGCTGCGCAACGGCGCGGTGCCAGGGGTGGGCGAATTGCCTTTCCCCAACAAGCCCTTTCCCGATACCAACTACACCTTGCTCGGGGCCTTCATCCAGGACCAGATCAGCTATGGCGCGCTGAGCGTCACGCCCGGCCTGCGCTTCGACCACTACAACCTGGGCGCCAAAACGGGCAACAAGCAATACGCGGGCACGCCGGTATCCTCCGGCGATCACGCGCTGTCGCCGCGCGTCTCCGTGCTGTATGAAGTCTCGCCCGCGCTGGTGCCCTATGCCCAGTACGCGCACGGCTTTCGCGCGCCATCGCCGGATCAGGTCAATAACGCGTTCGCCAATCCGGTTTATGGCTATACCTCGGTCGGCAATCCGAACCTCAAGCCGGAAACCAGCGACACCTTCGAAATCGGTCTGCGCGGCAAGCTCGGCACCGGTTTGGGCCCGTTACGCTATAGCGCCGCGGCGTTCACCGGACGCTATAGCGATTTCATCGCGCAGCAGACCATCGGCGGTGCGGGCACACCCGGCAACCCGCTCATCTTCCAGTACGTGAATTTTTCGAAAGCCCATATCCACGGCTTCGAAGGCCGCGCGGAGTGGTTCCTGCCACAAGGCTTCTCGGTCAAGACCGCGCTGGCGTTCACCAAGGGCAGCGTCGACGGCAGCAACGTGGCCAGCCAGCCGCTCGATTCGATCAATCCATTCTCGGCGGTGTTTGGCCTGCGCTACGAGCCCAGCGAGCGCTGGTTCGCCCAGGCTGACCTGCTGTACCAGATGTCGAAAAAATCGAGCGATATCGGCACCAAATCATGCACGCCGGCACCGTGCTACGCCCCGCCGTCGTCATTCGTGGTCGACCTGCGCGCCGGGTACCGCTTCAACAAACACGTCATCGCCTATTTCGGCATCCTCAACCTGTTCGATCGCCGTTACTGGAACTGGTCCGACGTGCGCGGCATCGCCGATGCCTCACCGATCAAGGATGCTTACACCGCGCCTGGCCGCAGCGTCTCCGCCAGTCTGAAAGTTGATTTCTGATACTGGCCGCGGCTTTTGTTGCTTGATTAATGTTCTATTTCATTCCGAGGAAACTGACATGTTGACTTCCACGCTCCCCAACACAGCGGCACTGCAGCAGCTCCAGCAAGATTTTCTCAAGCTCAAGGAAACGCAAAAACTGCGCAACCGCGAGGCCGCGCATGCGCTAGGCATTAGCGAAGGCGAAGCCCTCGCCGCGTTTGTCGGCGACGAAGTGATACGGCTTGAACCGCGCTTCATCGAGATCATGGAAGAGATTCCACAGTTGGGGGCGGTGATGGCGCTCACGCGCAACGAGGCCGCCGTACACGAAAAAGACGGCCCCTACGAAAAAATGAGTCATGACGGCATGGTCGGCCTGGCATTGGGTGAGCATATCGACCTGCGGATTTTTTACCATAGCTGGGCCTCGGGGTTCGCGGTGCTCGAAGACACCCCGCGCGGCAAGCAAAAAAGCCTGCAGTTCTTCGATACCCATGGGCATGCCGTGCACAAGATCTACCTGCGCGAGCACAGCAACCACGCGGCCTTCGATGAGCTGGTCCAGCGCTGGCGCATGGCGGATCAGGTGGGCGGCCTGAGCGTGGTCCCCGCGCCTGAGGCCACCGCACTCAAACCGGATGGCGAAGTCGATGTCGCCGCCTTCCACGCCGAATGGGATGCGATGACGGATACGCACCAGTTCTTCGGCGTGCTGCGCAAGTTTGGCCTGGCGCGCACCCAGGCGCTGCGTCTCGCGCCGCGCAGCTATGCCCAGGAAGTCGCCAACGACGAACTGCAAGGCCTGCTCGAAAGCGCAGCGCAAATCGCTTTGCCGATCATGGTGTTCGTCGGCAACCGCGGCATGATCCAGATCCACGGCGGCCCCGTGAAGAACATTCGCGTAATGGACAACTGGCTCAACGTGCTCGATCCGGGTTTCAACCTGCATCTGCGCCAGGACCTGGTGGCCAGCACATGGGTGGTGCGCAAACCCACCAGCGACGGCATCGTGACGTCGCTCGAACTGTTCGACGCCAACGGTGAAAACATCGCCATGCTGTTCGGTGTGCGCAAGCCCGGCGAGCCGGAACTCGAAGGCTGGCGCGATCTGATCGCGGGCCTCGCCCCATTGCGCGAGAAGGCATTCGCATGAGCGCGGGCCACCTCGACCGGCAACGCCGGCGGCTATTGGGCAGCGGCAGCGCGTTGCTGCTGCTGGGTGCGTTAGGCCGTGTGGCGCAGGCCGCAACGGCTGAGCCGCGCGTGATCGTCGTCGGCGGCGCGCTGGCCGAAGTGGTCTATGCGCTGAACGCGCAAGGCGGCGCGCACGGCACGCTGGTCGGTGCAGATACCACTTGCACCTATCCGGCTGCCGCGCGGGCCTTGCCCAAAGTGGGCTATCAGCGGGCGCTGTCCGCTGAAGGGCTGCTCTCGCTGCGGCCCGACCTGATCCTCGCTTCCGCTGAAGCCGGGCCGCCTGCGGCGCTCACCCAGGTCAAACAGGCCGGCGTCAAGGTGATTTCATTTGCCGAGCAGCACAACGTCGAATCAGTGCTGGAAAAAATCACGGGTATCGCCCAGGCACTCGATGCCAAGGCGGCGGGCAACGCTTTACGCGAGCGCGTTGCAGGCGAGTGGCAGCAAGCCCGGGCTGAAGTGGCGCGCTCGTCGCTGGCAAGCCGCGCCAAGCCGCTCAAGGTGCTGTTCGTGCTGAACCATAGCGGCAACCAGCCGATGGTCGCCGGGCAGCGCACGGCGGCTGATGCCATGCTCGGTTATGCCGGGGTGCGCAACGCGATGCAGGGCTTCAACGGCTACCGGCCACTCTCGGCGGAAGCGCTGGTCAGCGCCATGCCCGATGTCGTCCTGACCACCGACGAGGGCCTGAGCGCCTCAGGCGGTGCGGCGAAGATGCTGGCTAGCCCAGGCTTTGGCGCAACGCCCGCGGGACGCGCCCAGCGCGTCGTCGCACTCGATGCGCTGTTTTTGCTGGGCTTCGGCCCACGCTTGCCGCAAGCGGTGATGACCCTGAACCAGCGTTTACAGCAAGCAGGTTGAACTTGAATCCCGCTTGGTGCCAGCTTGGTGCCAGCTTGGTGCCAGCTTGGTGCCAGCTTGGTGCCTGCCTGGTGCCAGCCTGGGTGCGCGGGCCTGGCCCACGCGAAACCGCCACTGCATTGCCGGACCCGATGCGCAGTGGCGCTTGTGCTGGCGCGCTGCAAGAACGCTCCCGCGCGCCCTGCCATGACGCTTCGTGCCGCGTAACCTCCTTGATGCCTCTCACGTGCCTTCGCCTTCTCCGATGAGCTTCGATACCGCTTCCTCCGCGCCCCCCTCCACGCCGCGCGTCACCGCCGCCCCGCCGTCCCCGCCCGCGACAGCCTCTACCCCTACCCTTGGCGACAGCCTGGCCGAACGGCGGCGGCGCGCGGCGTTACGGCTCTTTATCGGCCTGGGTGCGGCGCTCGTGCTCATCACCCTGGCGGCGATCTGCATCGGCGCTTACGCGCTCACGCCAGGCCAGGTCTGGAGCGCCTTCCTCGCCCGCGAGGCCGAGGTACAGGCCAGCCCCGCGCTGCAACAAGCCCAGGCCGTGCTGTGGCATATCCGCCTGCCACGCATCGTGCTGGCGCTGCTGGTCGGCGCAGGCTTCGGCGCAGCGGGTAGCGCCTTGCAGGCGCTCTTTCGCAATCCGCTAGCCGACCCTGGGCTCATCGGCATTTCGAGTGGCGCGGCACTCGGCGCATCGACGCTGATTGTGCTGGGGCCGATGCTCGGCGCGGCCACGCTCGGGCTGCTGCCGCTCGCCGCTTTTGCCGGGGCCTTGCTGGTGTCCGCGCTGGTATACCGCCTGGCCGCCGCGCGCGGCCGGCTCGCACTGCCCCTGCTGCTGCTCGCCGGAATCGCCATCAACGCGCTGGTGGGTGCGGCTATCGGCTTGCTGACCTACATTGCCGACGATGCGCAACTGCGCTCGCTCACGTTCTGGAGCCTCGGCAGCCTCGGCGGCGCGCAATGGCCGATGATCGCCACGATCCTGCCTTTCGTGCTGCTCGGCGTGGGGCTGATCGCCCGTCACAGCTACGCGCTCAACGCGCTGCAACTGGGCGAAACCGAAGCGCAGCATCTTGGCGTGCCTACCCAGCGGGTCAAACGCACGGTGCTGGTCGCGTCGGCGCTGGGCGTCGGCGCGCTCGTATCGTGCACCGGCATCATCGGCTTTATCGGCCTCGTCGCGCCCCACTGCGTGCGGCTGGCGTGTGGCCCCGACCAGCGCATCGTGATGCCCGGCGCGATGTTGCTCGGCGCGACGCTCACGGTGCTGGCCGACCTGGTCGCACGCACCATCGCCACCCCTGCCGAAGTACCGCTCGGCATTCTCACCGCGCTGCTCGGCGCGCCGTTCTTTCTCGTCTTGCTGTGGCGCAGCCGCAGCCAGCTTGGCCTGTAAGCCTGTAACTTCGACGGAGCCCGCCCCCGATGCTGAAGACTCTCAACCTGAGCGTGACACGCGGCAGCAAACCCGTGCTGCGCGACCTGTCGCTTGAAGTCAGGCCAGGCCAGCTCACCGCACTGCTCGGGCGCAACGGTGTCGGCAAAAGCACGCTGCTGAAAGTGTTGGCGGGCGAACTGAGCGCGCCCCCTGCCCCATCCCGGCCTGTGAGCAAAACCGGCAAAGCCACAACCGGGGGAAGCGTCTCCGGGGCCACGACGCTCAATGGCGAAACGCTCAGCGCCATCGGCCCGCAGCGCCTCGCCCGGTTGCGCGCGGTTTTGCCTCAGGCATCGCAGCCCGTGTTTCCCTTTAGCGTGGATGAAATCGTGCTGCTCGGACGCTATCCGCATATGGCCGGTGGCACGCCAACGCGCCAGGACCGCGAGATCGTCGGCGCAGCGCTCGCGCTCGCCGGTGCCGACACGCTCAGCGGGCGCGAAATCACAACACTTTCCGGAGGCGAGCTGGCGCGCGTGCAGTTCGCCCGGGTGCTGGCCCAGCTTTGGCCGGTAGCGGATGGCGCGACGGCTTCAGGCGCGACGTCAGCGGCCACGGCGCCTGGGTCATCTCAAGCAGCCGCACCGCGTTACTTGCTACTCGATGAACCGACCGCTGCGCTGGATCTGGCGCACCAGCACCGGTTGCTGGCCACGGTGCGCACGCTGACGCGCGATTGGGGTATTGGCGCGCTCACCATCGTGCATGATCCGAACCTCGCCGCGCGTCACGCCGACACCCTGGCGCTGCTGGCCGACGGCGCCATCCTCGCGCAAGGCACGCCGCACGAAATGATGCGGCCGGAGCTGATCAGCCAGTGCTTTGGTTTTACGGTGCGCATGATTGATACCGGGCACGGCAGCGCCCCGGTAGCGGTGCCCGCCTGAGGCTTCGTCCGAAATCTCAGGCAGCGCCTCTTGCAGCAAGACCACACGCGAAGTTGAAACGCCAGCGTGAATCTGCTGCCGCTGTCAGCGAGGCCTGTCGCGGCTGCTAGAATTCACCGGTTTTAGCCGCTGCCCCCATGAAAACGAAAAATAACCTCGCTGCGCCTGATACCGGCACGTTCTACACAGTGCTCGCACTGTGGCTGGTGGCGGCCTGTACCGCTGTGAACTATGGCAGCACGCTAGCAGGGACAGGGCTCGCGCCCGATCCCCGGCAGGCGATCGGCAAAGCCCTGCTGTGCGCGCTGTTGCTGGCCGCCACCGCGTGTGCCACGTACCGGCCCCGGCGCGAACGCCTGGGGCTGGGCCTCGGGCTGCTGGCAGCGATGGTCGGGGATGTCGTGCTGGCGTTACCGCTCAAATGGTCGTTGATCGGCGGCCTTGGCGCCTTCTTTATCACGCATCTGGCGTACTGCATGGTGCTCGCGCCGCTGCGCGGCCAACCTCGCCTCTGGCAACGCCGCGCGCGGCCCCTGCCATGGCTCGCGGCAAGTGTGTTGTATGTCCTGTTCTGGCCGCGCCTGCATGAGCTGACGGTTCCTGTCGCGCTTTACATCGTGGCGCTCTGCGCAATGGCCAGCCTTGCGCTATCTGCACGCCACGCACGGTTGTGGCTTGGCGCCGGTGCCGCGCTGTTCGTCGCCTCGGACGCGATGCTCGGCATCGAACGCTTTCTCACGGCATTTCCAGGCAGCACGCCTGCGATCTGGTTTGCCTATGCCGCGGCCCAGCTTTGTCTGGTGGCGGGCTTGCTGCGACGTCCTGACTGAGGCCGCCCGCTGCGCGAGGCTGCGATGTTCATTTGCCAGAACCTTTTGGCCGCAAAAGTTACCTAGCCTGCAGACAATCAGGCGATCAGCCAGACTTATCGTTTTAGCAAATTCATGACGATCTTCTTTTAATTTTTCTTAATTTATTTTTTTTATCTTAAAAATATGCTCTCTCTATTTCGAAAAATTTCTCCGGGCACTAATAATAACATTACCCATGAAACTACAGGCACTACGTCAGTCCAACTATTAACCAGCGGCGAGCCCAAAACAAGCCATTATTCGCAAAGATATTCCCAACGCCTCCGCGCTCCAAAACGGGAATACTCCATCGCTCCTTCTTCCTTTACCAATCATCCAGCCTGTCAAAATATACTTTATGGAGTAAACCACAGCACTTCTGATACCAGACAATCAGAATCTATGGAATTAATTTATTTTTTCCTTAAAGAAATGCCCCGTTTTTTCAAGGCACAAACACCCCCACAAGAAGAAATAAAATCGCCGGTTACCAAAAATATTTTCGTGGATATGCCGGTACCTGATCCGACAATCAAATCCGAGACCACAGCAACGCCAGCCGTGGAAAATCCTTATGATTTCGTTCTCGACCTGTATCCACAACTTGAATTTATCGAAACCCAGCTACTCCCCGAGCGTTATCAACTCGCCGATCTGGTCCACAATCGAAAGGCCGAGAGCAACAGAACCCAGATACTAGGCAAGATTCCCTCGAATCTGCGGCCCTCCATAAAACTCCAGCTATTCAATTCTAAAATTTACAATTTAAAAACAACAGGAGAATTCCTGGAAAAAATAATAAAAATCCACGATATATTTTCGACTGAATATATCGACAACATCAAAACCCAGAAACTGAGCGACGCCTTCGGAAATTTGCAGGACGATGACGCAAAGCTGCTCAACGCGGTTAAAGATCTCTATCTGAACATAAACCGTACCGCGACCCGCCTTCTGGCGGAAGCACAGATTACTTTTAATTTTCTTGAAAAAAAAGACGAAACCGAATCGAATCTTTTAATTTTTCAAGAAATCGCTGAATCATTCGGTCATATTGCAGAATACATCTTCACCGAGCCCGACGAAAACTTTAGCAAAAAAACCCGGGAAAATTTCCAGCAATCTCTCCAGGAATATAGCGGGGCCAAAGATCGATTTCCCGAGCAATTTAAAAAACTATATAACTACATTACACATCCGGACATTAAGCCCGAAGATATCTATCCGCTACTCATCTGCATCAGAAACCTGCTAACTTTTAAACTCGAGAATATTCAGACCAAAAAGCAATCCCACAAGGTCTATCTGTCAACGGATCACCTCAAACAAGCCATCGAAACGGCCCTCAAGCCTTTTAAAAACAGGGAAGAATTGATCGACGAAGCGGTTCTTGGCGCCTGCTATACGATGCTCCGGGTCATCAATAAATTAGTGTGTTTGCCGCCGCTGAATGCGGACAACATCACGCACTTTTCGAAAACCTCCACCTTTTCCCGCACCCAAAAATTCGAAAACTTATTGGCGAAGGCGCTCCTGTCCTCCAGGGAACGCAAAAAGGAATGGCGCATAAAGGAGCTGGAGGCGGAGAATGACCGGCTTCGCAAGATGTACATCGAGGAGAAGCTCAAGGCAGAGATTGCCTCGGAAGCACTGCAAAAAAAGTTCTGAAACCATCTCGTCGGCGCGAGATGGCAAAGCAGGTTGTGCAACAGCGCCGCGTGTCGATTCGTGTGGCGTGCGCGGTGTTCGGCATCAGCGAGTCGTGCTACCGGTACGAGGCGAAGTTGAACACGGAGAACGAAGAGATTGGCGACTGGCTGCTGCGTATCACGGGCTGCCATCGCAACTGGGGCTTTCTGCTGTGCTACTTCTACCTGCGCAACGTGAAGGGATTTGGCTGGAACCACAAGCGCATTTACCGGATTTACCGCGAGCTGGAACTGAACCTGCGTATCAAGCCGAAGAAGCGCCTGGTGCGGGAGACGCCACAGCCGCTGTCGGTGCCGCAGGCCATCAATGAAGTGTGGTCGATGGACTTCATGCATGACCAACTGGCGGACGGGCGCAGTATCCGGACGCTAAACGTAATTGATGATTTCAACCGGGAGGCGCTGGGCATCGAGGTGGATTTCTCGTTGCCATCGGAGCGGGTGATTCGCACGCTGAAGCAGCATCTGGAATGGCGAGGCAAGCCGAAGGTTATCCGGTGCGACAACGGTCCGGAATATCTGAGCGCGGCTATCGTGACGTGGACGCAAAGGCAAGGCATCCGGCTGGAATACATCCAGCCGGGCAAGCCGCAGCAGAACGCGTATATCGAACGGTTCAACCGGACTGCGCGATACGAATGGCTGCCGCAGTATCTGTGGGAAGACTTGGAGCAGGTGCGCGAAGCGGCGGCCGACTGGATGTGGACTTACAATCACGAGCGCCCGAATAGGGCATTGGGCGGTTTTACCCCGAAGCAGCGGCTGGCCATGGCCGCTTAGTTTCTACTTCTGCCTGCCTTGGAAAACGGGGGCATTACCGCAGGTCAAACCCTGTCCTAGCCGCCTCGCACCCATTGCGCGCCCTAGCCGCTCAACACGTACGCCGTCCGTAACGCATCCTCGCGCAGCACCGCCAGCTGCGCGATCTCATCGCGGTTGTAACCTTGCGCGCCCAAATCCGCGTGCACCTGCTTCACCTGACCCAGCGCAGATGCGCCGCCTTCAGCGGCCACCTTGACAATTTCGGCGCGCGTATAACCCAGCGCGATCAGCCCCGCATGCAGCACCCAGACCTTTTCCAGCGCCAGCGCCCCGCCGGATGCAATCTTCAGCACGCCGCTTCGGGTGTAGCCCAACGCAACCAGCGCATCGTGCATCGTCGAGAGTTGCTCCAGGGTGCGAGCGGAGCCAGGACGCACCGCGATTCTGACGATTTCAGCATGCGTATAGCCCAGTAGCCTGAGCGTCGCATGCAAGGTCCATAGCTTCTCCAGCGCCGCCGCACCACCCACGTTGCCCGCCACTGCCACAATCTGGAAGCGGCTATACCCCAGCGTCGTGAGCCCGGCATGCAGCGTCCGAACCTTGCCCAGCGCCAGCGCGCCGCCTGCGTTCCCCGCCAGCGTCACAATCTGCTCGTTCGAATAGCCCTGCTGCCCCAGCCCAGCGTGCAACGTGCGCACTTTTTCCAACGCGAGCACGCCGCCATCGTTGCCCGCGATGCGTAAAATTTGCGCCTTCGTCAGACCATACGGCGCCTGGGTCAGCAATGAGCCATGGCGGCTCAGCCAGTTCAATGCCATCCGCCCGCCAAAAATCGCCTCGATGGGTGCCCGCTCGGCCAGCGTCAAGGACAACCCGCCTGCAGGGCGACCCATGTCAGGCACCGCTAGCGTGTCCGTACTCGCGGCCGCATGCGCCAGCGCCATCAGCCCGGATTCGCCGCCTGGTGCCTGGGCGCCCGGTGTCATCCGGGGCGCGACATTGCGCGGCTGACCCGCCGGGATCTGCGCCTCACCCTGCAACTCGTGCGAGGCTGCCGCGCACTCGCCGCCCCCGGGTTGCAACCGTGGCGGCGCCAGCGCCGTATCCACTTCACCCCATTGTTGCTGGCAAACCGGACAAGCGGGCGAATGAGACGGTAAGAAACGGGATGGGCACGGTGTACCGCGATCCTCTGCGCCGGATGGCTCGGACATGAAAAAACTTCGCTATAAAACAGTACGGCCGGATGGCCGGCGATGGATATCGACCGTCATCTCACGCGGCGGGTTGATGGCTCGCGCAATGTCAGTGACGGCATGGCTTGGAAGTGCTGCTGTATTGCTGCGCACCTGGCGTGCAGCGAACACGGTGCGCTCACCTGACGTGACATCGCTAGGTAACCAAACGAGTCGCAAGGGTTCCATGCACGCTTGAATGGCGGCCGCCAAGGCGCGAGACGATTGAAGATCTGGCTTTGCTTCAAGCCTCAGGCTGCGTGCTCAGGCTGCACGTTCGTCAGCACGATCCGCTCGATATCGCCGACGACAAAGAGATAAGACAGCGCGCCGATCAGGGCGATCACGCCAATAAAGAACAACGCCCCGAAAAACGAGCCCGTCTGGGCGACGATCACACCGATCACCAGGGGCGTCACGATGCCCGCCAGATTCGCGGCGAAGTTGAAGATGCCCCCCGTCACGCCCAGCAACCCCTCAGGGGCGATATCCGACACGAGCGTCCAGCCGAGTGCCGCCATGCCCTGGGCGAAAAACGCCAGCGACAGGATCGCAATCACGAGCCCATCGTTATCCGCGTAGTTGGCCAGAATAATCGTCGAAGCCAGCAACAAGCCCGCGATAATCGGCAACTTGCGCGCGATATTGACCGAAATCCCCCGGCGCAACATCCAGTCCGAAACAAACCCGCCGAACATCACCCCCACCGAGGCCGCAATGAACGGCAACACGGCGAAAAAGCCCATCTTGAGCCAGCCCATGTGGCGTTCGGTTGCCAGATAAGTGGGAAACCACGTCAGAAAAAACACCAGGGTCGAATTGCCCGCGAACTGCCCAAGGCAAATACCGGCCAATTGCCGTTGCCGCAACAACTGGCCCATCGTGCGCCACTGAAAACCGTTGGCCTTGGGGGCCGCTGTGGCTGCACGTTCATTCCCGTTGTCTGGCGAAGGCTGCATCAGGCCACCGCCTGCCGCGATGTAATCGAGTTCCGCCTGGTTGGCCGCGGGATGATCGCGCGGTTCACGGTAACTGAACCACCAGACCACGCCAAACACGATCCCAGCCGCACCCACGACGTAAAACAGCGAGCGCCAGCCCAACGCCCCCATCAGCGCAAACAGCACGGGGCTGAAGAATGCCAGACCGATGTACTCGCCCACGGTATAGGTACCGGTGGCCATCGCCCGTTCGCTTTGCGGAAACCATGTGGCCACCACCCGGCTATTGGTGGGAAAGCATGGCGCTTCGGCCACACCGAGCCCGAGACGGCAGGCGAAGAGCGCGCCCACGCCATGCACAAAACCCTGTAGCAAGGTCATCAGCGACCACAGCGTCAGCGACAGGAAGTAAGTGAGCTTGCTGCCAAAGCGATCGAGAAAGAGGCCGCCGGGGATTTGCGCGGCGACGTAGCTCCAGGAAAACACCGAGAAAATCAGCCCCATGAGCGCGGCGTTAATCCCGAGCTCATGGGTCAGTTGCGGCGCGGCAATGCCCAGCACCGTGCGGTCGAGATAGTTGATCATCGTGCCCACGGCGAGCAGCGCGAGAATCTGGTAACGCGCTCTGGAGCGGCGTGGTACGGGTGTGGTGATGGTCATCGTAGTGCTCACCGTGGTGGCAGTGACACCCGTACCCGCATCAGGCATACCCGAGGAACCGGATGGCACGGAGGAGGGCATGTCTGCTCCAGGTCTATGAGTTTGACGGATCGGTTTGACGGAGCGGAACGGGCCGCGCTGGCCCCCGTGCTAGCACGGCAAGAGCGTCTGAAAATGGGCACTCATGCGTGCCGCGTCAGGCTCTTGCCGGGTGAACAGACGAAACGCATCCACCGCCTGAGCGACGGCCATGCCGCCTCCGCTCATGGTGAGACAGCCGAGTGCCTGAGCCGCCTCAAGCAACGCGGTACGCAGCGGAAAATAGACGATATCGGCCACCCACAAATCACGATGCAGCCACGCGGCAGGCAACGGCAAACCGGGGAGTTTCGCCATGCCTGTCGGGGTCGCGTGGATCAGTCCGCAGGCTCGCGCGAGGGTGCTTTCGAGCGCCTCGCCCGCGCGAACCTCAACGTCTGGAAAGCGCTGCTGCAAAACCTCGGACAGAGCGGCAGCACGCGCCGTATCGACATCGAACACGCTTAGCCGGCGCACGCCGAGCGTCAGCGCGGCATGCGCGACCGCCGCCCCCGCGCCCCCTGCTCCGAGCTGCACGACATGATCTAGCGCCACGCCTGGCAGCCCTTGCTGAAAAGCGCGGGCAAAACCCGAGCAATCCGTGTTATGTCCGATACGTTGCCCGTCACGCAGCAACACGGTATTCACCGCACCCAACGCTTGCGCCTCGGGCGCCAGGGAATCGAGCAAGGGAATCACACTTTGCTTGCAGGGATAAGTGATGTTCAGGCCATCGAAGCCCATCTGCTCCGCTGCCCGCAGCAGTTCGGGCAGCAGGTCAGGCCGCGTCCGGGCATCGCGCTGCAGCAAATCCAGGTCAATACGGCGATAGACGCACTGCAGCCCTAACTGCCGCGCTTCTTCTTCGTGCATCGCGGGGCTCAATGAGCCGCCGATACCCGCACCCATCAGGCCGAGCAAATATGATTTTTTTTCAGGCATGTTTGACTCTCCGGAATCGCTCACGGGTAAGCCGGTCCTCGGCAATGCACCGATATAATGCGACACCGCGAGTGTCCCATGCCGCACCTGAACTACATGAACTACCGGAGAAAAAATGAAACGAGTCATGATAACGTTCGTCACGCTATGCCTGCCATTCGTGCTGACAGGGTGTGCGTGGTGGCAAAACCCGGATGCGGGCCAGCCCATGATCGACACCACGACGCAAAGCCCGGTTGCCAACGTCATCGTCTGTCTGATCACCGAAGCGAACAAACATCACGCCAAGTTTCAAATCACTGGGATACCGCAAGGCTCGATGCTTGATTTCGGTGATTCGAACATCGTGAAAATTCGCAGCGACAACGACACGACCACTTACCGGTTCTATGCGGGCAAACGTCATCCCGGAAATTTATGGCTCGAAAATGCAGGAAAAACTTGTGCCCCTTCGGCCTCGTAATGCACCCTGAATCAAGTAAAGCCCAGTAACAAATCTCGCGGCAAACAGTAAAAAGGGGCGAATGAAGCCCGGGTATGATGGACGCCAGCCATTCTGCCTTGGCTCAACCTTGGTTCCGGGGCAAAATCCGCACGATTCATTTCACCCGAACTGCCGGAGATCCGCCCAATGACCGCTCCAGACCACACGTGCGCCGATCATCTTTCGGCGCCAGCCAGCAAAGACATAAAAAGCAAACGGCCCACGATCTTGCGCCGCCTGCTGAGCCACCATGAACTGGCAACCATGCTGCTGTTGCTGCACGCCCCCATCGACGCAGCGGCCAAACCTGAAATCCCGCTACTGGAAGAAGCCGGCCTGGTTGAAATGGCCCAAGCGGAGACCGGAAGCCCGGTCATTCGTCTCACGCCGGAAGGCAATGCAGTACTGCGTGGCCTGGGCGTCGTATCAGGCGATCGTCTGCACAACACCTGATCGTTGCAATGGGCCATGCAGGCCCTGATCTGGCATCAGACGCTGCAGCCTGTCTTTCGGGCGCTGCCTCAATGGCTAAAAACAATGGCTAAAAACAATGGTCAAAAACAATGCCAAAAAGCATGGCCAGATGACGCTTCAGGCAGCCCATTCTTCTTCGAGCGGCACGTGATCACCCGTTCCCGCGGTTTCGCCCTGACGCAGATGCAACAACCGGTAACCGCTCTTGTATACCGGTTGTAGATGAAAGCCGTTTTGCGGCTCGATTTCGAGCATTAAACGCAAACGCGACACATGGCTGTCAATCGTGCGGGTCGATTCCCGGAACTCACGCCCCCAGACCATGGCAAAAATATGATCGCGCGACAACACGCGACCAATGTTCGAGAAGAACAACGATGCCAGCCGGTATTGTGTGCCCGATAACGGCACGACCTCACCTCGCAGCTTCACCTGCTGGCGCGTGGAGTCAAACTGGTACGGGCCGACCTCGAAGCCTGAGGCGCCGCATAGATCAGGGTAGGCACGCCGCAGCAACGCGTTGATACGCTCACGAAACTCGGCGGGACGCATTGGCAAGGTCACGTAATCGTCCGCACCCAGCGATAAGGCGCGCACCGCGCTGTCTTCCGAGGCATCCTGCGACACGAACACCACCGGCACCCATTCGCCACCCACCGAACGAACCGCCTTCAGCACCTCCGTCCCAGACATCCGTGCGCCCTGCCAGTCAAGTACCAGTAAATCGACTGTTGAACGCGCTCGCGCCTTGGATAACGCGAGGCCGTCATCAAAGGCCACACAACTATGGCCTGCCTGTACCAGAACCTGCTTGATCAGCGCGCTCTGGTAAGGGTCGTTCTGAAGAATGGCAATACGCATGGAAGAACTCTCGAATCAACTGTAACTGGGTAACTGGTTGTCGATTCTCAAAGGGGGGTCTATTGCCGCACATAGGAACAATCTGAATTTAGCCGCGTGTTTTACCTATCTACTAAGACCCAGAAATTTCAACAAAATAACTAGGAATTTTCCATGCAAAAACAATTCCATTTCCTGCTCGCATACGGAGATTTCATACTCCATGCGGATTGACTCATTGCCTCGTTTGCACAACGTGGCATCGTGATGCTTTTCTCCCAGACAAGTGATTGTCAGATAGACCGGCAACAGCTGCTGTAAAATCGCGCGCTGGCCGTCGTCATGGGCGCGGGAGCCATTTTCTGCTGTCCTGCTGTCCTGCTGCCCTGCTGCCTTGCTTGCCCTGCTGCGCCATTGGCACTCGACGCATCCGACGACGCGCCTTAGCCCACGCCTTGCGCGTGGCTTTCGTGATTCCCTGATAACGGCATTGCAATGCAAGCGACAGAACAGCCCGACGCGCCTTCCGCGCGTCCCGCGCCCGCACCCCGCGCCCTTGGCCGGAGCGATTACAAAACCCTCGGCCTGGCGGCTTTGGGTGGCGCGCTGGAGTTTTACGACTTCATCATCTTCGTTTTTTTCGCCACCACCATTGGCCAGCTGTTTTTCCCGCCGGCCATTCCAGACTGGCTGCGCCAGTTGCAAACTTTTGGCATCTTCGCCGCGGGCTACCTGGCGCGCCCGCTAGGCGGCATCATCATGGCGCACTTCGGCGACCTGCTGGGACGCAAGCGGATGTTCACGCTAAGCGTGCTGTTGATGTCGGTGCCCACGCTGCTCATGGGCTTGCTGCCCACCTATGCCAGCATCGGCCTGCTGGCGCCTGTACTGCTTTTGCTCTTTCGTGTGATGCAAGGCGCAGCGGTCGGAGGAGAAGTGCCCGGAGCCTGGGTATTCGTCTCCGAACACGTGCCCTCGCGCCATATTGGCTACGCCTGCGGCACACTGACCGCCGGACTGACAGCGGGCATCCTGCTCGGCTCGCTGGTGGCATCGGCGGTGAACCGGCATTTCCTGCCGGAAGAAATCCTCGCCTATGGCTGGCGCGTGCCCTTCTTGCTGGGTGGGGTGTTTGGGCTCTTTTCGGTGTATTTGCGCCGCTGGCTGCATGAGACGCCCGTCTTTGCCGAAATGCAGCAGCGTCAGTCACTGGCTGCTGAAATTCCGTTGAAGGCCGTGCTGCGCGACCATGGCCGCGCGGTGATCGTATCGATGTTGCTAACGTGGATGCTATCCGCCGCGATCGTAGTCGTGATCCTGATGACGCCCACCCTGTTGCAAAAGCAATTTCACGTGCCGCCTGCCACCGCACTGCTCGCCAATGCGCTCGCCACGCTGTGCCTCAGCGTGGGCTGTGTCGTCGCGGGCACGATCGCGGGCCGCTTTGGTGCCCGCCGCACGATCTTTATCGGCGCGCTGCTGCTTGCCACGTCGTACTACCTGATGTTTCAGCAAGTCGCACTCGACGTCTCGACACTCTTGCCGCTTTATGCGCTGACGGGGTTTCTGGTCGGTGTGATCGGCGCGCTGCCGTTCGTCATGGTGAAGGCGTTTCCGGCCGTGGTCCGGTTTTCGGGCATTTCGTTTTCATACAACATTGCCTATGCCGTGTTTGGCGGGCTCACACCGGTAGTGGTCTCGCTCATGATGAAGTCGAACCCGATGGCGCCCGCGCTTT
Source organism: Paraburkholderia hayleyella (assembly GCF_009455685.1). Lineage (NCBI taxonomy): Bacteria > Pseudomonadati > Pseudomonadota > Betaproteobacteria > Burkholderiales > Burkholderiaceae > Paraburkholderia > Paraburkholderia hayleyella. The sequence goes on along the minus strand of NZ_QPES01000002.1, from coordinate 253,480 downwards.
ATGTCGCCGTGATCTGCGCGATTGGCGCGCTGACGACGTTTTTCTTCCGCGATGCGCCGGAGGATCCGGCTCATCGCTGAACGCCGGGCATCGCGCCTGGCGCCTGTTATCGCGCCTGTTGAATGCTAAAGCGCCGCTTCCTGGATCTGCCCGGTTTCGAGCGCGCGTTCGATCAAGCTTTCGTCACGCACCTTGACAATGGCGTTGGCGATCAGCTTCGCCGGTTCTTCAAACTCGACCTTAAGCGCGCCCAGCAAACCCGATGCATCGAGTACCACCAGCGTCTGCGCCGAGCCCGCCTCGCTAATGAGCACGCGATGGGGCGTCGCCCCCTCGCCGAGGCTCGCGCAAAACTGCATGGTCTTGCCGCCAATCGACTGTTCGAAATTTTGAATCATGATCTGCTCCTGGTTATGGCTTCATTCAATCGGACTGATTCAAGCCGTAAAACGTAAAACAATTCCGCGCTGCGCATACGGGCTGGCCACGCAAGCGGCCCTGGCGCGCGGCACACATGCCATCAAGATGGATCCATCCGGGAAGTTGCGGCGAAGATCGCAAAACGGTCTGCGCCGCCGGCCTAGCGGCTTGCAACGGGTGCATCCCGAGCCAGCAACACGCCTTTGCGCAAGATAAAGCAGCCGTAGCCGCGCTGCTCGCCCGTGACGATCACGCCATACGCCTTGCCTGCGCGCTCATAAAACGCAAAGCGCTCAAGCCCGGCCAGCTTCACGGCGCGGCCTTCGGCGGCTTCGATTTCAATCAGCGCTTCGCGCTGCACCTGAGGCAGCGTGTCCGGCTCGCCCACCACTTCCATGCGCCATGCCGGGCAATCGACGAACGTATCGAGCGGCAATACTGACAATACCGCCCGCAGCACTTCGACCGTGTTCGCACCATCAAGACGCAGTGCCTGCCCCACGACCGTGGAGCGAGCCACCGCGGCACCCGGAAAATTGGCGTCGCAGATCACGAGATCATCGCCATGTCCCATCGCACGCAACACGTGCAGCACATCGGCATTCAGCAGCGGATTCAGATTCTTCAGCATGGGGGGGTGTTCAGGGGCTCAAGGTTTGTCAGGTCGGCCAGTGTGGCCAATGAGGCCAATGTGGTCACGCAGCCATGGGGCGACGGCGCAAACGGAACGCGCCGGGCTTCACGATAACCGATCATCTGGCGCTCACCCGGGATGCCGTGCCACCGCGCAGGTTATTTGTAACAACACCACAGATTTTAATTACAACCGGCGATTCACGTTACATAGACTCAAAACTTGTATTTTTTACTTATTGAGCTGCTCAGGCCCTCCATGCAAACGTGGCAAAACGTATCAGATACCTCACAACCCGGCCCATCAAAGTTTGCATGCTTTTATACAAGATCCAATCAGCGTAAGCATCACAGGACTTTTTTGAGAAAAATCCCAAGCCTTGGAGAGTATTTTGAGAACACCATACATTACGCTGCAATTATTACCGTAATCTGACAAATAAATCGTTGAACTTTTTTGAGAAAATGATTGATTTCTCATAAATCGCTTCATACAATCGGCCGACGTGTTACGAATTGTAACGACCGTATTAAGCCGCTTCTTTCTGCCAAGGAAGCGTTCTAGCCCGGGTAGCGCACCACCCGGAAAGGCACAAAAAGCATAACGGCAGACAATGCTAGCAAGCCGTTTGGGGCTTCGGAAACGAAAAAATGGACCGTAGCAGCGAAACACTCGATTCAATCCGTGAAATCAACCTGTCCTACGTCATGCTGGCACAGCGCATGCTGCGTGAAGACAAGGCAGTGGGCATGTTCCGTCTGGGACTGTCGTCGGAACTGGCAGACCTGCTGGCCGGGCTCACGCTCGCGCAGTGCGTCAAGCTGGCTTCCTCGGGACAGCTTCTGTGTTTTTTCCGTCTGACCGATCACGCGATGCTCGCGGCGTTGACGCAAACCTCGCGGCATGCCGAAGTGGCGCCAACCCACACCGCGATTTTGCTGGCGGGCCAGCAAGTTGAGCAATTCGCCTGATGAAGGGGTCTCTCATGCTCAAGCGAAGCCTGGCCGAAGACGCCCAGGAAGTCTTCCGCGCGATCGCACTCATCGAGCTAGGCGCGCGTATGCAAGTGCTGGAAAGCGAGCTGACACTCTCGCGCGACCGGATGATTCGCCTCTACCGCGAGGTCAAGGGCGTCTCGCCGCCCAAAGGCATGCTGCCGTTTTCCGCTGACTGGTACATGACGTGGCTCGCCAATATCCACGCCTCACTGTTCTACAACATCTATCTCTTCCTCAAACATGAAGCGCAATGTTCGCATCTCGATGCCCTGACGAAGGGCTATCGCCTGTATCTCGAACATTGCCGCAACAGCGCAACCGAAGCCGTGCTCGATCTGACGCGGGCGTGGACGCTGGTGCGCTTTTTCGATGCGGACATTTTGCAGCTGACGGCTTGCTGCCGCTGCAATGGCAAGTTCGTCGCGCATCGTCATGATCTGCAACATAACATCGTGTGCGGTGCGTGCCAGCCGCCTTCGCGCGCGGGCAAAACCCGCAAGGCAGCCGCTGCGGCACGACAACAGGCGCTGGAACTCGCTGGCAGCGCGTCATCCTGAGGCCAACCTGATCCCCACCGCGAACGCTCCCTGGCCAATGCATTGAAGCTGGCCGAAACGGAGCGCCCCCTGTAGACGCCTGCGCGGATACAGATCCCGTCAGCCGGGAGCGTCTGCCACCGCGCTCCGCAAAAGGCCTGGATGTGACAAACACCCTGCCCGCGCGCGAACTATGAGTCAAACCCTTCGTCAGGAAGCCTGGAAACGCCCACCCTGGCGCAATAGCCGGCGTAAAGCAAAAGCCTCGCCCGGTTAGCCTCGTTCCTCGCGCTGCACCTCGGGCTCGAAGAACACCCATTTCACCTGGGGGAAGGCCTGCTGCAAATCCTCTTCAATCACATTGATCGCATCGATCATCGCGCGCCCGCTGGGGTAATCGGCCATTTCCGCCTGCACCGCCACCACCACGTGGCGCCCCCATTGCAACGTAATGAGATTGACGAGGCCGCGCACTTCCGGACGAGCGCGCAAATGCGCTTCGATGGCGCCCCGCACAGCGGGACTGGCGGATTCGCCGAGCAGCATCGATTTCACTTCACGGGCCACCGCGTAGGCGATCACCATCAACAGCAGCCCCACACCGATCGACCCCAGCGCATCGAATACCGGGTTGCCGGTCAGCATGGCCAGCAGCACGGCGATAAAGGCGATCACCAGCCCGGCGAGTGCCGCGATGTCTTCGCCCGCCACCACCAGCAGCTCGGATTCGCGCGTCTCGCGGAACCAGCGCCACAACGGCTGCCCCGGGTTGTGCCGGCGGATCTCGCGCAAGGCGCCCGCTAGCGACAGCGCCTCGAGCACGAGCGACACCCCCAGCACCAGCAACGCCACATAGGCATTCGACAGCGGCTCATGAGCCACGAGCCGGTGCACGCCCTCATAGACCGAAAAAGCCCCGCCGACAAAAAACAGCAGCAACGCAACGATCAGCGCATAGAAATTGATTTCGCGTCCCGCGCCAAGCGGATGCAGCGCGCTGGCAGGTTTGCGCGCGGCGCGCAGGCCCAGCAGCAGCAAGATCTGGTTGCCGCAATCGGCGCTCGAATGAATCGCCTCGGCAAACATCGAGCCGGAGCCGGTGAACGCGGCGGCCACGAACTTGCACACGGCGATGCCCATGTTGGCGGCCAGCGCGTAAATAATGGCTTTCGGAGATTCTTCTCGCATCGTTGGGAAACCCTGAATTAAACCGGCATGACGGGGGCATAGCCTGCATTCACATTCACACTGGCACTCAGATTGACACTCACACGACTTCGACCTGCGCCGCACCTGCGCGCATCTCACCGATCACGGTGGCAGCGGCGAAGCCTTGCTCATAAAACAGCGTCAGCACATCAGGTACCGCTTCGGGCGCGCAAGCCACGAGCAGGCCGCCCGAGGTTTGCGGATCGGTCAGCAGCGCCTGGGCGATAGCGGGCAAGCGGGGCGCGAGCGTCACGCCCGTGCGGTAAGCATTCCAGTTGCGCCCGGAAGCCCCTGTCGCAATACCCGCCTGAGCGAAGGCTTCGACGCCGGGCAGCCACGGCAAGGCGGCATAGCGCAAACGCGCGGTAAGTTGCGCGCCGCGCGCCAGCTCTAGCGTGTGACCGAGCAGGCCAAAGCCCGTCACATCCGTCAGCGCGTGCACCTGGGGCAGCGCAGCGAGCGCGATACCGGGCCGGTTGAGCTGGGTGGTGGTGGCGATCAGCGCGGCATAGCCTGCCGCATCGAGCTGGTTCTGTTTCAACGCCGCGGCGAGCACGCCGACACCAAGCGCCTTGCCCAGCACCAGCACATCACCGGCTTGAGCGGTGGCGTTGCGTTTGACATGCTGCGGGTGCACGAGGCCGAGCGCGGCCAGGCCATAGATCGGCTCAACCGAATCGATCGAATGCCCGCCTGCGATTGGAATCCCGGCTTCGGCGCACACGTCTTCGCCGCCGCGCAGCACGGCGGCAATCGTGTCATGCGGCAGCACGCTGATCGGCATGCCCACGAGGGCCAGCGCGAGAATCGGCGTGCCGCCCATGGCATACACGTCGGACAGCGCATTGGTCGCGGCAATGCGGCCAAAATCATAGGCGTCGTCAACGATAGGCATGAAGAAATCGGTCGTGGCGATCAGCGCCTGCTCGTCGTTGAGCCGGTAGACAGCGGCATCATCAGCGGTATCGGGGCCAACCATCAAATGAGGAAAAGCGGGCAGCGGCATATGCCGCTTGAGCAGGTTGGCCAGCACGCCGGGGGCGATCTTGCAGCCACAGCCCCCGCCATGCGAGAGGCTGGTGAGACGGGGCACGGTAGCCACCGGGAGGAAGCCGGCAGGAACGGCAGCGGAAGCGGATTCGGTCATGGCAGAGGTCCAGCAGATGAGCGTCGAATGAGCGGGGCCTCATTATGGCGAATCTACGGCTACCCGTACTTTTTCGGAGCACATAGGCATCCGTTCAGCGCGGACGCTCCGCAACCCGCCGTCGTGCCCCCGCGCCCCGCTTACCCCAGCCCAAGCCGCTCATCGAGCGCCTGGGAGAGGGTGGCGAAGGCGGGCACGATCTCTTCGTCAGGCACGCAGGCGTAGCCCAGCAAAAGCCCCGGCTGGGCCCGTGCCGCCTCGGCGTAATACCCCGACAACGCGCGCACGACGATGTTGCGCTCCAGCGCTGCCGCGGCTGCGGCCCGGTCATCCGCCCCCGGGGGCAACTGCAGCACCAGATGCAAACCCGCATCGCCGCCCAGCACCGGCAAGGTGGTGCCATAACGTTGCGCCACGGCCTCCAGCAGCGCGCCACGCCGCTGCCCGTATAGCGCGCGCATCTTGCGGATATGGGAAGTGAAATGCCCTTCCGCGATAAATTCGGCCAGCATCGCCTGTTGCAGCAATTGCCCTTCGCGGTAGAGCTCCGCGCTCGCGGTCGCAAAGCGCTCGGCCAGCGCGGCGGGTGCCACCAGATAGCCGATGCGCAAACCCGGAAACAGTGTCTTGCCAAAACTGCCGACGTAGATCACCTGCCCCGCGCTATCCAGCCCTTGCAACGAAGCCAGCGGCCGGCTGCCATAGCGAAACTCGCTGTCGTAATCGTCCTCGATGATCCAGCACTGATGCTGGCGGGCGTATTCGAGCAGCATGCGGCGGCGCTGCAGGCTCATCACCATGCCGAGCGGGTACTGATGCGAGGGCGTCACCAGCATCAGCTTCGGTGGCTGAAGCAGGTCATCGGGCCCGGGGTTGATTCCTTCGTCATCGACCGCGACCGGCCGGACTTCGAGCCCCGAGACTTGCAGCACGCTGCGCACGCCCCAGTAACACGGGTCTTCGGTCCAGATCACGTCGCCCACGTCGGACAGCAGCCGGACCGCCAGATCAACGGACTGGTGAATGCCGGTCGTGATGATGATCTGCTCGGGCGCGCACTGCACCGAGCGCGCCGTGCGCAGGTAATCAGCCAGCACGTGGCGCAGCCACGCCTGGCCGCCACCGGGCGCGTAAGTCAGCAAATCGGGACGCAAGCGCCGCCAGTATTTGTTCTGCAAGCGACTCCACACCCGCGCGGGAAAGCGTGTCACATCCGGCACGCCAGGCATGAACGCGCCACCTTGCCGCTTCGATACGCCCGCCCCCGCAACCAGCCGCGCGCCACGCCGCGAGAGGGCGCGCTCCGGCGCCAGCGGCGTGCCTGAACGGGCTAGCCGGGCTGAGCCAGGCGCAAACAGGGCTTGCCGTAACGCCGCGTCCGGCGCGCCGCGCGTGGCATCGGGGAGATTGGCGGCATCAGGAGCAGCGGAAGCATCGGGCGTGCCGATGATTTCATCGGGCGCGCTATCCGCGACGAAGGTGCCGCGCCCCGTCGCGGAACTCACATAGCCTTCCAGCACCAGTTGCTCATAGACCTGCGTCACCGTGTTGCGCGCAATCCCGAGTTCGGCGGCCAGCAGCCGTGAAGACGGCACTTTGCTGCCCGCAGGCAGCTCACGTGACAAGATGGCCTGTTGCAAAAGCCGGTGCAGCTGGCGATACAACGGCTGGCCGTTACCCCGGTCCAGATGCTGCGCCAGCCAGTCGGAAAGCACGCTCGCGCGCATGATTGGCCCCTAAATATTTATCGAAATGGCTCTAATTTTGAGAGCCAAACCTGATTATAGTCTCGGCACGAGCTGCTTTTCGCGCGCATCCGGCGCGCATCCAACAACCCAGGAGTGATGGAGCCCACCATGAAAAATACTGACCTGCAAAACCGTAAAAACGCTGCCACCCCGCGCGGGGTGGGTGTGATGTGCGATTTTTACGCCGAGCGCGCGGAAAACGCCGAGCTCTGGGACGTCGAAGGACGCCGCTTTATCGATTTCGCAGCAGGTATCGCCGTGTGCAACACAGGCCACCGGCACCCCAAAATTATCGCCGCGATCCGCGAACAGCTCGACCGCTTCACTCACACCGCATACCAGATCGTGCCCTACGCCTCGTATGTCGAACTGGCTGAAAAAATCAACCAGCGCGCCCCTGGCAAATTCACCAAAAAAACCGCGTTCTTCACCACGGGCGCGGAAGCCGTCGAGAACGCCATCAAAATCGCCCGCGCCGCCACGGGCCGCCCCGGCGTGATCGCCTTCACGGGCGGCTTTCATGGCCGCACGATGATGGGCATGGCACTCACTGGCAAAGTCGCGCCCTACAAGATCGGCTTTGGCCCGTTCCCCTCGGACGTGTTCCATGCCCCGTTCCCGAACCCGCTGCATGGCGTGAGCACCGCTGATTCACTCAAAGCCATCGACACCCTGTTCAAGGCCGACGTCGATCCCAAGCGCGTCGCGGCCATCATCTTCGAACCGGTGCAAGGCGAAGGCGGCTTCCAGCCAGCGCCGGCTGATTTCGTCCGCGAACTGCGCCGCCTGTGCGACGAACACGGCATCCTGCTAATCGCAGACGAAGTGCAAACCGGTTTCGCCCGCACGGGCAAGCTCTTTGCCATGGAGCATTACAACGTCACGGCAGACCTGATGACCATGGCCAAGAGCCTGGCGGGCGGCATGCCGCTGTCGGGTGTGGTGGGCCGCGCCGAGATCATGGATGCCGCAGCGCCTGGCGGGCTGGGCGGCACTTACGCGGGCAACCCGCTGGCCGTGGCCGCCGCGCACGCCGTGCTCGACATCATTGACGAAGAAGACCTGTGCCAGCGGGCCAGCGCCCTGGGCGACAAGCTCAAGACCAAGCTGGTCGCGCTGCAAGACAACGTGCCGCAAATCGCCGATGTGCGCGGCCCGGGCGCGATGGTCGCAGTCGAATTCTGCAAGCCCGGCAAGCAGGAACCCGATGCCGCATTCGCCAAGCTCGTGCAAACCAAAGCGCTGGAGCGAGGCTTGCTGCTGCTGGTGTGCGGGGTCTATAGCAATGTCGTACGTTTCCTGTTCCCGCTGACCATCGAGAACGCCGTGTTCGACGAAGCCCTCGCCATTCTCGAAACGGTGCTGAAGGAAACCGCGACCGCCTGATACGGTCCATGGTGTAAAGCCCGATGCTCACGGGCTCGCGTGGCGGCATCCTGCGCTACGCGGGCCGGGCCCAGCGCCAGGCAGGCTTATCGTTCATGTTTGTGCCTGATGTTTGTGCCTGATGTTTGTGCCTGATGTTTGTGCCTGATGTTTGTGCCTGATGTTTGTGCCTGATGTTTGTGCCTGATGTACGTGTCTGGTGTATGTGCCTGCATTTGCCGCGCCGCGGTCGTCGCGGGCGACGGCTTCCCGTTCACGCCCTCTTCTTTTCTTCGCCACCATGAACTCTTCAAGCGCTTCAATCGCCTCAATCGCATTGAAAGACCCCGCCCTGCTCAAACACCAGGCCTATCTGGCCGGGCAATGGCAGGCCGCGGACGACAACACCACGCTCGACGTCGTCAACCCGGCGACGGGTGCGCACCTTGGCACCATCCCGCGCATGGGTGCGGCGGAAACCCGCCGTGCCATCGATTCAGCCAACCAGGCATGGCCCGCGTGGCGCGCACTCACGGGCAAGCAGCGCGGTGCGATCCTGCGTCAATGGCACGACCTGATGCTGGCGCACGCCGATGATCTCGCGCTGATCCTCACCACCGAACAAGGCAAGCCACTGGCCGAAGCCAAAGGCGAAATCCAGTACGCGGCTTCGTTTCTCGAATGGTTTGCCGAAGAAGCCAAGCGCATCAACGGCGACACCATCCCGACCGTCGCCAGTGACCGGCGCCTCGTCGTGACGAAAGAGCCGATCGGTGTGTGCGCGGCGATCACGCCATGGAACTTCCCCGCCGCGATGATTACCCGCAAGGTCGGCCCGGCACTCGCCGCAGGCTGCCCGATCATCGTCAAGCCCGCCGAAGCCACACCGTTCTCGGCACTCGCGCTGGCCGTGCTGGCGGAGCGCGCTGGCGTGCCGGCCGGCATTTTCAGCGTGATCACCGGCGAGCCCAAAGCCATTGGCGGCGAGATGACCAGCAACCCGGTCGTGCGCAAGCTGTCGTTTACGGGTTCCACCGCCATTGGCCGCCTGCTCATGGCGCAATGCGCCCCCACCGTGAAAAAGGTCTCGCTCGAACTCGGCGGCAATGCCCCTTTCATCGTGTTCGAGGATGCGGACCTGGACGCCGCCGTAGCCGGTGCGATTGCCTCGAAGTACCGCAACAGCGGCCAGACCTGCGTCTGTACCAACCGCTTTTATATCCATGAACGGGTCTATGACGCCTTCACGGCCAAGCTGAGCGATGCGGTGAAACAGCTGAAGGTCGGCTTGGGCACCGACGCGGGCGTCACCCAGGGGCCACTGATCAACGAGGCCGCAGTGCTCAAAGTCGAAGCGCATATCGAAGACGCGCTCGCCAAAGGCGCGCGCATCGTCGTGGGCGGCAAACGTCACGCGCTAGGGCACGGCTTTTTCGAGCCGACCGTGCTGGCCGATGTCACCCCCGCGATGAAAGTCGCCCGCGACGAAACCTTCGGGCCACTGGCACCGCTCTTTCGCTTTTCGTCGGATGAGGACGTCATCCAGATGGCCAATGACACCGAGTTCGGCCTCGCGTCGTATTTCTACAGCCGCGATATCGGCCGCGTCTGGCGTGTCGCGGAAGCGCTCGAGTACGGCATGGTCGGCATCAACACTGGGCTGATTTCAAATGAAGTCGCGCCCTTTGGCGGCGTCAAGCAATCTGGCCTAGGCCGCGAAGGCTCACATTACGGCGTCGACGATTACGTCGTCATCAAATACATGTGCATGGGCGGGCTGTAAATTTTCACACCCAGCGGTGCTGGCGCAGACAGGCCTGCGTCACACCGCTGGCGGCAAAATATCAAGAGGCAACCGGTTGCGGCCACGTTACTATTCCTGCCGTTCACCTACTACATCCTGATTTTGCCGAACGGCGTGAAATTTACTGGATAGGACCATGAAGCCCTGTCACCTCTTGCCCTGCCTACTGCCTATCACGCCCCTGATACAAACGCAGCACCGTTTCAGCATGGCCTTTGCGGCCGCTCGTCGCCTCATTTCTGTTGTCGTTGCCGTTGCCGTTGCGGTTACCGTTGGCTTCCTGCTGCAACGCGTGCTCCAGTGGCGCATGCTGCCGTGGCTTGCCGGCATCCTCACTGCCTTTATCACTTTCACCACTTTCATCACCCCAGCGCAGGCGGCCGAACCAGCTTGCCCGGCAAGCGTCACCGGACAGCCGAGCGTCGGCCTGGTGCTATCGGGTGGCGGTGCACGGGGTTATGCGCATCTGGGCGTGCTCAAAGTGCTCGAAGACAACCGCATCCCCATTGACTGCATCGCCGCCACCAGCATGGGCGCGGTGGTCGGTGGCCTGTATGCCAGCGGAATGAACGCGCATGAGATGGAGCAGCGCCTCTCCGGCATCAACCTGAGCGATATCGCCTTCGACACCAGCGAACGGGCGGCGCTACCACAAGGCCAGCGCGAAGACGAGCGGCTTTACGTCAGCAGCCTCTCACTGGGTTTTGGGGCAAAAGGCATCAAATTGCCCGCCGGGCTAGTCCAAGGCAACCAGTTGCAAGCGCTGCTGCAAGACTGGACCCGTTCCGTGGCAGAAATTCATGCGTTTAACCAGTTGCCAATCCCGTACCGGGCCATCGCCACGGATTTGCAAACCGGTGAGAAGGTGGTGCTGGACCATGGCTCGCTGGCCCAGGCGATCCGCGCCAGCATGGCGATGCCCGGGCTCTATGCCCCCGCCCAAGTCGATGGCCGCACGCTCGTGGATGGCGGTCTGGTTAGCAACCTGCCGGTCGATACCGCCCATCAGATGGGCGCGAACGTGGTCATCGCCGTCGATATCAGCTCGCCGCTGCGGCCCCTGACTGACCTGGCGTCGCCCACCTCGGTCATGCAACAGATGATCGGCATCCTGATCAAGCAAAACGTGGCGCACCAGCTCAGCCTGCTCAGCCCACGCGACACCTTGATCGTGCCGGAGCTCGGCTCGCTCGGCTTCACTGATTTTTCCCAGCCCAACGAGGCCATCGCGGCAGGCGAAGCCGCCGCTCGCGCCATGTTGCCCCAGTTAAAACATCTGGCACTCACGCCCGTGCAATATGCGCAGTACCGTGCCATGCACACCCAGCCCTCGACCCCGCCCATGCGCATTTCCAGTGTCGAAATCACCTCGCATGGCGCGGTGCCGGAAAAGCATTTGCGTCATGCGCTCCACGTCAAGCCAGGCGACATCTACGATGCCAAGGCGATCGATAAAGACCTGCTGGCACTGACCACTGCGGGCACGGTCGAAAGCGCCAGCCAGCAACTCGTGCGCAGCGGCGACGACTATCGTCTGCTCATCGACACGCGCGATAAAAACTGGGGGCCCAACTTCCTGCTGTTCGGCCTCGGCCTGTCGAGCAGTTCAAGCGATGAAGGCGGCTTTCGTCTGCATCTGGGCTACCGCCGCCCGTGGCTGACCGAATCCGGGCTGGAGGGGCGTATCGACAGCACGCTTGGCAACAACCTGATTAATGTCCATGCCGAACTGCGTCAGCCGTTGTCGGACTCTCTGGGTTATTACGTCGCGCCCTATGTCGAATTCCAGCAGCGGTACGCCGATCTCTACGATAACGACACGAACCAGAAAGTCACGCAGCTCAAGATGCCCACCGAGCGGGCGGGCCTTGATTTCGGCTTGCCGCTCTCGCATCTGGGCAATTTCCGCATTGGCCTGGCCTACGCGCACGGCTCGGCCGCTTCGCAGTACAACCTGGGGGCGGACCGGCTTCTGAATTACTCCGGACACATGGTGAGCGCACGGGCACGTCTTGTCATCGACCAGCTCGACGATCCCCTTTTCCCGCGTAAAGGCTATTTCACCGAACTGCGCGGCGAACAGTCATTGTTCGCCTCTAAAACGGAACTGCGCGATGCACAGTCATCGGTCTCCTCTAGAAGTGGCTATACCGAGGTGTACGGCAAGGGCATGGTTGCCACAAGCTTTGGCCGCCATAGCCTGAATGCGAGTATCGAAGGCGGCACTGATTTCGGCGCGCCTAACCCGACCAATCTGCTCAACTTCACGCTGGGCGGGTTTCAGCATCTGTCCGCTTATGCTGCGGACCAGTTATCAGGCAGTTCGATGGCCTATGCCCAGGTCACCTATATGAATCGGTTGGCAACGTTTAGCTCGCAGCCTATCCGCGCGCTCTATGCCGGCGTCAGCCTGGAAGCGGGTAATGTCTGGAATCAGATCACACTGGACGGCAACTCGTCATTCAAGCGCGGCGTGACCGTTTTTACCGCAGCGACCAGCGCCTTCGGTCCGCTATATATTGGTGTCGCGTTCGCTCCGGGGGGCGCTACAACTTTTATTTCCAGCTGGGACGCACCTATTGACGGCCGGCGCCTGACGGCCATGCCTCTGGCACGGCCGGGCAGGATCACGGTGTTGGCGTCAATCGCCCGCGACCCGCGCAAACAACCGACGCTCATCCTCGGCTGGCAGAATCCGGAAAAGCATAACCGTTCGATGCAAACAAGAAACCGGTCTGTTATCTGGCGCCGTCTCCCGGCGCCGGTTCATTCAATCGTTGGCAATATGCCGTTAGCATGAACCGGCCTTGAAGCCTGCTTCAAGGCTATTTAAGAATATTCGCCGCCGAATTCGACAACCTTATGCGCATAAACTTTATTAATTTTTATTCTTATTTTCTACGCAACAATCCTTATTCACGATAGGCCTTACCGGGCAGGCCGTTAAAATAGCGGGCCCGTTCTGAAGCCACTAGCTCATCCACGCTCCCACGCTCAGCCCATCGTCCTGGCCCCACTCCGAAAGAGGGTGTCCATCCCCGTTCTGCTATTGCTATTCATTTATGCCCCGTCGCTCATTGATATTTCGCATCATCTGCATCGGTATCCTGCTGCATCTTTACGTCGGATTGCGGCTGATTCCCGATCTGCCTGGCGGATCTTTCAGCCACGGGCTCGCCGTTGCCTGGTTAGCGTTCTCATGCGCGCTGATTCCTGTTGGCATGCTGGCCCGCTCCATCGAACAGCAACGACTCAGTGCCCCATTCGCCTGGATCGGCTTGCTGGCGATGGGGTTTTTTTCCTCTTTATTGATTCTGACGGCGCTTCGTGACCTTGTGCTGCTCGCGCTGGGCGCCGTTAATCTCGTCTGGCCCCACACGCTTGACCTGGCAAGCTGGCGCAGCCGCTCGGCAACCCTGGTGCTGGGCCTGGCCGGGTTAGTGACAGCACTGGGCTTCGTCAATGCACGGCGTCGCGCTCGCGTCGTCGACGTCAAGGTACCGATTGCGCATCTGCCACCCGCGCTCAATGGCTTCACCCTCGTCCAGATCAGCGATATTCACGTCGGCCCCACCATCAAACGCGGCTATGTCGATGCGATCGTCACGGCGGTCAACGCGTTACAACCTGATCTGATCGCCATCACGGGCGATGTCATCGATGGCAGCGTGCCGCAACTCGCCCGCCATACCGCGCCATTAGGCCGCCTGCATGCACGCCATGGCGTTTATCTGGTAACGGGCAACCATGAGTACTATTCGGGAGCCAACGCATGGATCGCCGAGTTCAGACGTCTTGGCCTGACCGTGCTGCTCAACCAGCACGTGGTGATCACCCATGATGGCGCACAGGCCATCATCGCAGGCGTGAACGATTATTCGGCGGGCCGCTTCGATCCGGCGCACCAAAGCGACCCCGTCGCTGCGCTGGCACATGCGCCGCAGGACATCACGCTTAAGATCTTGCTGGCACATCAGCCGCGCAGCGCCGCAGCCGCGGCAAAAGCGGGCTTCACGCTACAGCTTTCGGGCCATACACATGGCGGCCAGTTTTTTCCGTGGAATTATTTCGTGCGTCTGCAACAGCCGTTCACCGCAGGCCTGGCCCGCTGGGATGCCCTATGGGTTTATACCAGCCGTGGTACGGGTTACTGGGGCCCGCCAAAGCGGCTAGGTGCGCCCTCTGAGATCACGCGGATCACACTCGTGCTGGATAGTGCTCACGATGCCGCATAAAAAAACTGCCGGTTAAAAGCGCCGCACTGTTTGCGACGACCTTTAACCGGCAAGCATAAGCCGCCCGGCAGGCATAAGCTGCGATACGAAGATCACCTGGCCACGTGGCCGCTAATGCTTATGCGTGACAGGAAAGTGACAGGAAAGCTTCACTGCGAGGCCTCACTTACTGCACGCCTTACTGCGCAAGCTCCACGGAAACCGACACTTTAGGCGCCGGCACGAGGATCAGTTGCATACCCGGCTGGAGGCTTGCCATCTTGAGCGGATCGCGGCCCTTGATGCGGGTCGCCGAGCCATCGGCCTTTTGCAGGACGACCACGCCCGAACTGTGATTGATGGACTGAATCAGCGCGAGCGTACTTTCGCTATTGCCCGGCAAACTGATCTTGGTTTGGCCAGCAGAGCCTTTCGCCAAGCCCAGAATGACCTCACGCGCCATCAGCAGGCGAACCTTGCTACCGCGTTTGATCTGCGCGAGATTGCCGCCATTCGGATCGATGTCGAACGTTGCTTCGTTATGCAGTTGCGGATCCGTCACGGTCACGCTGCGCCGGGCCTGGTTGACTGCCTTGACGATACCTGGGGCTTCGAGTGTCGACACGCCGACAAATGGCTCGAACACATCAATCTGAGCGACTGGGGCAGCCTGAGTGGCCTGGACCGAGGGTGCCGCCATGGCAAAACCCGAAGCCATCGGAATCAATGCACCTGCAATCATGCTCATTAATGTCTTGTTCATGCAAACCTCTATCGAATAGATTAAAAAAACCGGTTGACGACTGTCATGCCCTCATTCCAGTGCACGGCAAACCGTCGTAATAAAAATGGTTAGCATCCAGTCCAGCCTCCGCCGGAGTACGGTCACAATAGATGACCAGAAGAACAGGCCGGGAAGAACAGGCCAGAAATTGACGGTGCCCAACGCAACAGCTCAACAACGCAACCGCCGGAAACAGGCCCGAAACAGGCCGGAAACAGGCCGGAAAACCCGAAGCGGCCTGAAGAACAGAGCAGGCTGGCAAGCAACCTGGTGCCCTCGGCATGAGAGACGGTTCGAAATCACACACATGGCCCGATGCCAATGTGGCGTCCTGCTTGCACCACTTAACCAGATTTAATAACCGGCTAGTCTGTTTTTCAGGATGATCATTGTCAAGCATAGAAATACAGTTTTATATCAAGATAAAAAATCGTAATGATTAACTTCTGATTATTGATTTGCGGAATTTTTTCATCTGGCCTGCGTTTTTATCCTTTTTTATCCCCTTTATCTTCCTTTTATTCTGGCTTGTTCTGACGCATGAAGTCATGCGAGGTGATTGACTTCGAGGAAGGGCACCCCCTAAAATCCGGCGTCCATTTTGAGATGCACCGCGATAGTCCGTAAGTGGCCCCGCGTCATGCCCGACCGCGTGAAATACCCATGAAGCGGCCAATCAAGCAATAAGCAAGCGGAAAGCAAGAAAAAAGCAAGCGGCAAGACCGCCCTGCCCGCGCCATCCGCCCCGGTCTTGACTGTCAGGCAAACCACCTGTGCCGTTCGTGGTTCGTGTTGCCCCTCAGCCTGGCTCACCTTGGCCCAAGTCATGCCGCCCCGGCCGTGCACGACGCCTCAACCCGTCGCTGCGCTCACGCCGTGCACGATGCTCATGGCCAGTGCGCCCTAACCCGTGCCTTGCACACCTCACTGGAGACGCCTCACCATGAGCGTCGAATTCATCTTGCGGCTGCTCGCAGCCTTCTCCTGTGGCGTCGCCATCGGTATCGAGCGGCAAATGCGCCAGCGCATGGCCGGACTGCGCACCATTACCCTGGTCGCCAGCGGCGCGTGCCTGTTCGTCACGCTAGGCGTGCTCACCGGCAACGGCACGGCGGGCGTCACGCAGATTGCCGCCTATGTCGTGTCGGGCGTCGGCTTTCTGGGCGGCGGCGTCATCATGCGCGACAAGGGTTCCGTGCAAGGCATCAACACCGCCGCTACGCTCTGGTGCTCAGCCGCAGTGGGCGTGCTGTGCGGCTCGGGGCACTATGGTCCGGCATTCGCCGGCACGGCCACGGTCTTGCTCACGAACACCTTGCTGCGCGAGGTCAGCCGCCTGATCAACGCGAGCTCCGTGAGCAACGCCGATCTCGTGCGCGAATACGTGCTGACCGTGGTGTGCCGCGATGCCGACGAAATCCACATCCGCACGGCGCTATCAAACTCGATGTATGCAACGCCGCTGTCGTTCCAAAGCCTCACCAGCGAAGCGCTACCTGAGCAGGAGGCACGCGTGCGCGTGCGCGCACATCTGAAACTGCATCCCAAGGATCAGCCGAAGCTCGAGCGCATGGCCAGCCGCCTGAGCATGGAAAAAGGCGTTTCGAGCGTGAGCTGGGAAGCCAGCGAAGCCGAACCTGCTGCCGAATGACGCGTCATCCGGGCCCACGATGATGTCCCCTGCCCGCAGCGCCCCAGCCATGGCTGTACAACATGACAACATGAGAAACGCATTCAGCCAGCCACGATGAACATGTACTTGATGCGCGGCCCAGTGTGATCGCCGTTGCTCATCGGCAGGCGAAATCTGGACTCTGCGGGAGCCTTCGACTAAGCTCGGTCTTCGTGAAGAATCCTTCACGCTCAACCATGGAGGTTAAAAATGGAACATAGCATCATTGCCTGGCTCATCATCGGCGCAATCGCTGGCTGGCTAGCAGGTGTACTTGTCAAGGGCGGCGGATTCGGTTTGATAGTCGATATCATTGTCGGGATCGTCGGCGCTTTCATTGGCGGCTGGCTGGCGGGCGTCCTCGGCATCACGCTGGGCGGTGGCTGGATTGGCACCATCATTACCGCAGTCATCGGCGCGGTCATCCTGCTTTTTATCCTGCGGCTTTTCAAACGCGGTAGCAGCAGTTAATGCATCACGCCGGACGTGAACTCTCGTCCGGTGTTTTTCTGTCCGCCGCGCGTTTTATCGCACTCTTTATTGCGCTCTTTATTGCGCTCTTTACCGCGTTTTTCACGCTCCACCGCCGCCAATCGGCAGCACGTTTTTCGCGCTACTACACCGCGTGCAACGGCAGCATCGAACCCGTCTCGTTGTAGCGCATGTGCCATGCAAACGCCTGCTCCAGACAATGCGGGGTTTGGCCGCCACGCCGCTCACCCTCCTTGTAATAATCGCGCAGCAAATCACGATAAAGCGGATGCGCACAGGTGTCGATAATCCGCTTTGCGCGCTCACGTGGCGCAAGCCCGCGCAAATCCGCCAGCCCCTGCTCCGTCACCACCACGTCCACATCGTGTTCGTTGTGATCGCAATGCGGCACCATCGGCACCACACTCGAAATACGCCCGCCCTTGGCCATCGATTTCGTCGCAAAGATCGCGCATGACGCATTGCGCGAGAAATCACCCGAACCCCCGATGCCGTTCATCATGTGCGTGCCACCCACATGCGTCGAATTCACATTGCCGTAGATATCGAATTCGAGCGCGGTATTCAGCGCGACCAACCCCAGGCGCCGGATCACTTCGGGATGGTTGCTGACCTCCTGCGGCCGCAACACGAGACGCTCGCGGTAGCGCGCCAGGTCGCCAAACACTTGCTGCTGGCGTGCCGCCGACAGCGTGATTGACGCGCCCGAAGCAAACGTTGCCTTGCCCACATCGAGCAGATCGAACGTCGAATCTTGCAGAACTTCGGAGTAAATCGGAAAGGGTTCGAAGGGTGATTCGGCGAAGCCCGCCAACACGGCATTGGCGATTGTGCCGATCCCGGCTTGCAGCGGCGGCAATGGCGAGGGCATGCGTCCGTGCGCGATCTCGTGTTGCAGGAAGTCGATCAGATGCGCGGCGATCAGTGCGGTTTCCTCGTCGGCGGGCAACACCGTCGATGGGCTGTCCGGCATGTTCGTGATGACAATCGCGGCGATTTTTTCTGGAGGAATCGGTACCGTGATCGTGCCCACGCGGTCTTGTACCGACACAATCGGCAACGGCTCCCGGTGCGGCCGCTTTCCTGGAATCCAGATGTCGTGCAGGCCTTCCAGCGCCAGCGGCTGCGCCAGGTTGATCTCGACGATGACCTTGTCCGCGAGAATCGCAAAGCTCGCGGAATTACCCACTGAAGTCGTGAGAATCAGGCCGCCGTCTTCGGTAATGGCCGTGGCTTCGATGATGGCCACATCGAGCCGGCCCAACTGGTTGGCGCGCAGCATCTCGACGGTTTCAGACAAATGCTGGTCGACAAACATGACCTCACCGCGATTGATCGCCTGGCGCAGCGTCGTATCCACCTGAAAGGGCATCCGCCGCGCCAGCACGCCCGCTTCGGTCAGTGTCCGGTCCACGTCATGCCCTAGCGAGGCGCCGGTAATCAGTGTGATACGCAGCGGACCGGGTTCGGTGCGCGCCCGTTCCGCCAGCGCGAGCGGCACCGCTTTGGCGTCACCCGCACGGGTAAAGCCGCTGGCCCCGACCCACATGCCATCCTGAATCAGATACGCCGCTTCAGCGGCTGAGGTGATCTTGCTGCGTAAGGCAGGGCGACGAATCCGGTCTTCGTACATGGAGATTATCCTTGTGAAAGAAACGAAGCGATTCGCCGCGTGGGCCCAGAATGAATGTCCCGGTGCCGGCATAACGAACCACGAAAAGCCGGATTATCTCATCGGATTAACAAATTGTGATTTTGCGTTACTGGCTGACTGGTTTTCTCTAACTTGTCAATAGATATACGAGCGCCAGCCCCCTTTCCTGAAATTTTGTCAAAAAACAGACAAATCATGATTTCCGGCGATTCACTCAAGGCTCGGCCTGGATTTTTATTTTTGCGTCACTTTAATCTCGAATATTTTTATATCAAAAGATATATTTTATTATCCAGTAGCATAAGAAAATATAATTCCCCCCAGACGAATTTTTATCGACAAATCAATTTCAGCCATGCCTCATGGCAGGCCAGTATCGCCATACTCAAACCATTATTGCCATTAATTTTATTACCGCCACCACCTGCATCCCGATTTTATCGATTATTCTGTTCCAGGATAGCAGAGCCATGATTCTTCAATTGCAATCGGGGTAAATTATTTCGTTTATTGCGTTTATTTCGTTATTAAGCGGCTGCACGATTACACGCGAATAAGAAGGTGATATTTATTTTCGCAAACCACCCTGAAACAGCATGCTGCAATGCCTACAGGCGTCCAAGCGGCGACGGTATTTTTTAAACTGGAGTTCCACTCATACCCGTTCCATTAAAAAATTCGCCCGGCCATCCCAGATAATCTTTTTATATCCGGCGTATTCCATGATTCATGCCAGCAGGAAACGCCTGCCCCCGTGCCTGGTAACACATCTCCCTTCCGATGGGTGTGCCCTGCCGGGCGCACCAAAAAAATTGGCCCTCATCAAGGAGGGCCAATTCCGGCTACTTCTGATTACTTCCGGCTACAAAAGCGCTCGTCACCCGCGCCGAACCCGCTGCATTCAATGCGTCATTGTCCCATCGTCATCGCTGACTTGGCCTCGCAACTCACACTGACGCTGGAGTTGTTGTCGAAGGTCAAGGTCAGCGGCAGCATGCTGCCGACTTTCAGCGGCGGCGCGACAGGGTGTTCCAGCATCACGTGATAGCCCTTGGGCGCGAAGCTGACCGTGCCATTGGCGGGCACCGGCACCGAAGCCACATGCACCATCGTCGAGGTGCTGCCATTGGTCTGCGTCTGATGCATCATCGCCATGCCAAAGGCCGAAGATTTGACGCCCGTCAGCGTCCGCGTGTCAGAACTATCGTTATGCAATTCGAAGTAGGCCGCCGAGGGCACCGAGGCAGGCATCGCGCGAATCCAGCATCGTTCGACCCGCACATCCGCAGCCTGGGCGCTGAACGCCGCGCATGCGCCAGCCAGTACCGCGCCCAGTTGAATCAGCTTGTATCGTTTCATTTTCAATCTCTCCGTTAAAAATGCGGGATGACAGAGCAGCGCCAGCAAAATGGCAAAGATGCCTGCCAAACTACCCGTTTTTTGCCGGTAACGACGCTGCATGCCAAGGAAAACCGGAAGGAAAACCGCCCGGATTATGCCATGCGCGACGGGCATGCCGCGCACAACTTGGCAGGCAATACAGCCCAGGAGAGAAAGATCGACGCTACCCGCGAACTGGCACGGCTTAAAACTGCCCGGCGGCCGAATGCATGGCGCTATAAGCGGGCGGAACCGTCACCGCCGCCAGTTGCCGTCGTGAATGACCGGCGTCGAAGTTAAAGGCGATGAGTTGCTCGCCCTCCAGCGCGGGAGCCGCGAAACGCCCTGTCAGCCGCAATGGGCTGGTGGGTTCGTTATTCAGCCGCACTTCGAAATGCAGATGCGGCCCGGTTGCCGCCCCGGTGCTGCCCACGAGGCCCAGCCGCTGGCCCTGGCGCACGCGCTCGCCCACACGCAGGCCTTTCACGAACGCCGACAGATGTGCGTAGTACGTCGTATAACCCGACGCGTGACGCACCACGACGTATTTGCCATAGCCACCCTGCTCCATTCCGATGTATTCGACGATACCCGGCGCAGCGGCCAGAACCGGCGTGCCCTTCGGCGCGGCAAGATCGACACCAGTGTGGATGTGGCTTGTCCCGGTGATCGGATGCACGCGCATGCCAAAGCGCGAACTGATGCGCTGGTAACGAACGGGCATGGCAAAAGGCAGGGCGGCAAAGGGCTGGCCGTCAAACGCGTAGTAATCGCCATGGTCCTGACCTGGCGGCACGAACCACAACGCACGATAGGTCTTGCCTCCTGAGCGCACGTCGAACGCGGTCAGGCGAAACGGGTCTGCCGCCCCCGGCGTATCGTCGCGGCCGTAGACGATGCGATAACGGTCACCCGGATGAGCCTTCGCCATGGCGTTGACGCGGCCATGCAGAAGACTCAGGGCCTGCGCCCGCACTTCAGCAGGCAGGCGAGATTGCATCAGCGCCTTGTGCAACGTCTGCGTGATGGCGCCAGCGGCCACGGTGGTTCCAGCGCCTGCGGCTCCGCCTTGCAGCTCGAACGCCTGCGACTCGGAAAGTAATGCCGTATGCGAGCCGGCACGAGACGCGACGGCGGGCGCGGCGACTGCCATGGCGCTCGTCATGACGCGGCCGCTCCATTGATGAACCGGCACGGAAGGTTCAGCCGGCGTGCAAATAGAAGGATGAATCTGGCACATCGAGGCCAGCACGGATTCGTCAAGCGAAAGCGCAACGCGTGGCACGGCACGAAGATCTTCTGGTACAGCAGGCTTGACGTGATTCATCTTGAGCGAAATGGGATCGGCCTGCGTGCGCAAGGTGGCCCGTTCAGGCGCGAATGTCCTGTTAAGCTCTTGTGCCGTCGTGTCGGGCTGACCAAGACGGGCCATCGATGCGGCAAAATCGTTCGCCACGTTGCTGGCCTGGGAGGTGGATGCCGTCTGATCCAATTGGGCGGCCGGGCTGGGCGGCATATTCGCGGCATGAACAGAAGCCATGCCCAGCATGGCAACGGCGCCTGAAAGCGTAGCCGGCCTCAACAACGCACCCAAAGTAGTTTGACGTTTGCATGGCACGGCAAAGCCTGCAGCCACGGCAAACGCGCGCGTTGGTTCGCCTGCAGGAAGATCGCGTCGATATGACCTCATAAGGAAGAGTCTCGCAGTCTGGAACAAAAGGCTGCCAGCGTTACTGCTACGCCCAGAAAAACACAGCAGCGGCACCATTTAACCAGGGCAATTCGTATCACAAAGCCTGACGAATGCCCCTTTGCACCGGAAAAGTCTGACAACAGGAAGCCCGAGTTTAATGGCATCGTTTTATCTTAAAAATAAGATTAGTCTTGTTCTTTAAGAAAAATCGCGCTTACAAGATAGTTTCGGGCCAAACGCCTGGCCGCCCTGTCTTGCGACAAAATCCCTGTCAAATCAAGCCTTTTAAGAAGAGTCTCATTTCATTCGAATCCTGTGACTCCCACAATGCCGGCAGCCGTGCGGCCCTTTCACCACAGAACCCGTTCCCATGCATCAATCGACCCGTTTAGGATTCCCCAAGGTGAAAACAACCTGGCTTCATGGCTGCACCGGCGTGTGCCTGGTATTGCTGCTGTCAGGTTGTTCCTGGCCAGGCTTGGACGGGTTCAGCCCTCACGCTTCGAGCCCTGCGTCCGTGCCGCCTCGTCCAAACGGCACGCTGGCCGTCGCACCCGCCGCCAGTTTCGTCTACCTGCCTGCGCGAACTGGACGCGTCTCATCCAACCGCATCGCCAACAGCGCGATGACCAGCATCATCCTGAAACAGAACATTAATGCCGCCGTGCGTGATGCCGTGAAAGCCAGCCTCATGACGGTAAAGGTGCCCGTTGGCGGATCGGCGAAAAGCCTCAGTGGCCTCATCGAGCAGTTTTCAGTTGACGACGGGCATTTCCCTGCCACGTGGACGCTGAAAATACGCTATCTGGTCACCGACAGCACCACCCGGAAAGTCATCTATCAATCCAGCCATATCGTGCATCAGCGCAGCGCCAAGTTCACAAGCAACGAAGTCGCGTTGAGTGACGCGGTCAATCTCAGCGTAAAAAAACTGGTCAGCGACCAGGCTTTTCTTAACGCTATTCGCTAGAGCCCCGGGAGCGCGGGCGGCGAAAAGCAAGCAGTCATTGCCGGGCCGCGGTGCCCGGCTCATTGTCCAGGAACGACTGGACAGCAAATGTTACTTATCGTGCTCATTCCATTTGCATAAAAAAAATGACCACAATAAAACGCCTGCGTTCAAGCAGTAACAACAATCCTGCAACAAACGGCCAAACTAAAAAATACAAACAAGAAAACACGACGGACACGTCACTTTCAGTCCGGGCTCAAAATTTACCGAAATTGCCGCTAGAAATCGAAGATTTAATCTTTACCTACTTCATCGATCCGCATGATATCGGTCAGGCCCGCTCCCAGATAGATACGTTGCGTCAGGTTGATCACGACCTCGGCGGAACGCCAGGCAAACATTCATTTATACCCAATGATGCAAAAATCCATCGCCTGATCCGTAACCACACGAAACTGAAAACCACTCTTCTTGACTTCATTCTCAAACGCCAAATCAACAGGGCAATTTCAAGATGGAATGCAAACCTTGCAACCGACGACAAGCAAGTTTTTCCACTTTTACCAGCACCCGCCGCAATGCGCCCGCTATTCGTTGATGAAGACCTTACCGTGCTCAAGGATTCAATTATAAATTTCGGCGGAATTTATCTGAATTTTTTTAATTTTAGTCAATCCCATCTTGTCGAGATTTTTAATTTTATTAAAGACAATATCACTTGTTTCGACGGAAGGAGTATTTTCATTCGATACTCGATGGCACGGGATGATTATTGCCACATCCAAACACTAAATTCTCTTTTCAGATTATTTCATGAAAACTCTATAAAATTCAATAGCCTGAAAATTAACGCCCATCACCGCATAAATTTTACAGGCGAAACCTTCAACATTCTTGATATGCCGCCCCCCACATTTCTCACCATGTCCGACACCGTAAATTTCAGCGCCGATAATCTGGCGTACCTGAAAAAAAATGACATGATCAAAATAATCATGGAAGATGACTATCTGGCGCGCGCTGATTCAATCATAAATTATTGCACCAGCGGCGCCCCTATTATTGAAATGACAATCACATCGAGTCTTCTCGGCAAACTTTTTGCCACGCGAAATTTTTTACTCAATGACCCAGCCTACCAGCAACTCAGCGCCGATGAAGCGCTTAAACTCATTTCGCCAAGCCTTAAAAAACTAATTCTGAGTGGCATTAATTTCAAAGACTCTAACAACTTTTTTTCCAGCCTAAAAAATACCTCATGGATTACCCTGGATAGTTGCCAGCTCCAACTTTATAATTTTCATTCGCTTAAATTTAACACTCATATTCACCGCCTGGATTTATACAACGACCTGATAGTAGCAGGCATCATGGGCATCATCAGCAAAACCAATATCACTACCCTTTCATTATGCAACATTCAACCGGATTCAGCGGCATACCAGGCTAGCTATAATCAGGAAAATTCCCGCCCCGCTTTTATCTGGGCAAAAGAAGCCTCTCTGCCAAAGCTGCAGCAACTTAATCTCCTTGATATAGAAGTCAATCAAGAATTATCTGCCTGGATCAAAACCAATAAAAATCTCACCGAACTAACCATCAAATACTCAAAATATAACCAGAAAAATTCTATTTATCCATTCGAAATAGCGCAAGACACATCCCTCTCCAGGTTATCCATTAACTGCGCTGCACTGAGTTATTTTAATATCACCTGCCTGGCCCGCGCCTTCATTAAAAATTTATCGCTGACCGAGTGCAAGCTCACGAACAGTTTATTGGCTCTGCTGGCAAAAAATCCAACCCTTATAACGCTCGATGCAAGCGGCAATCCCGCACTGGATTCGGGCATTTTCAAGTCATTTGATAACAGCCGTAGCCCGATTAAATTCCTTGACGTAAGTGAAACAAAAATCACGCTTAAGGACGTCGAATACTGGCAGCAACAACGCAAAGCGCTCGGGCTGCCTCCCGTGTATGTAAAAGTTTCGCCAGAAGGGCCGTGATTTGGGCTCAGACAGCAGCGTGGCCGCTGACCGCCTGAATCAAGTTCAATCAGGTTACGATTAATCTGGTGCCAAAAATAAACCATCGCCCAGAATTACCTGAGCATGCCGGTTTAACCCAGGTTATATTTTTTCTTAATGTGAAACTCATCGCTACAGCGCCCGCTATCACGCAGCTTCTGTAACAGTGCAACCCGATGCGACGCTGTGGGCTCGATTTTAGATAACTGTGTCAAGTAGTCCAGTGTTGTCTGTTTTTCCCGATTACGCGTATTGACATGCTTGCCGCCATAAATAAAAGCGTCAACGAACCGAGAGTCAGCATGCAAACCATGTTGATCCAAATGGTCAATCACCGCAAACAGTAGTGGAGACACTTTGTAGTCCACCTCAATCATCGCTGGAGACATGACTTTTAAATAAACAAAAAGATTTTGTGGCTTTTCAAAAACAAAATCAAGTAACGAAATTTTGCCATTATCCTTTCTCTCCCGATGTTGAAATATCGGCAGTTTTGCCCCTGCGTTTAGCTTCTCATCCGCGAGGGAAAAATTATTGTTTTCCATGGCCTGATCAAATTCGGCCTGAATTTCATCCATTTCCCGCCCCCTGCGCTCCACGTCAAGAATATATCTTAGTGTTTCGCCCGAGGCTCCCACCCCTATATAATCAATATTTTCGTTTTTTGCTTTTTTAATAGCCGCCAAAATGATATTGTCGAATTTATCTTTTACCTTACAATCCCGGCAACACAAAAGAGCCATGTAATGCAACCCTGTGTGCGCCCCCGAACGCAAATTTCCATTAATTTTTGGCACGTTTTTAACATGGAAAAAATCGGGAATAGACAACAAGGAATTAATTAACTCACCGGTTACTACACAATTATTTTTATAAATATCATCTATTTTGTCGAATATAACGTGACCATTCCTGGAAAAATCCTCAAGCTGGACAGGGTTTTTTATTTCCTCATGAAAAAATACATTTTCTTTTTCATCTTTATTTCGCGGATTAGCAGAAGACTCTATAATTTCAAGAGAAATATTTCTATCGAGAAATTGACTGTCTTTTTCTCCCACTCCAAGCTTACAAGCAAGCTTATTTTTATCACTATTTTTATCACTATTTTTATCACTATTTTTTAAGCTGACAACTCTCACCATACACTCCAAATTTTGATTGAGCCTCCTTAAGTAACTAGCATGCCGGTTTAGTTCACTTAAAACCCCAGCGCGATCAAACTATTCCATCAAAATAAAATGACAGACTCACTGCCAACGCTTCATGCACTTCTTCCAGATCCCGGATCCCGCCTGGCTGACACAAATTAATTCTTAGCCAATATAGCTTCTACCCTTTCAGGCGTATAACCCTGGTTCATTCTTTCCAGCTGATCTGGTGGATGAGTCGATCAAAGGTAGCTCGCGGTGGTGCTCAAGAACCGGCGAGAACACGTGAGCGCCTTGAATGGCGGAAGGCAGCCGGAGTCGAGCCGACCAGGGAGTGTCTGACACCCCCTACTGGATTTGAAGACCGATACCACTGTACGAACAATCAGTTGACAGGCTTGACACCCCTTATTTCATAAGGGCGTCACCTTCTGACGACGCTGTAAATGCGTACAGTGGTACGCAATTTGACGGCAGAAAAACCCACACTTTTTTCCCGCGCTCGAAAAAGTTCGGGGCATTTTTTTCATCTGCGGAGCGCAATTCGCACCCCACCGGTTTCGCCAGCGCATCCGAATCCGCGAATTCAGGCAGCTCACCTAGCTCCAGCGCGACTTTTCCCGACCGGGCGCCTAAATGCAAACGATCCTGCCAGCTGACCCGTGCTCCGTTGCCATTCGCCCAGATGTTCAGCCACTCCACAAGATGGCCAGTGCGCAGCCACTCGCCTGTCCGCGCCCGCGCAACCAGCTGCCCCGCCACCAGGCAACACAGCCGTTCGGCGCGGGCTTCGTCGTCAAGGTTATTCAAACGGGTCATCTATCGTTCGCTACGTGGATGAATGAACAGCACGCGAAATTCTGATTCTACGTGCGCCAGGCACGACCTGACGGGCCATCCTTATCGATATTCTGCGTGTCTCTCGCCAGCGGCTGGCAAACTTCCGGAACGATCTGGATTGCCGGGTTACTCAGCCGTCACTTGCGAAGCAATACTGCCGCGATTTTTCGCGGTCCGGGTTTTTATAAAAACCACATCCAGCCTACAAATACCCCCATTTCCAGTTTTTAAGACTTCAACAAATATGACTAAAAAATGACTAAAAATTCGCCGAGCTCGAGCCGCCAACCATACGGTAGGGGCCGCTACGGGCCTTATACCTCCCCCCAGCAGGCGAACACCGGAGCGACGAACACCGGAGCACCACTTCAGCAGCGAGCCGGGACCCCGCCAGGGTTTGACGCCCTCTCTGGAAAGCCGTTATCAACTTGCTCCAGCGAAGCGCGGCCGTCCAATGTCCGAAGAAGTGAGACACGCGAAGTGTCTACGAACGTCGGGGAGGCTACGCCCGCGACAGGCCATAGTGTGAATGACCCCAAAAAACTGATGGAGCCCCCCTATTCGTTTACTCGAGTTGAATATCTCCAGATAAACAGCGCAGGCTGGGATGTGACGAATAGCGTCATGAACCACTACGCTCTGCTGAGGGAGCTCGGCTTCACGAATGCCAGTATTGCGAAGATGGTGGGGCAAAAAAGGGGCTGCACTATCCTGAGAGCCGTGATCCAACAGTTTCCGCACCTTCGCTATCTGGGCTACACGCCCGCCGACATTGAAAAGATCGAAACAGGCCAATATCGCGACAGTATTCGCGACAGTATTCTGGCGAATGTCGTAAAGCACCACGCTAGGCTCGCGTATCTGGGATACACGCACACTGATATTGTTGGCAAGGCGGCAGGGGAAAATCCACGCAAACAACTGGAGACGACCACCGAAAACCCGGAAGCAACTGCTGGTGCTGTCGACCGCAATGGGAACCCACTTCTCAGCCTGACGGATGACGAAATTGACAAGCTTCTGACAATCTCCGGAGGCAAATTCGCGCTTGATGTCATCTATATGCGTGGCTATGACCTCACCCAGCCGCCCCTGTCATTCACGTCCGCCCAGATTTTCAGGATCGCTTCAAGGCGGGCAGGAGGTCATACACTGGAGACGCTCTGGAATCGGCGACAGTCCCTTGTCGACAAGGGATATTCTTCATACCTGATTTATTCTATTTTGAAGAGTATGCCCTGTGGTGGTTCCGGCTTACTATATCGCCTTGATACTCGACACAGCGAATTTTTAGCGCTGGGTTATTCGATTGGTCACCTCGTCACAATAGCCAAACGGACTAACCACCCAGCCTCGCTTCAATCCATTCTGTCTAATAAGATCAATGCGGGTAGCGCCATTGGACAGCGCCTGATCAACGAAAACCTAACTGGGCTGGAGCTTAAAGCGCTGGTCGCCCCCCCGGAGCAGGCAAAAAAGCTGCTCACACAACAGCAAGAGGCGGCCACGCAACTCCCGTGGCCTGCGCTGCAGGTACAGGTCACGGACGAGCGACCCATGAACCTCGTCCCTTCAGCGGATCTTGAATCAAACGGCAATTTGACGTCGCCTGCAGACTATTCAGTACACCCTGCAAACAGGCACAAAGAAGCGCCGCACATCCCGGATAACCCCTATCAAGACGCGTTCCTGCCGACTCAAACCACGCCGCCTGTCGAGAACCAGCAAACCCGCCAGGGGGCGCTGAATGATGCATCCACATGGCCGAACTTGTCCGGGCAGCCTGCGCAAGAATATGATTTCTTGACGCAGTCATGGCTGACACCTGTTCTGCAGCCCAATGAACTGGTCACCCACCCGTTCTTACTAATGCCCAGTATTACAGACTATCAGCAAAGCAGCGCAGCACTGGTTCAAACAGATACGTTCAATGGCATGGTCACGCCACCCGGGGATATAACCGATCGTGCCTCACATTCACCAGACACGCCCCTGATCGGGTTCACGAATTCTGGGGTTTTTGCGGCCGACTCAGGAGACTGGCAGCCCATCGATAACTGGGAGCAGTTCATTGGCAACACGGAATAGGGCTTTCGTTCACGAGTCGCTGACACACCCTGAAAGTTGAACGGCGCACGCCCTATCCTGGTGGCGGAACCTTGATAAAGTTCATCAACCACCTTTCGCCCACCTATTGCCCGCCGCACACTCGCTGCGCTTCCCGCGCATAGGCCTGCAGCGCCGCTACTTTGCGCGCAGCCCGGTCTCCGTCTGCCGCGACGCCAAGAAGCGCGCCAGCACTCGCTGCGTCAAGTTCGGCGTTTCCGTCTCCATCAGCTCCGGCGGAGGCGCTGCCAGCACCGGGCACGCCACCGCCACCGGTTGAATCACAGCGTGCGGCGACGCGCAGCCGCACAGCACCAGCACGCACGTCGGCGCGCAACGCATCCATTGTCTTTTTCGCATCGCTATTTTCCCTCCGGTACTGGCTCTCGAGTGCTCCAATCTCCGCGGTTGCGCGCGCCGTTTCCCGCTGCGCAGCACCCGCTGCTGACACAGCCTCATCGGATATCGTCTTCATCACCACGGCATGCCGGGTGCGAATCGCCGCGAGCTGCGCACCCAGTCTCCATTGCTGGCCAACGCCCGCCACGATGCCGCCCACCACCGCCGCTGCGGCAAGTGCCATCATTGTTTTACCGGGCATCCGGCACCCCGCCCTTCTTGCCGGGCAACCTGCCGACGAACTTCTGCACCGCCGCCTCCAGCACAGACTGGCCCAGAATCCCGAGTGCGGAGGCCACCCCGGTCAGCGCGACTGGCGTCAGGTCATGAAACATCACGAGCGCCGCGCCAGCGCTGGTCGAAAGCGCAGCGCCAATGATCATTCGCCCCATCACGATGCGTGCTGACATGCGCTCGCCTCCCACCAGAAGCTTGCCGAGCGCAATCACGGCGCCAATGATGAACAGCGTCAGCAACTCCTTTTCGTTTTCGTTCAGCTGCATCTCACGTGCTCCCGTTTTTCATCATCGTGGCCAGGCGCTGCGCCCGTGCGCCTACCTGCACTGCCCACTTCGACGCCAGCATGCCGTCTGCCGCACGCCTGTATTCACCGTGCTGTGTCGCGGCAAGCATGCTGGTAAATGTCAGCAGGCCCGCGCCCAGGTTGAATGCCATGTTCAGCAGCACGCGCTGGCGCACCGCGTCGAGCTGGCGCCACCACGCCAGATTGCGGTCGAGCCATTCAGCCGTCCGGTCAACGTCAAGCTGCAGCATCGCATCACACTCAGCGTCCGAAATGCCGACGTCGGTCAGGTTTCGCCCAACGCCAATCGTCGTTTTGCCAACCGTGTCGAGATACGGCTTCAGTCGCCGACCTTCGTCGCGGTCTAGTTCCGCCAGCAGCATCGGCAAGTCAAATTTTTCAGGCATATCAGTCTCCAGATGTCATGTCGTAAATGAAAGAACCCGGCGCAGTGGCCGGGTTCGGTGGGGCAAGTCGAGATCATTTCATCGATTCGGGGCGTTCGCCTCCCTGCAGCTCAATCACAAAACTGCAAGTCGTAAAAAATCCACCCGGGCGGGTTGTTAAAATACGGCATTGCCGTATAATTTCGCTATGTTATTGACGATCATCGAGACCCAGACATTCCAGCACTATGCCGCTGGCATATGGCGCGAAAATGAGCGCCATGAGTTCATCAAATGGATTGCAGGCAATCCGCTAGCCGGAGATGTGATTCCGGGAACCGGCGGCTTGCGCAAGGTTCGCTGGGGGCGCGCCGGAATGGGAAAGCGTGGCGGTGCCCGCGTTATTTATTACAACCTGCTGGACGACGGAAAAATCTGGTTGCTCATTGTTTATACGAAGTCAAAATTTGACAACCTGCCAGCCGTTTTCCTGAATCAACTTCGCGAGGAAATTAACCATGGCGGATAAAGAACTGGAGCAGTTCAAAACCGATTTACTGCAATCGGTTCGGGATATGAAGGCAGGTCGCGCTGCTCACACCACTGTAGTTGAGCCGACTGTCGCTGCCCTTGCCCGTGCAAAAGCAGGTCTGTCGCAAAGCGCATTCGCGGCATTGCTCGGCGTCTCGGCGCGCACCCTGCAAGACTGGGAGCAGGGACGCCGCAACCCGACCGGAGCGGCTCAGACTCTTCTGCGTGTAGCGGTGAAACACCCAGAAGCGCTGCGCGACCTGATGCCCGTCTGATCACGAAAAAGACCTGCAAATAGAACTTGCACCGCTGCGCACCGACCTCACGCGTTTAAAGCGAATGCCCGGCGTCATCACGGCAGGCATCGCCGCGCTCGTTCTCAAAGCATTTTTCTGAATTTCAGGTGCCCAAAAAATGACCCCGGTCGCGCTCGCGTACCGGGGTTGCTTGCTGCGGCTCCGTGCCTGTGACCTCCCCCCGGATAACCGAGCACTTTGGCCTAGAGAGTTCCGGCTTCAAGGTGGGCAAGTCGGAACTCACCCGGAGTCAAATCGCCTAGCGAACTATGCGGTCTGAAGTCGTTGTAATCCTGTCGCCAGCCTTCGATCTTTTCTCGGGCATCGTCCAGTGACAGAAACCAATGCACGTTCAGGCATTCATCCCGAAAACTGCCGTTAAATGACTCGATGAACGGATTGTCCGTGGGTTTGCCAGGACGGGAGAAGTCCAACGTTACGCCATTTTCATACGCCCAGTGATCCAGCGCATGAGAAATAAATTCGCTCCCGTTATCGACCTGTATCCGTTTCGGGGCACCTCGCAGCGCTTTTAGATGTCCCATCGTTGCCACCACATCGGCAGCCTTCAAGGCGTAATCGACGGTAATCGCCAAGCTCTCCCGACTAAAGTTATCGACCACAGTTAAGGCCCGGATTTTCTGCCCGTTGAACAACGGATCGGCCACGAAATCCATGCTCCAGCACGCATTCACCGTAGAGATTTCGGGGCGCTCCATACGGTGTGCGGCAGCGACACGACGGCGAGGCCGCTTACGCCTCAGGTTCAGCCCCTCTTCACAGTAGATTCGGCAGGTTTTCTTGTGATTGATCAACCAGCCTTCGCGGCGCAGCAGAACGTGAATGCGCTCTACGCCGTAACGTATCCGAGTTTCGGCAATCTCCCGGATGCGCCGGCGCTCGGCACGGTCATCACGTGGGCTCGGCACATAGAAGTACGTGGCCTGGCGTAGCTGCAATAGTGCTGTCGCACGCCGGATGCTCACCCGATACGCTTGAATCAAAAAATCAGCCAGCTCGCGCTTACGGGCTGGCTTCACAGCTTTTTTTGCACCACCTCCTGAAGCATTTGCTTGTCGAGGCTTAGGTCGGCCACCATGCGCTTGAGTCGGGCGTTCTCCTCTTCGAGTTGCTTTAGGCGCCGCAACTCCGAAACGCCGAGGCCGCCGTACTTCTTCTTCCAGTTGTAGAACGTGGCTTCGGAAATACCCATCTTCCGACACACTTCTGCCACCGGGGTACCCAGTTCGGCCTGCTTCAGCGCGAACGCGATCTGCTCTTCCGTGTACCTGGATTTCTTCATGCAAACCTCCCGCCCGTCAGGGCTTCAAATTTGCCAGAAATCTCTACTTCTCGCCGCTACGTTTTTTCGGGGGGAGGTCAGGACGCAGCGGACGGACAGGCATCGCAAATACACCCGGCAGCAAGTGTTTCAGCCAGTAAAAAACCCGCATCGCTTGCGCTTTGCGGGCTACGGAGGCAGTGAGACAGCCTTTCAGAAAGAGTACGGAAAACAGCCCAGAGTGTATAGCGCTATTTTGTAGACAGATTGGTCTACAGGGTTAGCCCTTGCTACGTCCGCCGCCCTCAAGGACTGTGCGTAGAAACACGAGAGATGGAAACTTCTTCAAGCCGGACTGGATGAAACATTTCAAAGCATTGCTTTGGGCTGGTAAAGGCCTTAATTAATAGTCGTAAATTCGCAGCCCGCGTTAGAGAGCGCTAGCCCTGCTTCCGAGTCGGTGAGCCACTTCACCGTGGTGGCATCACCAGTCATGCGACGCAAATTTGGAAAAGGATTAAATCCGCTCGCAAGGACGGGGGGATGTTCCAAGTTTTGAGGTATAGTCGACGATATATATAGA
Source organism: Paraburkholderia hayleyella (assembly GCF_009455685.1). Classification (NCBI taxonomy): domain Bacteria; kingdom Pseudomonadati; phylum Pseudomonadota; class Betaproteobacteria; order Burkholderiales; family Burkholderiaceae; genus Paraburkholderia; species Paraburkholderia hayleyella. The sequence goes on along the minus strand of NZ_QPES01000002.1, from coordinate 220,654 downwards.
TCGGTTAAATTTGGCATTTGCAGCTCCCCGAGCTGACCATAGTCGGCGATTTGCATTGCAACACCTTCCAGACGACATGTCGTCATTTTTTGCATATTTCCAAGATTTTTTAACACATAGCGAGAGATACTTTTACCAAAATTTTCCGGAAGAACAAGGCTAAAATTTTCAAGACATTTCATCTCTTGAAAATTTCCGGAATAACAATTATCCTCGTCGTTAGAATTATCCAGGAAAGAGCGTCTTCCCGGAGGTTTTTGACAGATACTCAAGGATTTCAAAAATTTTGCATTGGGAAAATTTTCAAAATTTATCCGCCCCCCATCAACATAGTAACTCAAAGAATAATTTTTAATATTTTCAAACTTTTTATAACATCTTAATCCGAGTGTAAAATAATGGTGCCCGCCAGTGTCATCAAATTCCATTTTGAGACTTTCGAGCGACTTCATTTCTGAAATTTCAGTGGAAAATTTTCTTGGCAAACCGTTGTGTTGAAGCGTGGAAATACTCTTAATTTGATTAAAATTTTTCAAAGTTAAATTTTCGTCGTTAATTAAACTTCCGCCAAGTGTCAAACCAACAGATTTATCTTTTAAATGTACTGCAATGGCTTTAAGCAGATCAACTGAATTTATCACTTCCAAACCAAACTGAACATCAACCGGATATTCTATCAAACCAATAATTTCACACAGGGCGATTAAATTATTTCTATTTTGTGACTTCGCATAAGAAACACCCTCATCCGGTTTCACCGAAAATTCGACACGCAACTGGGCAGGTTCAGATTTTTTAGTTGCAGCGAGAAGCAGTTCGCCAAGACGCCGATTTTCGTCGCCAGGAAATACCGTGACAACAATTTCTTTCCCAGACAGATCGCCAAGCCAGGAAAATGGATTATTTTTAGAGTATTCTTCGTCGCTGCCGCAGTCTAATACAATCCTGACACAATTAAAATTATTAAAAATTTTTGCCATTTTAAAATTAGGTAACTCAGGAGCCGGTACATTATCAGGAGCCGGTACATTATTAAAAAAATTAAAAATTCTAGACAGGAATGGTAACCTGACCGTTTTTTTCAACACAGCCTTAGTCATTTTTTCCGTTATGGCAAGCTGGTCTTTTTTATCAAGAATCTTGCTTGAACGGGCGCTTATATTTTTGGTTAAAACTTGAAACGTTTTCCATTGCTCCATGGGCACTGAATTTTTATAAGTCGCATCAATTATTTTATCCAGCACTACACTGTTATGAAACACTTTCCTCACTAGTTCTTTAGATTTTTCAATTTGTCCATCAGGTATTTTTGAGTTTTCCACTCGCAACTCTTCCAGAATTACCAATTTTGCCGCTCTGCCCTCTAATTTTTCCGCATTTGATATTGATGCAGACTTATTATTTATTGAGGATGACCCATCATCATTGCCAGCACCAGAATTTATTAAAAGCGAATTATTGCCAATATTTTTTACAATTTTACTCATAATTTCCTCAAAAATATAAATTAAATAAAAACAAGGCAATATTACGGAATACAAATAATTTCACGAATTTTCATTCTAATTTCAATTAAAAAGCCGTACTACCAAATGATTATTTGGGTTGTTTGCCTCTCCTAGTCGCTAGGTAACAATTTTAATGTTTTAGTTCCATTTCGCCTCCTGTTACCCGAACCTGGAGTCATCTGCAGCCACTAACCGGGGTGATTATTCAGCGGGACGATCACTTGCGAACCGTCTTAACCCACGCAACCCTGTTCCCGCCCAGCGTGAGCGCCCCGCTTCATTCGCTCGCAGGCGGTATAGGCGTTCACCCTGAAGCGCTTCATCGCCTTGTAAAAATCATCCCGAGCTCACCGGCTCAAAGGCTTTCGCCTGGTTGATTCCGGCTGATTTTCTCAGCAAAACCTGGGCTATCCGCAGCCATAGAGTGAGCCTGTGCAAATCTCCGGCTAAACCTTTACTTTGTGTTCAGTTTCAGTTTCCGTGCCTTGCATAAAGCATGTTTTGCATGCGTGACGTTACCTTCACGCTCCTTCTGATATAACAAGCCGGGAACCATCCGGACGCGTCATCACCTCATTTTTATCGATGACAACATATCTTCACATGATTTCAGATCAGGAAATTCCTTAAGCACCTCAGCGCTAGAAAGAAACGTTGGCACCTCCCGAAACTTGGAGTCATCTAATGCTTTTTGAAAAGCAGATTTTGCGAGATTTTCAATCTTTTCCAGAACATCTCTATCACTCACACGACTTTCTTCCAGAGTCGCCGCATCAGAATCACTGTTCTTTAAAATCCGATCATAAATTTTAATAACACTAAAAAACCCAAAATACTTCAATCTGATTATTTTAATATTCATATTTTCCAGCGCCGAATCCAGAAAAACGCTGAAATTCACATTTTTTATTTCTAAGTCCAGTGCTGTTACGCTAGAAAGCACAGTCAAATTTAAATTTTTCGTAAAATCTTGATTCGTTTTGAGGCTGAGCACTTCAATGTTCGAATGTTTGACCTGACCAAGTAAATCTTCGGCCAATCTTTCGTTTCCAGGAAATACTTGACGCCCTCCCTTCTTTATCGACGAATTTTCCCCAAGCCTTGCAAAAATGACACTATCCGTTTTTTGTGAAAACTGGAATTCTTGCAATTTCTTCCAGTTTAAATAATCGCAAGGTATATTATTATTGCCACATAAAAATCCTCTATCGATAACTGAGATCGAAGAATAGGCAATTTCATCATTAAAATTAAATTCCTCGTCACCCCATTTATGGATAATGTCGACAGTCAGTTTACCCTTATGATTTTCGCCGGACCGCGGCGCGGAAAAAAATATCTCGTTCAAATCTTGTATTCCTGCACCTTTGGTCAAGCAACCCATCAGACTTAGATGAACATCGTCACAATATTCATATATACATTTCAAAACATATAAAGTATTTTTCTTTATTAAATCGGGTGATTTTTGACCGAACTTTTTTTCAATTAAACAAATCAATTCTCCACCAACAAAAGCGGAAAAAGTTTGCATCGATTTTTCATCTAAATATTCTTTGCAAATTTATGCAAAAAAATCTTTACGACATCTTTCCAATCTTATTTTTTTCTATCTCGTTATTCAAATATTTATTGTTCAGCACTTCCTTTATTAATTTTACTGCCCGATTTTGGTCGACGCCGATAGCTACGGTACATCCCTTACGAACAAGAAATTCCGATGCTTTTAATGCTTCCTTATCGGTAATATGCCGATGCTCACTTCCATCGGTTTTCTCGATTGATACGACTTTTTTTCATCGTTTACCGTTAATGAACCGTCACGATCCGATTGAATATTTCCAGACTGACCTGGCGAATTTGATACGAGGCTGGAACTGTCTATTCTGGTCATTGAAATACCTGCGCTGAGTCGTTGACTAAACTAACCAGAGCCACTAGAGGCGTGAATGCGATTCCTGTCTGTCCTGCAAACGGGTATCCCATTGAAAAATCTGTCTCCAGCGCCTGGTTTCAGCAGCGGCATAACCTCCAACGGTTTTGCTCTTTGCTAAATGCCAAGTAACAACTCCGGTCTTTTAGTTCCATCTCGCCCCCTGTTACCCGAACCTGGAGTCGTCAGCAGCCACTAACCGGGGTGATCATTCAGCGGGACGATCACTTGCGAACCGTCCTTAACCCACGCAACCCTGTTCCCGCCCAGCGTGAGCGCCCCGCTTCATTCGCTCGCAGGCGGTATAGGCGTTCACCCTGAAGCGCTTCATCGCCTTGTAGAAACCATCGCGCGTCATCCCGAGCTCACCGGCCATCCGTTTTGCTGGCCGGTCACGCCGGAGATAAAACGCGTGGAACGCCGCCCTGGCCGTGTCGTCAGGCTGCGCGTTCACCGCCGCATTGAACAGCATCATGTCCCGGTCAGCCAGCGCATCGGGTTCAGCCCCGCCGCCCGCAGTGTGCAGCCGGGCCAGCACGTTGCGCGGCGGAGGTGGCGCGTAAAACTTCCTCGTCCGGTGCCACTCGGCCCACTGCACACAAAGCAGGTTCAGCCCCACGTTATCGATGTCAGCATCACTCACCGCTCGCTCCCTGTCTGGTTTGCGCTGCCGTACCGGTCGCATACGTCCGATGCGTTCCCTACATCCGATGCATCCGCTGTGCGATCCAGCATGTACCGCCCGGCTGCCGCCTCGGCCACCCGCAGCAGGCAGACCGCCACGAGCGGCGACGCATCCCGCTCGATGCCGTAAAACACGGTGCTGGCCTGCGCCTCCGCAATCCAGACGCCATCCGGCACCAGCGGATAAAGCGTGTAGCGCTGTCTTGCCACCACCGGTCCCACCCGTTGCCACGAGATGCTCGGCTGGTAGACCTGCGGCCCGCTGCCATAGACGTCAATCACGCAAACGCACACCCCACCTATGGCCTGCACCCACGCGTCATAGCCTTCGGCCCGCGCCACCCGGTAGTCCAGCCAGGCAAGGTCCAGATTCACTGGGGGATCCCGCTTCGCTGTGCTGCCTGCAGTACCTGCCGCTGTGCTGGCGTCTCTCATGCCGCCTCCGGGATATCCCATTGCGCGTCACCACTGGCGAGAAACGGCGCGCGCGTCCGCTCATTGCCCCTGATCGCGGCCCGCGTTCGATACACCCCGGGCTCAACCCATCGCGGGTCCGTGGCGCGGATGCTGGCCCGGGTACCGTCCCGATAGCGCTCAGGAATCCAGGCATCGACCTCCACCCACTCCGGCGAGCCGGTGCGCCGGACGCGCCGCACCGTCGTACACAGCAGCCGGGTTTTCTCAAAGTCGGCAAACTCGCCCCGACCGCGATACCGCCGGTAATACGCCATGCCATCCGGGATGCGCACCGTCAGGATCATGCGTCGCCCTCCCCGCCCGCATTCACAACCGCGGCACCGGCACCATCACGCGCCGCCACCCAGCGTAAAAACGTCGCATCCCACAGCGCGCGGCGTTCGGCGCGCAGCAGCCGCCGCCCCTGGTCATATTCAGCATGGCATTCACCGCACGCGGGCACCGTCAGGCGATCTGGCGTCTTGAGCCCCAGACCCTTGCCCTCGTTGCGGTGCGTCGGCACGCTCGATGCGCCACCACCCGTACACACCCCGGCAATACGCAGGTAGCACGGCTGGTCGCGGCACGCGTGGCGCATACGCCTGTCGTCACCCGGCTTTGGCTTGCGGGCGCACCGCCTGAACGGCTGCATGAGCGGTGCCCTGAGCGCCGAACGGTGCAGCGCGGCTTTCCGGGGCACCAGCCGTGAGCACGGCGTGGCTCGCCTGCAGCGAAGTGCGGTGCGCGCCACGAGCGCAGTGCGCTTCATCGCGTCCGCTCCACCTCAATCCGGGCGATCTCGTCCTTCAGGTACTCACACGCCTTTTGCAGGTCCGTGAGCGCATCGCCCTTGAGTCCCGCCCGCCAGATGTACTTGATCGCGTTGCCCCGGTTGAAATTCATGTGCCGCACAATCTCGATGCACTCCACCCCGCTCGAGTGCTGGTGGTAATGCGCTACGCGCGATACCACCTCATTCATCGCCTGCTCCTCCGCGTCAGTTCAGTCACCCGATACTCGCTCAGCTCCCGCGCGACAACAATTGACCACTCGCCGCTGGACACCCGGGACACCCGAAACCCCCGGAGCCCGATCACGCTCCCCACCGCCTGCGCGTGACACACGCGCCATCGCATGCATGGCCGCGGCGATACCGGCCAGCCGCACACTGCGCGCCGCCCCCCGTGCCAGCGCTTTTGCCCGGGCGACCCGCCGTCTCGCATACACCGCGTTCAGCCGGTACGTTGCTGACGGCGCAAACGGCCTCCCACTCACCCTGAAGCGCAGCGGCCGGCGCGATTCCCCCGTCACCAGGTAGCCCCGCGCGACCAGCACCTGTGTCGCACACTTCACCCCGCTGCGGCTCAGCCCGCTCGCGCCAACCAGCCCGGCACGGGTCACGCCCGGATGCACCGCCACCCATTCACAGATCCGCCTGTGCCCCAGACTCATTGTTTGCACCTTCGCCATGTCAGACAACCTCCCTGATGGAAATCCGGTGAAGCCACAGCATCAGCTTTCGCTTGATGCCGTAGGCCGGGTTTTTTTGCGTAATCTTTGACTTGACGTCCTCCACGACCAGCCCGCCCGCCGCGTTCCGGTACGTGAAGTCCGCGATGTACCCGGTCTGGCGCTCTGCTGTGCCGTCCGCGTGCGTCTGCTTCGGAATCAGCGCGAATGGCACCTGGCACTGCAGCTCCGAGATCTCGCCTTTGGCCTGCATCACGACCAGCTCGTTGAAACGCTTGAGCTCGCGCCGGCTGTCGAACTTCTGCCCGTCCTGCTCGCACTTCGTGTTCCGGTACTTCGGCGGCTTCTTCGGCTTTGCTGGCTTCGGCAGCACAGTCGGCGGAGAGTTATCCACCCCTGCCGCAATGTCATCGAACTCGCTCGCCGGCTGAGCACCGAGGCGGCGCGCGAGATCAAACAGCCACTTGAGATCGGCTCGAACACTAACGCCGCGATTCGTCGCATCGGCGTGCCACCCGGCTGGAATCTGCGCGAATACGACGATTCGAAGCACCTCGCCACACCTCAGCGCAAGACGGCCTCGGTGCGCCTGCGGACTGCCGATGACTTTATCGGTTACGTGAAGCGCCACGGCTCGCTCACCGACTCGACAATCTGGTGCGAGGCCAACTATCCAAAGGGCGAAGTCGCCTTTACGTCCATCCTTAATGACAACGGTGAAAATCCCGAAGCCGCTGCGTGGCGAGACCACCGCGCCTATTTCCAGCCGGAATTCAGTGAGGAATGGCGGCGCTGGATCAGCGGCCACAAAAAAGCGATGACCCAGATCGAATTTGCAGCGTTCCTTGAAGAAAACCTGAAGGACGTCGCGGGCCCGTCCAGTGACGAAAATCTGCCGACTGGCGCACAGATGCTTGAAATGGCGCTGGCATTCGAGGCCACCCAGGACTTCCGTTTCAAAAGTGCAGTCCGCCTGTCAAACGGTGGCGTCAATCTCTCGTTCGTTCAGGACGACGATGGCGCGACGCTGCAACGCATGCAAATGTTTGAGAAATTTGCGATTGGTATTCCGGTATTTCGTAACGGCGATGCATACCACGTCGATGCGCGGTTGCGCTACCGGGTGCGTGACAGCAAGCTCACGTTCAATTACGAGCTTGTCCGCTTCGACAAAGTGCTCGAAGCCGCGGCAAACGGCGTCATTGCGACGATCCGCGAAAAAACTGGCAATCCATTCTTTTTTGGCGATCCGTTTTCCTCGTAATTCCTCGCTGCCGCGCATCAAGCGCGGTGCTTTAACGGGCGGCTGGCATAGCACCCGCTTTTTCCGGAGAAATTTAAATGAAAATAATTTTTGATCGAGCGGGGAATCGCTGTTGGCAGCGCTCAGCGCGGCAGCCCGCGTGGTCTGATTCGGGCCGACTGCGTCATCGGAAAATGGCGCAATTTGAACGACGCTGACCGAGGCAGTCCTGATGGAACGATGACTGGTGACATGCGACTCGGGCCGGTCGCAATTATGCTTCAAGGTGACGAATCGGATTATTCCATCGCCGATCACATCAACGATGCTCATAACGAATTCCCTGGGGCTTAAATGAACCTGAAAGCCACATATAAACATTGGGGTGAGGCATGGACATAGCAAGAGGAAAACAAATAAGCGCAACCGAGGCCACACAAATACTGGGTGTGCCGCGGTACGCGATCAGCCGGGTCGACGGTGCCTGCAAGATCATCAAGCGATACAAAATCGGGCACAAAACGCACGTCTACGAACTCGAATCACTCTATAAATTCCTCGCATCATGCCAACCGAAACCATCACAAAAAATGGATGCAAACGTTTCCGCTGGACGTTCGAGCGCGTCATTGACGGTACACGAATCCGCAAAACAAAACTCATCCCTGCAGGACTTTCTGCGCGCGAAGCTGATGAACTAGGCAGAACGTGGGACGCAGCAGCTTACGCCGTCTCTACAGGCACGCGAAAACCAATTTTCACTATCGGGGATTGCGTTCGAGTGCACGTTGCAGACAAAAGCGCAGGCTGGAAAAATAGAAAGATACGGCTTCAAGTTCTAGCACAATACGCACCGGAATATGAAAATCAGGACGCACAGGATTTGCACGCCTGGTCAGTTAAATTTTCTGGCTTCATGCGATCAAGCGTCAGTCATCAAGGATTCCGGAAAAACCCCAGTGCAGACGGGACGATTCACAATGTGCTCGGGTATCTTCGAGCTGCGATCAAATATGCACACAAAATCGGTAAGATCGAATACGACCAAACTGCAAAAATGGTTATCCCGAAGCAGAGCGACGAGCGACACGTATACAAAGCAAAGAGCGCCGCGAAATGCTGGAAATCGCAAAAGCATGTACCCACAAACAAGTGAGAGCGGCTATTCGAGTTGCGTTCTACTCGGGAATGAGAATGAGCGAAATTTTGCGTGCCGTCCCGACAAAGAGCGGATTTTCATTAGGACGAACAAAGAACGGGCAACCCAGACTGATTCCGATTCACCCGCGAATCGCCGTTATCGCGCGCCGAGTGAAATTTACGGTGTTACCGTGGAAAGTTAAATCAGAGTGGGTAAAAACGCGAAAAAAATCAGGACATCCCGACATTAGATTTCACGATTTGCGACACAGCGCAGCATCGGAAATGATTAATGCCGGAATAGATCTTTACACAGTAGCAGGCGTGCTGGGGCATAAAACAACGGCATCTACGAGAAGATATGCACATCTCGCAACCAGCAGCCTCGCCGCCGCCGTAAAAAAAATAGGTCAATCATAACGGGCAGAAAAACCCACACTATCACGCAATGAAGCGACGTCCGGCAGACCGCCGAAAACCCGCAAACCTCCATGGCGGAAGGCAGCCGGAGTCGAGCCGACCAGGGAGTGTCTGACACCCCCTACTGGATTTGAAGTCCAGCCGCACCACCCGATGCGTATGCCTTCCGATAAAGATGTCGGCCAGAGCCCCTGGCCTAAACGTCAAGCCTCGCTATAAAGCAGGCTATCTGTGCGCAAAACATGGACTTCACGCTGGAAGCGAGTATAGCCAACACGATCGAAGAACTCCAAAATCTGGATCGCGCGTTTGCGCCCGAGCCCGGTCATATCACGAAACGCCGCCGCGTTAAGCCCCGCGCCCTCATGGCGCTCAACCCATTGCGCGATCAGCCGCGCCAGCTCACATATCACCTCATGGGGATAAAACAGGTCGCGCACGACCTGATCCACCTCACCTTGCCGTGCCAGTTTGCGCAACAGCGCGCGCACGCGCTCCTCGGGTAGCGGAATCGCCGCCGCCAGATCACGTACCCATGGGGGATCGAAACGCCCTTGAAGCAGCAACGGCAACACGCTTGCGGCGAGCGTTTGCTCCGTAGCATCGAGCGTCACGGAATGGGCCGGCAAATGGAGCCATGGCCCGCTCCGGCTCACCTTGCGCGCGGCCAGCAAGGCTTCTACTGCCGCATGCCATAACGCTTCGGGCAGCAAAGGCGCGGTGCTGCGCCGCAGCCGTGCCATGTCAGCGCCAGGCTCGTCGGGAAAGCGCGTATGAAACTGCTGCAACGCCATCACGATGCGCTCGCCCCATGCCATCCAATGCGTCTGCAAGATCACTAGCGCATCCGCAGCGGCCTTGCCGTGCAGGGGGATTTCACGCGCCTCGCCCGGCAAGTTCAGTGAACCTGCGCCCTGTCCACTCAAGCGCATCAGCCGTGAACGCAACATGCCGCAGGGCGCCTGGGCTAACAAGCGTTCAAGGCGGCCATCATCGAGCCAGCCTTGAACAGCGTCGAGCCAGGCCCGCCGCTCCGGCGTGCGGCGCTTGCGCGCCGGAGCAAAGGGGTCGAGCACCCGGCCACCGCCTACGGTGCGGCTCGCCTGGGCATTGCGCACGATAAAACGGTCACCTGGCAGCGCGCAGAGCGGCGCGGAAAAAACCAGTTGAACGCGCGCCATGTTGCCCGCTTGCAGCGTATCGCCCTCAAGCAACGTGACATGAGCGACCTGATGTGTCGTCCCCAGATGCACGTGCAACGGCGTCCAGTGTTGCAACGTGAGCCCTGCATCGGGCAGTAGCCTGAGTTCGACATCGAGCCGCACGGAAGTCTCGCCCAAGGCCTCATCGACAATCCAGTCGCCGCGCGCGAGGGCCTCGCGCTCGATCCCCGCGAGATTGAGCGCGCAACGCTGTCCGGCATGACCGCTTGCGCTCGCACGGTTTTGCGCGTGCAGACTGCGGATTTTCACCCGCTTTCCGGCAGGCGCTAACAGCAGCGTCGCACCATGGGCCACCTGACCGGCGAACACGGTTCCAGTGACCACCGTGCCCTGGCCCGCGAGCGTAAACACACGATCCACCGCGAGGCGGAACAACCCGTCATCACGACGCGTGCGCATGCGCTGCGCGGCCTGGTGCAAGGCCTCGCGCAACCGTGATACGCCGGGGTCATCGGGCTGAGTAGCGCAGGTTTCGAACACGGGCGCATGCGCCAGCGGCGTTGCCGCCAGCCAGGCCTGTATTTCCGCACGGACTTGCTCACGGCGCGCGGCGTCGACCCGATCGGTTTTGCTCAGCGCCACCGCCCCTTGCGTGACGCCTAGCAATTGCAGGATCGCCAGATGCTCGCGCGTTTGCGGCATCACGCCATCGTCGGCGGCAATCACCAGCAGGGCGAAATCAATGCCGCAGGCGCCCGCGGCCATCGTATGCACCAGTTTTTCATGACCCGGCACGTCGATCACCCCGAGAACCTCGCCATTTTCCAGCGGCGTGTAGGCATAGCCCAGTTCGATCGAAATACCGCGTGTTTTTTCTTCCTTGAGGCGATCGGTATCGACCCCCGTCAGCGCCCGCACCAGGGTGGTCTTGCCGTGGTCAATATGGCCCGCGGTTCCGACGATCATCGCGTCACCGCTGCGCACTGGGCGATGAAGAGCGCTTCATCGCCGGATTCAAGGCAGCGCAGATCGAGCCAGAGCGTGTCGTCCTTGATGCGGCCCAGCACCGGGCGTGGCCACGCGCGCAATGTCGTTTCGGCCTCTAGCAGCAGACGGCCACCGCGTTTGCCTCCCGCCCGGCGTACCGCGAGGCCGTAGCTCGGCAGCAGGTCGACCGGCAACGCCCCGCTGCCGATCTGGCTCAGCATGGGCTCGACCTCCACCGTGAACCGCTCGCCTAGCGCGCGTTGCAACACCGGCTGCACACGCAGCGCGGCGGCCTGCATCGCAGAAGCAGGGCGTGTCAGCAAGCGCAAGGTGGTGAGCCGCTCGCCTAGCAGCTCGGGCGCGCGATACAGCTGCAACACCGGTTCCAAGGCGGCAAGTGTGAGCTTGCCCACGCGTAACGCGCGCTTGAGCGGATGGCGCCGGATTTTGCGAATCCATTCTTCGCGCCCGACGATCAATCCGGCTTGCGGCCCGCCTAATAGTTTGTCGCCGCTGAACGTCACCACATCAGCGCCCGCCGCAATCGTGTCACGCACGGTCGGCTCGCCTGGCAAGCCCCACTGCGTCAGATCGGCGAGCGTGCCGCTGCCAAGATCGACCACCACCGGCACGCCCTGCTGCCGTGCCAGCGGCACGAGTTCATCGAGTTCGACGCTTTGGGTAAAACCGTTGATCGCATAGTTGCTGCAATGCACCTTCATCAACAGCGCGCTGCGCGGGTTGAGCGCCTCGGCGTAATCGCGCAGATGCGTGCGGTTCGTCGTGCCGACTTCGCGCAGCCTGGCCCCAGCGCGGTTCATGATGTCCGGGATGCGGAAAGCGCCGCCGATCTCCACCAGTTCGCCGCGCGACACGATGACTTCTTTTTTGCTCGCCAGCGCGGACAGCGTCAGCAGCACGGCGGCGGCGTTGTTGTTCACCACGGTGGCGGCCTGGGCACCGGTCAGCTCGCATAACAGCGCTTCGACCAGATCGTCGCGCTCGCCGCGGCGGCCGGTTGCAAGATCGAACTCGAGGTTCAGCGGCTGCGTCAGCGCGGTCACGACAGCTTGCACCGCCACGTCGGGAAGCAACGCGCGGCCAAGATTGGTATGCAACACGGTGCCGCTCAGATTGAACACGCTGCGCAAGCGCGGCTGGGCGCGCACGCTCAGGTGCTGCACGGCTTCATTGAGAACGGACACCGCCTCGCAGGCGGCCGACGCCAACGCCGCCCCCGCCCGCCACGCATCTCGCCTGGCATCGAGCGCCGCACGCACTGCATCGAGCACCTGGCTGCGGCCATAAAGGGCAACGGGCTCGCTCGCTTCAGCGAGCGCCATCACACGTTCCACCGCAGGCAAACGGGCCAAACCGCTCAACTGTTCTTGTCGTTCAGGTGCTGCCTTGCTCATGCGCGAAGCCTTGTGCGGAAAGATTGCGAGGAATCAGGCGTCAGACGGCGCCTCAGGCCATAACAGCGGATTGGGCCCTGCGCGCTGATAACCGGCTTCATTCATCAGCAAGTCGAGCGTGAGGCTGGCAAGGTCATCCGCGAGCGGCTCGAAATCGAAGTCTTTTTCCTGGTAGCCGATCTTGCGATAGGTGTGGCATGCATCGCACGATTCGGCCTTGAGCGCTGCGTTCCCCCCTTCGATACCGTGATAAGCAATGCCCTTGGTCGAATCGCAAGCCGAACATTTGGCGCGCACGACATGCCACTCGCTCGTACACAAACCGCACTGAAGATAGCGATAGCCATCGTACTGAGCGCCGACACGCACGATGCTCGCCACCGGCGCGCCGCCGCAAACCGGGCACACACCGGGCGTCTCGGGGTAAGGCACCGCACGCGCGTCGAGCTGGCTTGCCAGATCGGTCCAGATTACCTGCAACGCCGCCATGATGAATGGCGCACTAGCCGGCTGGATCTCGCTGAAACGTTGCGCGAGCAGCGCGTCGGCTCTGGCGTTCAGTTCGGCGGCGGGCATCGCGCGCAAGTTGTCCAGCACGTTGGCGAGCGCGGGGGTCACGGCGCCCGCGGCCTCGATGCGATCGAGCAGGCGGGGCAGCACAGCGTGCCAGGCATCACTGCGCTCAGACGCCTGGGCGGCAAGGAGGGGCAGCGCATGCGTCTGGGCGGTGGCCATGGCGGCGGCAGGCAATGCTGCGCGGCTGTGCGCCAGCGCCTGCTGCTGCGCTTCGGCTAGCACCGCCATCAGGCGAACGTAACCGCCGATCGGGTTGCTGCCTGCCAGTTGACGCAGGCGCGCCGCGCGAGCCGCGAACACCGTGGCGCGCTCGGGCAGCCGAAGACGAGGGATCGCGGAGTGATCGAGCGCTTCTATCTGGCCCGGGTCGAGGATGCGTTGCACCATGGTTTGAATGAATCCTTAGGCGTTCTGGCGTTGCGGGTTGATCGGTGGGCGATGAGTTGCGCAGGGCCGCTGCCGCTGCCGTTATTGCTGCCGTTATTGCTGCCGCTACCGTTACCGTTGCGGTCGAAACGCCAGCGGCGCGCAAAAAAGCAAACGCCACTCAATGCAATTGTGCAATTGACACATTGAGTGGCGGCGCCAATCTTAAACCACGCGGCAATGAGCTGAACGGGGCAGAGCGGCCCGGCAAGCGCCAGGACTACTTCACCTTCTCGCGGAACCAGCGCACGTGATGCTTGCGTGCCCACCCAAGCGTGACCGTGCCGCGCACCATCGCACCAATCGAGCCCTTCACCCAAAACCCCGCATAGACGTGCACGACAATGCCGACGATCAACGCGAACGCGGCCACCGCATGTATGTCCGACGCCAGCCGCACGGCGTTCACTGGAAAATAGAACGAGAAGTACCGGCGCCAGATCACAATGCCGCTCGCCAGCAACAGCACGAGGCACAGCACCATTACATAGAACAGCAGCTTTTGTCCCGCGTTGTAGCGCCCTACTTCAGGCAGCTTCTCCTCGCGGTTCGCCAGCACGTCGCCGATCTGCCGCAGCCATTGCGCATCGTTGCGATCGAACGCGTTGTGGCGCCAAAAACGCAGCGCCAAAAGCAGAAACGAAACGAACATCACCAGCCCGACAAACGGATGCAGAATGCGTGTCCACTGTCCACCGCCAAAAAGCGTGCTGAGCCAGAACAGCGACGGATGAAACAGCGCCAGCCCAGAGAGCGCCAGCAGCACGAACGTGATCGCGGTGATCCAGTGATTCGTGCGCTCGTTCGGCGTGTAGCGCACGATCAGGTTCGGGTCTTCAGGTTTCATCAGCGTGCTCCTCATGTTGCCCTGCGCCACGTGCGCGGCGGCGGATCAGGTCGGCTTCGTCGCGTGCGGCCTGCTCCTCCGCCTCGCTCACTTCGTTCGGGCCCATGCGGGTGTAATGGAACAAGCCACCCAGCGCCGCCAGCGCAATGCCCGCCACCGCCAGAGGCTTGGCCAGCCCCTTCCATAGGCGCACCATCGGGCTGATCTTCGGGTTCTGCGGCAAGCCGTGATAGAGCGTCGGCTGATCCGCGTGATGCAGCACATACATCACGTGCGTGCCGCCGACACCCGCCGGGTCATACAGCCCGGCCTGAGCGAAGCCCCGTTCTTTCAGATCGTCGATGCGTTCGGCGGCGTGCTGCTTCATGTCCTCTTTCGTGCCGAACACAATCGCGCCGGTTGGGCAGGTCTTCACGCATGCGGGCTCCTGACCGACCGCGATGCGATCCGAACACAGCGTGCACTTGTACGCGCGATGATCCTTCTTTGAAATGCGTGGCACGTCGAACGGGCAACCGGTCACGCAGTAGCCGCAACCGATGCAGTTTTCTTCATGAAAATCGACGATGCCATTGGTGTACTGCACGATGGCGCCTGGCGCGGGGCATGCCTTCAGGCAGCCGGGGTCCTCGCAATGCATGCAGCCGTCCTTGCGAATCAGCCATTCGAGATCGCCCGCCGGGTTCTCGTACTCCGAAAAACGCATCACGGTCCACGAATGCTCGCTCAAGTCGAGCGGGTTGTCGTACACCCCGACGTTCTCGCCGATTTCGTCGCGCAGGTCATTCCATTCCATGCAGGCGGTCTGGCATGCCTTGCAGCCGATGCACTTCGTGACGTCGATCAGCTTGGCGACGCTGCCCGTGACGGGTTCGCGCACGCCGGGCGGCGGCACGGTAGTGGCCGACAGGCGTTTGATATCCAGTGATTGCAGTGCCATGTCGCCCCCTATGCCTTTTCGACCTTGACGAGGAACGACTTGAATTCCGGTGTCTGGGAATTGCCGTCGCCCACGACAGGCGTGAGTGTATTGGCGAGATAGCCGGGCCGGGTCAAGCCGGTGAAGCCCCAATGCAACGGAATGCCAACCGTTTGCACTTTCTTGCCGTCGATCATCAAGGGCTTGATACGTTTGGTCACCACCGCGACGGCGACGATATGCCCGCGGTTAGACGACACCTTGACGCGCTCACCCGCTTTCACCCCAACGGCTTGGGCCAGCTCTTCGCCCATTTCGACAAACTGCTGTGGCTGAATGATGGCGTTGAGCCGGGCGTGCTTGGTCCAGAAATGGAAATGCTCGGTCAGACGGTAGGTCGTTGCCACATGCGGAAAATCAGCGGCGACACCGAACGCTGCCCGGTCATCCGGGAACACGCGCGCCGCCGGATTGCTGGTGGCTTGCGCGTTTTCCGGGTGCAGCGGGTTGTAGCCCAGCGGGTTTTCAAACGGTTCGTAATGCTCGGGGAACGGCCCTTCGTTCATTTGCTCGCGGGCGAAAAAACGCGCCACACCTTCGGGATTCATGATGAAGGGGCCCATGCCGTTTTCGGGCGGCTCATCGGCCTTGTAATCGGGAATATCGGCGCCGCTCCATGTCCGGCCATTCCAGCCGATCAGCTTGCGGGTGGCATCGAACGGCTGGCCCGCCACATCGCACGAGGCGCGGTTGTACAAAATGCGCCGGTTCGCCGGCCAGGCCCATGCCCAGTTGAGCGTCTGACCGATACCGCTTGGGTCGGCGTTGTCGCGCCGGCCCATCTGGTTGCCCGCCTGGGTCCACGCGCCGCAGAAAATCCAGCAGCCGCTCGCCGTGGTGCCATCGTCCTTGAGCTGCGCAAAACCGGACAGTTGCTCGCCACGCTTGAGCACCACTTTGCTGGGATCTTTCGCATCGGTCAGGTCCGCCAGCGCGCGGCCGTTGTATTCCATCGCCAGCTCTTCGGGCGTGGGGCTTTCCGGGTTCGCGTAGGGCCAGCTCAGCTTGAGAATCGGCTCGGGATACTTGCCGCCGTGCTCCTGATAGGCGCGGCGCATGCGCAAGAACAAGCCCGACATGATCTCGAGATCGCTCTTCGCCGCGCCCGGTGGCTCCGCGCCTTGCCAGTGCCATTGCAGCACGCGGCTCGAACTCACCAGCGAGCCGCGTTCTTCCGCGAAGCAGGTGGTCGGCAAACGGAACACCTCGGTCTGGATCGAGGCGGGATCGACATCGTTGTACTCGCCGTGGTTCTGCCAGAACTCCGAAGTTTCGGTCGCCAGCGGATCCATGATGACGAGCCACTTGAGTTTGGCGAGGCTCGCGGCCGTCTTGGCCTTGTTGGGCGCCGACGCGAGCGGGTTGAAGCCTTGCGCGATGTAGCCGTTCATCTTGCCCTGGCTCATAAGTTCGAGCACTTGCAGCAGGTCGTAGGGACGATCGAGCTTGGGCAGGAAATCGTAGCCCCAGTTGTTCTCCGCGGTGGCCGCATCGCCCCACCAGGACTTCATGAAGCTGACGAAAAACGCCTTGTAGTTCTTCCAGTAGCTCAGCTGGTTGGGACGCAGCGGTTGCGGCGCGCGCTGGCTGATATAACCGTCGAACGCCTGCTCGGCTTCGTTGGGCAACGTCATATAGCCTGGCAGCAGGTTCGACATCAGGCCCAGATCGGTCAAGCCCTGGATGTTCGAATGCCCGCGCAGCGCATTCATGCCGCCCCCCGCGATACCGATATTGCCGAGCAGCAGTTGCACCATCGCGCCCGTGCGGATCATCTGCGCGCCCACCGAGTGATGCGTCCAGCCAAGCGCGTAGAGAATCGTGCCCGCGCGCCCAGGCACCGCTGTGGTGGCAAGCATCTCGCACACCTTGAGGAATTTATCCTTCGGCGTGCCGCAGGTTTTCTCGACCATCTCCGGCGTATAACGCGCGTAGTGCTGCTTGAGCAGCGTATAGACGCAGCGTGGATGCTGCAGCGTCGGATCGGTGCGCACATAGCCATCATCGCCGCGCTCGTAGTCCCAGCTGGACTTGTCGGGATAGCCGTGTTTTTGCGCGTCGTAGCCAGAAAAAAGACCCTCGCCGAACGCGTAGTCCTCGCGCACGATGAACGGGAAATCCGTGAAATTCTTCACGTACTCGTGCTGGATCTTGTCGTTTTCCAGCAGGTAGCGGATCACGCCCCCCAGAAAAACGATATCGGTACCCGTGCGAATAGGCGCATAAAAATCGGCCACCGATGCCGTGCGCGTAAAGCGTGGGTCCACCACGATCAACCGCGCCTTGCGGTGGGCCTTCGCTTCGGTCACCCATTTGAAGCCGCACGGATGCGCTTCAGCGGCGTTGCCGCCCATCACGAGAATCACATCGGCGTTCTTGATGTCGACCCAATGGTTCGTCATCGCACCACGGCCAAACGTCGGGGCAAGACCTGCCACCGTCGGACCGTGTCAGACACGCGCCTGGTTGTCGAACGCCAGCATGCCCATGCTGCGAACTGTTTTGTGCGTCAGATAGCCCACTTCGTTGCTGCCCGCCGAGGCCGCCAGCATGCCCGTGGTCAGCCAGCGGTTAACGCGTTTGCCATCTTCGGTGGTTTCGATGAAGTTGGCATCGCGGTCTTCTTTCATCAGCCGGGCAATGCGGTCGAGGGCATCGCCCCATGCGATCGGCTGCCAGGTATTTGATCCAGCGGCACGGTATTGCGGCTGGGTCAGGCGGCTTGGGCTGTGAATAAAGTCGATCAGGCTCGCGCCTTTCGGGCACAGGGTGCCGCGATTGACCGGATGATCGGCGTCGCCTTCGATGTGAATGATGCTGGAGACCGCGTTTTTCGCGCCATCGCCCAGGCCGTAGAGCAGAATGCCGCAACCGACTGAACAGTAAGGGCAGGTATTACGGGTTTCGGTGGTGCGCGCCAGTTTGTATTGTCTGACCTCGGCAAGCGCGGGTTCTGGAGAAAAGCCCATCAATGCAAGGCTCGATCCAGCTAGCGTGGTTGCCGTGATTTTCAGGAACTGGCGCCGGGACAGTTGCAGCATGGTGCCCTCGGCTATGTTGTTGTGGGGGTGGCGCAAGTATAAGACTTTTCTCAACAAGCAAAAACCTGAAGCCAGCCGGGGCTGCGAAGCCGTATGACGCGGCGGTGCCAGGCTATAGTGGCGCCTGCCACTCCCACTCCCATCACATTCCCGCACAGAAGGACTACATGGATCTGGATGCTCTTTCCGCCGACAAACTGCAAACCACCGCGCGCCAGCATGCTTCCTGGGTTGTCGGCGCGCTCAAGCAGTTTGCAGAAGACCGCTGCGCGGCGATGGCCGCCAGCATTGCGTTTTATGCCGCGTTTTCGCTCTCGCCCATGCTCGTCATGGTGATCGCCGTGGCGGGCTGGTTTTTTGGCGCGGAAGCAGCACGCGGCGAGCTCTTCAATCAGGTGCATGGGATGCTGGGCAACGAGGCGGCCAGCAGCGTGCAAACCATCGTGGAAAATGCGCATCGCAGCGGCAACGCGGGAGGAATCGCCGCCCTGATTTCGCTGCTGATGCTGGCAGTGGGCGCCTCCGCGACCTTCTCCTCGCTCAATAGCGCGCTGAATATCGTCTGGCCCACGATGCTCTCGCGCACTTCCAGCGTGCTCGCTCTGGTGCGCGTGCGGCTCATCTCGTTTGGCCTGGTGCTGGGTGTGGCTTTCCTGCTGATCGTCTCGCTGGTGCTGGACACGGTGCTCACGTTCCTCGGCCAGTGGCTCTGGGGTAACTCGCCCTATATGGTGCTGAGCAACCTGCTGCAATTATTCGTGGGGGGGCTGGTACTGGCGCTCGCGTTTGCCGCGTTACTCAAATTCTTGCCCGATGCGCGCGTGCGCTGGCGCGATGCGCTGGTGGGCGGCATCATCGCAGCGCTGCTGTTTTCGCTCGGCAAGAAGCTGTTCGCCCTGTATCTGGCTCACGCGGGCATGGCCAGTACGTTTGGTGCCGCCGGATCGCTGGCGGTGCTGTTGATGTGGCTGTATTTTTCGGCAGCCGTCTTGCTGCTGGGGGCGGAGTTTTCCGCGGCACGCGGACGGCTCAACGATCCGCGTGGCGTCTGGGGCCTGATGGACAACGATCCGCCCCCAGGCAGCCGGGCCGCGCTGGCTTCGGCACTCGCGGCATCGACGCGGGTCAGCGCGGCTCCGGTTATGTCCCAAGCCACGACGACGCTCACGACGCTCACGACAGACACCGCACTCGCCTGCGCTGACGGCACGCTGGCCACGCAGGCCGCCAGAACCGCAACGGCGGAAGCCAGCGCAACGCGCCCGATCAGCCAGCGGCTAGCCGAGGCCAACACCCAGGCGATACATACGATGGCTACGATGATTGAGCAGGCGAGCCATCTCACGACAGAGGCAAATCGTCACTTGAAGCGCCAGCCATGGGGGCCGCTGACGCTCGCGGCAGGGCTCGCATTCGCGTTCGCCAGCCGCGCCAGCCGCCGTGGAAATCGCGCTCGTTCGCGGCCTACTCAATAGATAAGCAGACAGCCTGGTGCGCCAGGCGCCAACGCCCGTTTCAAACAGCGGGCCTAGGGTGAGCGCGTCAGAAATGATCCACTTAGCATAAATTCCCCCTTGTTTGATGGATCGTTTAAAAAAAATAGCCCGTCATTCTTCCGACCATTTCGCCCGGCCCACCGCCCTCCCCCATTAGGATTTTTTCGCAGCAAAAGACGGCGTGATTCGACGTATATAACGACATTTAGCCACTCCTCCAGAAACAGGCCTCGCCGTCTGGCTCATGCCGCAGCAGCAAATTGTTACTTTTTTAAGACACTATTTTTTTCATCTTTTTGCATCGCCAAGCCCTACGCTATTCTCCAACCCGCAATAACGAAACCAATCATCTGCGTGGAGAAATGGATGAAACGAATCGCACTAACTGGCCTCTCACTGGCCCTGCTGGGCGTTGCAGGTGTAGCGCACGCGCAAAGCAGCGTCACCCTGTACGGCGTGATCGACGAATCGATCCAGTACGTACATAACGCCAATCCGGCCGGCGATAGCCAATGGGGCCTGTACCAGGGCAACCTGTCGGGCAGCCGTTGGGGCATGAAGGGGTCGGAAGATCTGGGCGGCGGTCTGAAGGCCATCTTCCAGTTGGAAAACGGCTTCGATCCAAATAACGGCCGTCTGGGCCAAGGCAACCGCATGTTCGGTCGTCAAGCCTACGTTGGCCTGTCGCACGATGCATGGGGCACGTTCACCGTGGGCCGTCAGTACGACCCGCTGGTCGACATGGTTCAAGGCCTCACGGGTGACAACTACTTCGGTAGCGCATTCGCCACGGCAGGCGACGTTGACAACAACGACAACAGCTCGCGTACCAGCAATGCACTGAAGTATGTTTCGCCGGTATTCGCTGGCTTCCAGTTTGAAGGCATGTACGCCATGGGCGGCATCGCTGGCCAAACGGGCGCAGGCCAGACATGGTCGGCAGCGGCTTCGTACAACAACGGTCCGTTCTCGATCGCAGGTGGCTACTTCGCTGCCTCGAACCCAGCTGGCAACGTGGTGACACGGACAGGCTGGTCGTCGTCGGCAACGTCGGATGGCACGTTTGACGGCAGCAATATCAACGCCGCTTACGCCAGCGCCAAGTCGATCAACATCGCCCGCGTGGCAGCGCAATACGTTACAGGTCCGTTCACGTTCGGCCTGAACTACAGCAACGCGCAATACAAGAGCGATGCGCAATCGGGCTTCGCTAGTTCAGAGAAGTTCAACACGGGACAAGGCTTCCTGAACTACCAGGCTACACCAGCCATGCTGGTGGGTGTGGGCTACAGCTACACGAAGTCGACGGGTGACACGGGTGCGACGTACCACCAGGTTTCGCTGGGTGCGGACTACTCGCTGTCGAAGCGCACGGATATATATCTGGTCGGCGCATGGCAACATGCAAGCGGCACGACACGCGATGGCAGCACCGGTGCAATCGTCGATGCCCAGGCGTCGATCGGTTCGTATGGTTACGGTGGCAAGAGCTCGCAAGAGCTGGTCAACCTGGGCCTGCGTCACCGCTTCTAAAAAGCTGGGCTGAAGTTTTCCCCAGTTAGCATCAATTGAAAAAACCAGCTAGAGGCGTCAAGCCGATAGCTGGTTTTTTTGTTTGCACTGCTGGCATGAGACTAGCCAGCTTATGTAGGCATCATCCGGGTCATTCGGCTTTTTTCAACCTGTCTCTGTTATCGGTTCGCTCTTGTATCGCCTCTTTGTATCGTCTCTTTGTATCGCCATTGAGTAAACCGCTGTACTGACTATGCCTCTAGCCAGATACCGCTTTACCACCTTGAGCTTGAACTGCTCGTCGCGCTTCGACATGAAAAAACCCCCAAGGGATGGATCAGTGTCCAAATCTTGGGGTTCAGTTCATCTGACGGCTTTTCTGACTACCCGGGCACTGCTTCCGTGACGACGGGCCAGTATGCGAGTTATCTCGTCTAGCGGTATTTTGGAGGTGAAAACTGGAACCGAAAATCCATTTTTTCACACGAATTATTTACGCTTGCATACTTCTCTCTTCAGCAGAAGCCGGCGCTGGTATTTCTGGCATGTTGTTGTAACCTTGTACTGGCTCGTTTACCCGGCAAGGGTTCTTTCCTCCGCTGAATCCACGGGCTTTGCACCTGATAAATCTTCTGGGAGCGGCAGAGGTTCTGATTTAGACGGATGGGGCATGGATTGTACGGATGGAGCATGGGTTGAATTGATGGGCCCGTACGGATCAACTTTAGTACCGGGACTTGGGCGAACTAAAGAACTGGCAACACCCGACTCGTCTATAACACATGGACCGACTTCAGTACCGGGACCACCTGGAGCACCCGGACCGCCTGGAGCACCCGGACCACCTGAAGTGCCCGGACCACCTGAAGTGCCCGGACCGCCTGAAGCGCCCGGACCGCCTAGAGCACCCGAACCGACTGAAGTGCCCGGACCGCCTAGAGCACCCGAACCGACTGAAGTGCCCGGACCGCCTAGCGCACCCGAACCGACTGAAGTGCCCGGACCGCCTAGCGCACCCGAACCAACTGAAGTGCCCGGACCGCCTAGAGCACCCGAACCGACTGAAGCGCCCGGACCGCCTAGAGCACCCGAACCGACTGAAGTGCCCGGACCGCCTAGAGCACCCGAACCAACTGAAGTGCCCGGACCGCCTAGAGCACCCGAACCGACTGAAGTACCCGGACCGCCTAGAGCACCCGAACCGACTGAAGCGCCCGGACCACCTAGAGCACCCGAACCGACTGAAGCGCCCGGACCACCTAGAGCACCCGAACCGACTGAAGCGCCCGGACCACCTGGAGCACTCGGACCACCTGGAGCACCCGGACCGCCTGGAGCACCCGGGCCACCTGGAACACACGGGCACTGCATTCCCAATGACGGGTTCAACTTCTGCTGCGGCATATTGTCGGGCTTTGCGCCCAGGGAATACACTGAATGCGGTATATTTTGCAGCCTTGGAATAGGCATCTGAGCCGTCGTTTTCTCAGAGCCCTGCTCATTCTTGGCCCATAATGCCTGATTTCCTTCCGCTTTATTAATTCGCATCTCAACACCTCGCTAGTTTCATGGGTCATGCCCATATGGTTTTCAATTACAGACTCCATCTTCAGATTCATTCTCCGCAATTCCGGTTGAATTTCCCTGATCTGGAAAATGAATATTAAATCCATGAAAACCAGCAATGTGCCAATTCTTTCGCTATATATATAACTTAAATTTATCCATAAAAAATGCAATAACAACAATTGCATCTTTATATTATTAACGCAATATCAACCAGCCAAATCAACCATTAATTGACCTTCTGATTAACCACAACATCAATAATTTTTTTATCCATCGCAAGCGGCCCACTCTGGCCCAGCAAATCGCCCTTTTTCGGCCGGGCCTCGCCACTCGCCGACACATGCGCCTCGACCTGCACACGCTCGAACGCCGACAGGCGCAATTCGGGGGTCATCGCCATCGAATCATCAAGCCGTACCGTGACAGGCAAATCAGCAAGACGCAGACGTTGCACAGCCAGCGGCATGCGTGGTCCATCCACCGCACGTGCCACCACAAACACCGTGTCATCCGGCTTTGCCTGCATGGCAAGCGTTGGGCTCAAGCTCACATGAACTTCTAGCGCTCGTGGGCTTACCGCGGTAGCAGGCACGGAAGCCATGCCCGGAACCTTGTGCATCAGGCTTTGCATCTCTGCGATCTGCCGGCCCGCCTGAGCGGCCATCTCTGGCGGGACACCAGGCACCTGCGCCAGGCGCTGCCAGAAAGTGATCGCCTGGCGGTAATCGCGCTGCTCCAGCGCCATCGCTCCCGCCAAAGCCAAGGCCTTCGGCTGCATAGGATCCAGCGCCAGTGCCGCATGAATCTGCATTCCCGCGAACTCATCGAATGTCCCGCCATTCGCGCTCACTAGTGCGTCGGCATAATCGGCGAGCAGCGCAGGGTCTTCTGGCGTCAACGCCAGCGCGCGCTGATAGGCCACCACGGCATCATCCGGGCGAGCCAGCACGATATAGGAGCGCGCCAGCATCGACCAGCCTTGTGCGTCATCAGGCTGACGCGCCAGCCGGGCGGCGAGACGGGCCACCATCGCATCCAGCGAAGCCGGTGAATCAGCGTGACGTTCCGCCTGATCCGTTGCCTCTCCACTTTGCACAAGCGCCGCCACGGGATTGCCCAGCTTCAGGTACAACAAGAGCGCAGCGGATGGCAGCAAGGCCAGCAACAACGCCGCCATGCCCGCACGCTGCCATAGCTCGGCGCGCGGGCTGGCGCTGCGGGCCCGTGATACAGCAGCGTCATGCCCGTCGTCGGCACCCTTGGCCTCATCCAGCAAACGCTGCTCAAGTTCACGTTCCACCTCGGCGTATTGCTGCGGCGAGAGCTGACCGCTGGCCAATTCCTGCCCCGCCTCGGCCTGCTGCGCCCGATACAGTGCCACTGCAAGCTCGCGGCGTTGCGGCTCGCGTGCGCCGCCGCGTCCGTTGACACCCGGCCGCAGCAAAGGCGGAATCACGCATGCCAGCGCCACCAGCAACATCGCACCCATCACGAGCCAGAGAATCGTCATCGGCGGGAATCCTGATCAAATGTTTCAAGCAACTTTGCGGCGCGCTGGTGCGCGTCGTCGTCGAGCGTGGGTAATGCCGCGACAGCAGCGCGATGGCGCCTGAGCGCACGCCACAGGATGCAAGCCCCTAAGCCCAGCGCGATAAACGGCCCGAACCAGAGCATCCATGTCGCAGGTTTAAGCGGCGGCTGATACAAAACGAAATCGCCATAGCGTTGCACCATATAGGCTTCGATTTGTACGTCAGTCGCACCTTGACGGACCTGCTCACGGATTTTTTCACGCAGATCGGCCGCCAGATCCGCATTCGAATCGGCCAGTGTCTGGTTCTGGCACACAAGGCAGCGCAAGCGCTCCGCGAGGTGCCGGACCCGTTCCTCCACCACCGCGGCTGACGGTTCAGGCGTTACGTTTGGAACGGCGCCCAGCGCAACACCGGGCGCCCTGCCTGATACCAGCATCAGCGCCAGCACTAGCGCCAGTAGAATCAGCGTCCATGCGCCCCTGCGCAGCCGCTCAGGCCCATTAATGAACAACCGCTGCCGCTGTGACATGCGCATCCTCACCCTGTAGCTGCCGCACCAGCGGCAAGATCACTTCGTCCAGCGTGGCCCGCGTCAGTGGCCCTGCATGGCGATAACGCACACGTCCCGCGCGGTCGATGACGAAGGTTTCCGGTACGCCATACACGCCGTAATCAATTCCGGTTTGCCCATTGCGATCCACCAACGATGCGGTATAGGGGTCCCCCGCCAACGCCAGCCATTGCAGCGCGGGCGCGCTTTCATCCTTGTAGTTCAGGCCATAGACCGGCACCACGTGACGCGCCGCCAGCTCGAGCAGCAACGGATGTTCTTCGCGGCATGATGTACACCATGAGGCCCAGACGTTCAGCAACCACACCTGGCCGCGTAACGTATCCGAGGCAAGACGCTGCCCAGGCGCGTGCAAAAGGGGGAGATCAAAGCTCGGCGCGGGCTGTCCGAGCAACGCGGAGGGCAGCTTGCGGGGATCGTGTTTAAGCCCGGCAGCCAGCAAACCCAGCAGCACGACAAAAGCCAGTAACGGCAGCAAAAAACGCTTCATCGCCCCGTACCTTCGGCATTTGCGGCAGCCGGCTTTTGCTGCGCGGCAGGTTTGCGCCGCGCAGGCAGTAGCCGATAGCGACGATCACTCGCGGCGAGCAGGCCGCCTGCCGCCATCAACAGACAACCCGCCCAGATCCAGCGCACGAACGGCTTGATATGAAGCCGCACCGTCCATCCCCCCGTTGCAATCGGCTCGCCCATGGCGACATACAAATCACGCAGCACGCCGTGGTCGATCGCGGCTTCGGTCATCGGCATCTTTTGCACGAGGAAGATACGTTTTTCAGGGTGCAACGTGGCGATCCGCTGGCCCGCCCGGCTCACGGTAATCGTGCCGCGCTGGGCTTCGTAATTGGGCCCGCTCACACGGCGCACGCCATCCAGACGGAACTGATAGCCCCCCAGCTCCGCACTTTCGCCAGGACGCAGTGGCACATCCCGTTCGGACTCATAGCCTTTGACCAGCGTCACGCCAACGATAAACACCCCAATGCCCGCATGCGCCAGCCACATGCCGTAAGTCGAGCGCGGCACACGCCGCAACTGGGCGAAAAACGAGCCACTGCCATGCCGCAGACGCTCACGCACACTCACCGCAATCGTGGTGAAGGTCCACAGTGCCAACAACAACCCGAGGCTCACGAGCGAGTGCCACTCACCCAGCAAAAATGGCAGCACAAGCGCAGTGAGTACGCTGACCAGTGCCGCCCAGCGCAAGCGCACCGCCAGTTCCGGCAAACGCGCGGCTTTCCAGCGCGCCAGGGGCGCCACGCCCATGAGGAAAATGGCGGGCGTCATCAGCGGTACGAACACGCTGTCGAAATACGGTGGCCCCACCGAAATCTTGTCGAGCCCCAATGCGTCCAGCAGCATCGGATACAGCGTGCCGAGCAGCACGGCGGCCAGTGCCACCATCAGCAACACGTTGTTCGAAAGCAGCAGCGCTTCTTTCGAAACCGGCTCAAAGCTGGCGCCGAGGCCAATCTGCGGCGCGCGCCAGGCAAACAGCAGCAACGACCCGCCCACAACCAGCGCGAGGAAAGCAAGAATAAATACGCCGCGTGCCGGATCGCTGGCAAAGGCATGCACCGAAGTCACCACCCCCGAGCGCACGAGGAACGTCCCGAGCAAGCTCAACGAGAATGTGCAGATCGCCAGCAGGGCTGTCCAGGCGCGGAAGCTGCCGCGTTTTTCAGTGACGGCGAGCGAATGAATCAATGCCGTGCCCGCCAGCCAGGGCATGAACGAAGCGTTTTCGACCGGGTCCCAGAACCACCAGCCACCCCAGCCCAGTTCGTAATACGCCCAGCCGCTGCCCAGCATGATGCCGAGCGTGAGAAAGACCCAGGCGGCGGTGGTCCACGGACGCGACCAGCGCGCCCAGGCCGCATTCAGTTCCCCTGAGAGCAACGCGGCGAGAGCAAACGCAAACGCTACCGAAAACCCAACGTAACCCATGTACAGCATCGGCGGATGAATCACCATGCCGGGGTCTTGCAGAAGGGGGTTCAGGTCACGCCCCTGCATCGCGGGCGGGATGAGACGCGTGAACGGATTCGACGTGAAGAGCAGGAAGAGCAGGAAACCTGAGCTAATCCAGCTCATCACCGCCAGCACTCTCGCCACCAGCGCCTGCGGCAATTGCCGGCTCAGGCAGCTCACGGCCACCATCCACAGCGCGAGCAACGTCACCCAGAGCAACAGCGAACCTTCATGGCCGCCCCACACGGCAGTGAAGCGATAGATCGCCGGCAACGCCGAACTGGAATTGCTCGCCACATAAACCAGCGAAAAATCGTTATTCAGAAATGACCAGGCGAGGCAGCCAAACGCCAGCACAATAAAACCAAACTGACCGCGCGCCGCGGGCCAGGCGAGACGCATCCAGCCTTCGATGCCGCGTTGCGCGCCCACGAGTGGCACGACAGCGCTGGTCAGCGCCAGCATCAGGGCCACGATGAGCGCGAAATGGCCAAGTTCGGGAATCATTTCGAGGGTTCTTCATGAGTGAGACGTGCCGCATCCAATGCGGGTGCACGCGTTTCGTTGGCCGCGCTGCTACGTGCGCGGCGCACGGCTTCGGCCGCTTCAGGCGGCATGTATTTTTCGTCGTGTTTGGCCAGGACTTCATCAGCACGAAAACCGCCGTTGGCATCCAGCCGGCCCTGCGCCACCACTCCCGCGCCTTCGCGGAACAAGTCGGGCAGCACGCCCTGATACGTCACCGGAATAGCCTTGACGGTATCGGTCACGATAAAGCGCACGGTGAGCCCGTCCGCGCTGCGCTGCACGGAACCCGCCTCGACCATCCCGCCCAGACGAAAACGTTGTTCAGCCGATAAATTGCCCGCGGCAATCTGGCTTGGGCTAACGAAGAACGTCACGTTGGCGCGAAACGCATTGAGCACCAGCGCACAGACAAGCCCCAGCGTCAGCACGCCCCCCATCACCCAGGCCAGACGCCGGTATCTAGCACGCATCGTGGCGCGCCTCCTGATGAACGGGTGCCACGTCGCCACGCTTGCTGGCGCGCCACACGAGCCAGGCTTCTAGCGCCAGCAGGGCAAAGGTGCCGAACAGGGCGACAGACAAATAGAGGTTTTGCGCGAACATGCGCGGCAAGTCGATCCAGTGATTCATGCGGCACGCTCTTCCAGCAAAGCTTCCCAAGGTGCATCGTTCGCCCGCTGCCGGATCAGCGTGCGAACGCGCGTGAGCACCACCGCCAGCGCATAGGACCAGAACCCCAGCGTCATCACCACCAGGCCCCATGCCATCGAAGCACTCATTGATACACCGCTGCCGAAACTCAGCGACGGCCCCTGGTGCAACGTGTACCACCACTGCACCGAAAAATAGATCACCGGGATATTCACCACGCCGATCAGCGCGAGCACGCCGCATGCACGATCGGCACGACGAGGGTCATCAATCGCGGCATGTAGCGCCAGAAAACCGATATAGAGAAACAGCAGGATCAGCTCGGACGTGAGCCGCGCGTCCCAGACCCACCATGCGCCCCATGTCGGCTTGCCCCACAAGGCGCCGGAAGCCAGTGCGATAACGGTAAAGAGCGCCCCGGTGGGGGCCAGCGCACGGGCCAGCATGGCGGCAAGGCGCGCATTGAAGATGAGGTTCACCGCGCTCCAGCCCGCCATCACAAGGTAGATCAGCATTGACATCCATGCTGCGGGCACATGCACGAACATGATGCGATACACCTCGCCCTGACGCGCATCGACCGGTGCCAGCACAAAACCCAGCATGAATCCGGCGAGCATCAGCAGCAGCGCCGCCCAGGCAAAGAACGGCACAAGCCGTGCGGCAAGTGGTGCGAAAGTACGTGGCGACGCGTAATAAAACCAGTTCAGGCGCGGCATCCGGGTTACTCCATGGCGATTCTCAATGCGGCTGCAGTGGCCCATGGACAAAGCCATACAGCCACACACAGCGCTGCGCCGAGCAATGAAAAATTGGCTTGCGACCAGGCTGCGACGCGGGTGGAATCAGCCGCCGCAACACCGAAGATCAGCACCGGCACATACAGCGGCAAGATCAGCAGCGCGAGCATCACGCCGCCACCGCGCACGCCCAGTGTCAGCGCGGCACCCATGGCGCCCAGCAAACTGAGTAACGGTGTCCCCAGCAGCAGGGAGGCCATCAGAAGCCAGGTACTGTGCCCATCGAGACCGTATTGCAGCGCGACGAGCGGCGTCAGTAAAACCAGCGCGAGCCCACTACCCATCCAGTGCGCGAAAATTTTTCCCAGCACGATGACGGACAACGGCTGGGGCGAGAGCAGCATCTGCTCAAGCGCACCGCTCGCAAAATCCTGTCCAAACAGATGACCTGCCGCTAGCATCGCCGCAAAAAGCGCGCTCATCCATAGCACACCAGGAGCAATCAGGCGCAACAGTTGCGGATCGGGTCCAAGCGCCAGAGGAAAAAGACTGGCAGCGATGACGAAAAAAAGCAGGCTGCCCAGCGTCACGCTGCGCCTGCGCCAGCTCAGTGCCAACTCACGGCGCACCACGCGCGTGAGGATCCCGCTCACAGGAAGGCTTGCTGCGCGGCTCACTGCGTGCTCCGCGCCAGATCGAGGTAACGGGTACGTTCGGTGGCGATGGCCAGAGGCTGATGGACGCCTGCCACCACCATGCCTCCCGCTTGCAGATGCCGCGCCAGCGCTTCATGAAACCACAGCGAGGCTGTGTGATCCAGCGCCGTGGCCGGTTCGTCGAGTAACCAGAGGGGTTTGCGCTGCAATACGAGGCGCACAAGCGCAATGCGTCGCCGCTGGCCTTGCGAGAGTTGCCCAGCGCGCGCGTGGCGCCAACGTTCTAGCCCGGCATGCGCGAGTATGTCGCCCGCATCGAAGGTATCCGCGCATTCCAGCCCGCTTGCGCCTGTGGCGCCT
Source organism: Paraburkholderia hayleyella (assembly GCF_009455685.1). Taxonomy (NCBI): domain Bacteria; kingdom Pseudomonadati; phylum Pseudomonadota; class Betaproteobacteria; order Burkholderiales; family Burkholderiaceae; genus Paraburkholderia; species Paraburkholderia hayleyella. Next base: position 190,774 of record NZ_QPES01000002.1, on the reverse strand, counting down.
GTGTCTGCACGGGCAGTGCCGCCGTCAAGCGCGGCCGCAAAATCCAGGTTTTCCTGCACCGTGAGATCGTCGCTGACGCCGTTGGCATGCGCGACATAGCTCAGCACACGACGCCAGCGCGAAGGTGACACGCGCGTGTCTTCTCCATTCCAGCGCACGGTGCCAACGCTCGGTGCAAGCAGGCCGGCCAGCATACGCAACAACGTGGTCTTGCCGCTCCCGTTAGGCCCCCGAACCTGCAAGGCCCAACCCGGTGCAACTTCAAAACCGATATCGCTGATAACCATCCGGCCAGCACGCCCCAGCCCCAAACGCTCAACCTTCAGCATCGCTGCCCACACCCGCTCATTTCTGAACCTTGGCCTGGCGCGCCAGTTCATCCATCTGAGCCTGCTTCATATCCGGCAACTGGTGCGCAATGCCCTTATGGCAATCGATACAGGTTTTCTCGCCCGTGCCCAGATAACGCTGGTGCGCCTCTTGAGCGCGCGGACTTTGCCGGCTGAAATCCATGTAGTCGAACGAGTGGCAATTACGGCACTCAAGCGAATCATTCGCCTTGAAGCGAGCCCATTCATGTTCGGCCAGATCGAGGCGTTTCGCTTCGAACTTCTCGCGCGTATTCACCACGCCAAACACCTTGGCCCAGACTTCTTTCGACGCCTGCATCTTGCGCGCGATCTTGTCAGTCCAGTTATGCGGCACATGGCAATCGGAACACTTGGCATGCACCCCACTGCGATTGCTGAAGTGAATCGTGCTCTTCAGTTCGGCATAGGTGTTGTCGCGCATCTCATGGCAACTGATACAAAAGGCTTCGGTATTGGTCAGCTCCATCGCGGTATTGAACGCCCCCCAAAACACCACACCCGCAATAAAACCGCCCAGTGTGAGAAACCCCAGGCTGAAGTACGCACTTGGACGATTGATGGTCCGCCAATAGCGTTTGATCAGGTCACGCATGCACACCTCTATTTCTGTTTCTGCTTACTCTGTGACGGCGAACTGGCTGGCAAACGAATATCAGCCACATCGGTGAATGTATTGCCGACCAGCGGCTTGGCATCGGCCTGCGGCACATGACACTGCGTACAGAAATAACGTCGCGGCGCAAGATGCCCAAGCGTATGGCCATCACGATCGGTGTAATGCGAAATGGCCAATGGCACAGCACCGCTCTCCGCTGCGCGGCTGCGCGCGTGACAGGCCAGACAGCGGTTCGCATTGCGGTCGAGCTGATAACCGTCGATTTTGTGTGGAATGGTAGGCGGCTGCTGCGCATAGGCGCGGCCACGAATCACGTCACGATTTTCAGTCGGTGCAATCAGTGGCGGCTTCGCCTCTTCGTTAAGCGGCGTCGTGCCGCGTAACGGATCGTGGAACGGCACCGGTGGAACTACCGGCTGTGCCTGCACAGTAAGCGACAACAGCGAAAGGACAGCGAGGACAATCCAGACCCGCATGACGTACCCCTAAACTTTAACGATTTTAACGGCGCACTTTTTGAAATCCGTCTGCAACGAGATCGGATCCGTTGCATCCAGTGTCACCTTGTTGATCAACTGGCTCGAATCGAACCACGGCACGAACACGAGGCCACGCGGTGGCTTGTCACGGCCGCGTGTTTCGACGCGGGTACGGATATAACCACGCCGCGAGACCACCTTGACCTCGACGCCGCGGCGCAAACCCAGCGCTTTTGCATCGTCGGGATGCATGAAGCACACCGCGTTCGGGAAAGCCCGGTACAACTCGGGCACGCGTCGCGTCATCGAGCCCGAATGCCAGTGTTCAAGCACGCGTCCCGTTGAGAGCCAGAACGGATATTCCTTGTCAGGCGCTTCGGCAGCTGCCTCGTAGGGCAGTGCGTAAATCACGGCACGGCCATCCGTATTGCCGTAAAACTGCCAGCCCGTACCCGCTTTGACATAAGGATCGGTACCTTCGCGGTAACGCCAGAGCGTCTCCTTGCCATTCACGACAGGCCAGCGCAAACCATGCGCCTTGTGGTAATCGTCGAACGGCGCCAGGTCGTGGCCATGACCCCGGCCAAAAGTGGCGTATTCCTCGAACAAGCCCTTTTGGGGGTAGAAGCCAAATGCCTTGGCCTCATCATTGTCATAACGGCTATCCACGTCCTTGAGCGAAAACTTGTCGACCTGCCCGTTGCGATACAACACGTCGTAGAGCGTTTTGCCCTTGTATTCCGGTTTTTTTGCCAGCAGATCGGCAGGCCAGACTTCCTCCACCTTGAAGCGCTTCGAAAACTCCATCAGTTGCCACAAATCGGAGCGTGCCTCGCCAGGCGCTTTCACCAGTTGATGCCAGAACTGTGTGCGACGTTCGGCATTGCCATAAGCACCTTCTTTTTCGACCCACATTGCCGTAGGCAAGATCAGATCGGCCGCGACCGCCGTAACCGTGGGATACGCATCGGACACCACGATGAAGTTTTCTGGATTGCGATAACCCGGCAGGCCTTCCTCGTTCATATTGGGGCCTGCCTGCATGTTGTTGTTCACCTGCACCCAGTACGCGTTGAGCTTGCCATCGCGCAGCATGCGGTTTTGCAACACGGCGTGATAACCCGGCTTCTCGGGAATCGTGCCGGGAGGCAGCTTCCAGATACGCTCGGCTATGGCCCGGTGTTTGGGATTGGCCACCACCATATCGGCGGGCAAGCGATGCGAGAATGTGCCGACTTCGCGCGCGGTACCACATGCGGAAGGCTGGCCAGTCAGCGAAAACGGACTGTTGCCCGGCGTCGCAATCTTGCCCGTGAGCAAATGCAGGTTATAGGCCATGTTATTGGCCCATGTACCCCGCGTGTGCTGGTTGAAGCCCATGGTCCAAAACGACATGACCTTGATCTTCGGATCGGCATACAACTCGGCAAGCTGATCGAGCTGCGCCTTGGGGACGCCGGAAAGTTTGCTGACATACGCGGCGTCATACTTCGAGACAAACTTGGCAAAGGCCTCGTAAGTCATCGGCTTCGAGCCGTTCGGATCACCCGCGTTTTTCGCCGCTTTTTGCAACGGATGCTCAGGCCGCAAGCCGTAACCGATATCGGCATTACCTTCCTTGAATATCGCGTGCTTGTTCACGAAATCGTGATTAACCCGGCCTGTCTTGATGATGTAGTTGGCGATGTAGTTGAGAATCGCCAGATCGGCCTGCGGGGTGAAGACCAGCTTCTGGTCAGCCAGCTCGAAACTACGATGCTCGAATGTCGACAACACGACCACTTTGGTTTTGGGCTCGCTCAAACGGCGGGAAGTCACACGGGTCCACAACACCGGGTGCATCTCGGCCATGTTGGAGCCCCACAGCACAAATGCATCCGCTTGCTCGATATCGTCATAGCAGCCCATGGGCTCGTCCATGCCGAACGTGCGCATAAAACCTGTTACAGCCGATGCCATGCAGTGCCGTGCATTCGGATCGATATTGTTGCTGCGAAACCCGGCCTTCATCAATTTGGATGCGGCATAGCCTTCCCAGACCGTCCACTGCCCCGAACCGAACATGCCAACGGCAGTCGGCCCTTTGGCTTTCAGCACGCGCTTGAACTGCCCCGCCATCTCGTCGAAAGCACGGTCCCAGGACACAGGTGCAAACTCGCCATTTTTGTCGTACTTGCCATCTTTCATCCGCAGCAGCGGCGTGGTCAGACGATCCTGGCCATACATGATCTTCGACAGAAAGTAACCCTTGATGCAGTTCAGGCCGCGGTTCACTTCCGATTTCTGATCCCCCTGGGTGGCAACCACCTGGCCATCTTTCACCCCCACGCTCACGCCGCAACCTGTACCGCAAAAACGGCAGGGTGCCTTTGACCAGGTAATGTCATCAGGCCCGGCAAGCGCGGACGCGCCAGGCAATACGACGCCAGCAGCGGAAGCAGCCGTGGCGGCGGCTGTCTGCTTAATAAACGCGCGACGGGTGAGCGTCATCAGCTAACTCCTTGTTCAACGATTCGAGATCTTCATTGTGCTGATAAACCAGCGCTACCGAATAAACTCCAGGCAGTACATGAATAGCGTTAATTTGCTGGGTCACGTTAACCGCGCCTGGTCCTTCAAGCGTCACCACCAATTTGCCCAACTCGCTCACCGCATGGACCTCAGCACCTGGCAACAGGCCGATAGCATGACGAATTGCCTCGATAAATGCCGGCTGCGCCTGCACTACAATGCCGGCAATATGTAATTCACCAGCGACTTCATCTTTATAGGATTTACGCGGCACAAATGAAAGTGGAATAGCACGCGCTTGGGGATCAGACATATGAATACCCTCAGATTAATACCTGCCTTTAATGATCCAGTCAGATTGTTGATATTTAATTAGCTCGGTGGACCGCCAATCAGGATTTGATAAAACCATACGGCGAAGCCATAGCCAGCAATGACTAGAACAGTAAGTACCGGCACCATCACTGCGGTAAGAAACAGAAAACTGCGCAGTTCTTCCGATTTACGTAAGTCATCGGCCATAAAGCATGCTCCACGGAAAGGCAGGGACAATTGTTAATAATTACGAATGATTTTCAATGAAATCATTTACTCTCGTCAAGGAGAATTTCCACAGAAAGCATGCGACAAATGCGCGCTGCATACCCTTCGCTTATCGCAAAACCCCAAATAAGAATTAAATGCAATTGTAATATCAGGATGCGCAAAAACATAAAAAAACCTCCTGCGCAATAAAACGCAGGAGGTTTTTCAAATACAAGACAAATATAAGACCCGAACGCCCGAATAACAGGCTACGACGGGATTTAAAGCGCCGCGTCTTTTAGTTTTTTCAGCGGGCGCGCCTTGATCCGCACGCTAGCGGGTTTGGCCGGGAACCAGCGCTCTTCACCTGAGAACGGATCTTTGCCAAAACGCTTTTTCTTGGCGGGCACTGTCTGCACGATGATCTTCAGCAAGCCGGAGAGCGTGAATTCACCCGCGCCCTTCTTGTGCACCGAACCCAGAATTGTCTCTTCAAGTGCTGCCAGCACGGCCTTCGCCGCCTTCAGTTCAACTTCGGCACGCTCTGCAACATGAGCGGCAAGCGATGCCTTGGTGAACGTGTCCTTGATCGGCGTGGGCGTGCCCACTGCCTTGACGGCTACTTTTTTGGCAACGACTTTTTTAGCAGGCGCTTTCTTCGCGGCTACTTTTTTAGCGGGTGCAGCGGCAGCCTTTTTGGCCACTTTTTTTGCGGAAGTCGACATGTTTCTCCTACCTGTTGTGTGGTCGTGGATGCACGAAACGCCCATCGCATATGGGCGTTTCAACGCCGGATTCTACAAGTGCCCCGGTATTTCGCGCGAATCATTTATGCGTTGCCTGAACCATTTGTTGCGCGCGGCAGACTGTATTGAATGGTTTACGCCGCGCCAGGCGCCACTCATGCCCGCATCATGCTCGCCTCACGCGCTGGAAAACAGCGTGTGCCCGGCATAGGCATAAAGGGCAACCTGGCAGGTTCATTTTGCCGATGTGGGTGCAACCGTTACGCCCGCATCCAGTGCAAGTTGTGCGTCTCGCACGGCATCACCCGCCAGTTCATGCGCCAGCGACAAACGTCGCATCAGCGGCAGCAACAGCAGGGCCACGCCCGCACCCAGCAGGGCTAGCCAGCCCAGGCCCATGAACAGACTGGTATAAAGCGGCAGCGATTCCACCGCGGTCAGGTCCCCGGACGGCATCTGGGCAAAATTGGCCACCACGCTGCCCAGATACTGCGAAACGCCCGTCGCCACAAAATACGCACCCATCATGAAACCGCTCATGCGGACTGGCACATAACGCGCGATCATCGCCAGCCCGAGCCCACTCACCAGCAACTCGCCCAGCGAATACAACCCGTAGCCGCCGACCATAAACCACGACGACACCTTGCCATCCACCGCATAGCGTCCACTCAGGGCGTAAATAAAGAATCCGACCGCCACACAGACAAAGCCAATCGCATACTTGGCCGCGACCGACACATCACGCTTGTGCTGCGCCAGCTTCGAATACAGCACAGCCAGCAGAGGGCTGAGCACCATGATCCAGATCGGGTTGAGCGCCTGAAACTGCGCGGTGCTCCAGACAAACAACGGTGTTCCAAACAGCGAGAACTGATGATCCACATTGCGTAACGCAAAAAGCGTCAGCGACGTGGACATCTGCTGATAGAACACAAAAAACAGAATGACTTGCAGCGTAAGAATGAGTGCGGCCAGCAGCCCAGCCCGTTCCGCACGCTCGCATTTTCTCAGCATGTAGCCAAAGATCAGCAGGATCGCCGCGCCCGCGGCATACACGCAGGCCACGGCAATCGCCTTGTGCTGCAACACGAAGATCGTCGCCCCTGCCAGCACGATGGCGCCCACCACCACGGTCAGCAAGCGTGTCCAGTGAATGGGTTCGGCATCCGGCGGCGAGCCGATATGCGCAATCGAACGGAACATCAGGAAATAGTTCAGCATCGCTAACAGCATGCCGCCACAGCAGACGGCAAAGGCCGCATGCCAGCCCCAGTGATCCTTGATCCAGGGTGTCGCCAGCATGGAGGCCATCGACCCGATGTTGACTGCCATGTAATAGATGGTGAAGGCGCTGTCGATCCGCCTGTCATCGCCGTCGTAAATGCGGCGCACCAGATTGGCCGCATTCGCCTTGAAAAGACCATTGCCGACCACGATCACGCCAAGCGAGGCATACATGTGATTCAAATGCTCGTTAGGCAGCGCCAGCATCAGATAACCCGCCGCCAAGACACCGGCGCCAATAATCATCGTGCGTCGCGTGCCGAGAATTCGGTCGCCAATCCAGCCGCCAATTGAAGGCGAGGCATAAACCAGCGCGGCAAATGCCCCCCAGGTGAGATTGGCGTGGCTATCGGTAAAATCAAAGCGGTCGATCATGAACAGGACAAGCAGCGCTGCCATCCCGTAGTAACCAAAACGCTCCCACATCTCGATCAGAAAGACCGTCGCAAATGAACGTGTCTGGGATACCGGTGTGCTCATCATGGACCTCATATGCATCTTGTTCATACGCGGGTGACAGCGCAGGGAGCGCGCAACCTTGCGTACAGACCACTAGAAATGTAAGGGACGAGCCCGATCAGGCTCCATTGAAACGGCGCCCATGATATAGCAATCCAGCCTGTTCCCGGCGCTTAATTAACGAATAGAAAAGGCTGAAAGTAAAAGCCGTTCCCGCAATTCGCCAGACCATGCCGCCAGCGCAATGAAAATCAAATAGAAATAGCCCGGGAAAGCCATAGGAAATGAAACAGTAATTTAAAACAGAACATCCAATGAAATGGATGCCTATATTTTCAAACAGCATCGCTACCACACAGTTTCCTGCTTGCAGGCAGCCAGATACGATATCCAGATATGTCAAACGAAATAAAAAATATCTGCTTAAAATAAACTTCATCAGACATAACATTCTTTCTGCATAGTTAATTAAATATTTTTGACGCGCAGGATAAGTCCTGTTATGTTCTGCAAAATTTTAATCAGTACAGGATTAATTCCCCGTACTGCTTACAGAGATAATAGGTAACTCAGGCAGGAGACAACGCATATGGCGAATTCATATAACAGCGCAATCGCGCCATGCAACAGCGCAATCGCGCCATACCGGTTACCGCATCTGTTTTTTGCTTCTGCTCAAGGCAGGTGCCAGGCCACGCCCTGGACTAATCACATGCTCATTGATTAGCCCGAGCCCCTCCAGGCTCTGATTCTTCCCCTTCACTCTTTTCACGATCCCCAACGATGAAGATCAAGTTCGTCTGCGCGACGGCGCTGAGCGCTTTCGCCCTGCTATTTCAACTCACTGTTTATGCCGTGGTCGTGCCGCCCGGTGTCATCCTGGCCAGCCATCAGGATCTCACCCGCCAGGTGCCCGGCGAAGTCGAATCGCTCGATCCCGCCCATATCGAATCCTGGACCGGCAACACCATCGGGCTCGATCTTTTTGAAGGATTGACGCGTCTCGATGCCGCCGGTCATGTCGTGCCTGGTGTGGCGCTTTCCTGGACGCGCACCGCACCGGATACATGGATCTTCAAATTGCGCCGCGATGCGCGCTGGAGCAATGGACAAAACGTCACCGCGGCAGATTTTGTTTATGCGTGGCAACGTGTGGTCGATCCGGCAACCCGCTCGAAGTACACCGTGCTCGTCGAATTCGTGAAGCATGGCAAAGACATCATTGCGGGCAAAGCCAGCCCCGAGCGCCTCGCGGTACGTGCCCTCGATCCGTACACGCTGGAAGTGACAACCGCTGTACCCGCCTCTTTTTTCCCGCAGCTCACGGCCATGGCAACCATGGCCCCCGTGAATCGCGCCGTGGTGACGAAATCCGGCAGCATGTGGACACGTCCGGGCAACTGCGTCAGCAACGGTGCTTATACGCTGACCGACTGGCAGCCGGGCAACCGCCTCGTCGCCGTGAAAAACGATAAATACTGGAACGCCAGCAAAGTGGTCGTGACCAAAGTCACGTACCTACCGGTCGAGAGCGACGAAACCGCGATGCGTATGTATCAGGCAGGCCAGTTCGATTACACCTACACCATCCCATCGGGCATCTATGCCCAAGCCCAGAAAACCTTCGGCAACGAACTCAAAACGGGCCTGCAGATCGCCACCTATTACTACAGCCTGAATAATCTCGACCCCGTATTCCGTGACAAACGGGTCCGCGAGGCGCTCTCGCTCGTGATCGACCGCGACCTGCTCACCGCCAGGCTGACCGCCAGCGGCGAGCTGCCCATGTATGGCCTGATCTCCCAAGGCACCGAAGGCGCGGCTGTGTACCAGCCTGAATGGGCCACCTGGCCGATGGCCAAACGCGTGGCTTACGCGCGCCAGCTGCTGGGCGAAGCAGGCTACTCCAGCACGAAGCCCCTTGAATTCACGCTCACGTACAACACCAACGACATGCACAAGAAGGTCGCCCTGTTCGTCACCTCTGCATGGCGCACCCAGCTAGGCGTGAACGCCAAGATGGAAAACGTCGAATACAAGGTACTGCTCAAGGAGCGGCATGACGGCAAGCTGCAGATGTCGCGCGATGGCTGGTTCGTCGACTACAACGATGCGATGTCCTACTTCGACCTGATCCGCTGCGGCAGCGTGCAAAACGATCAGCATTATTGCAACCCGAAGGTGGACGCGCTGGTGGTCCAGGCCAACCAGCAGCTTGACGAGACACGCCGCACGGCGCTGCTCACCCAGGCGCACAACATGGCCATGAACGACTATCCGCTGATCCCGCTGTTCCAGTACTCCGCTGTGCGTCTGGTCAAACCTTACGTGGGCGGCTACATGACATCGAATCATCTCGACCAGCGCGCGTCGCAAGACATGTATCTGACCCGGCACTAAGCGCAGGAGCATCCGTCATGCTGGCCTATACCTTGCGCCGCGCGTTGTGGGCGATCCCAACGATTCTCGCCGTCATCACCGCCTGCTATCTGCTACTGCATCTCACCCCGGGGGGGCCGTTCGATTCCGAAAAGCAGTTGTCGGCAGCGGTACTGGCCAACCTCAACGCGAAATATCACCTCGACGAGCCGCTCTGGCAGCAGTACTTGCATTACCTCAGCGCGCTGCTGCATGGCGATCTGGGCGCGTCGTTTCGCTACGCCGACTGGTCCGTCAACGATCTGGTCTGGAGAGCGTTGCCGGTGAGCCTCGGTATCGGTGGCCTGTCCGTGCCGCTCGCGTTATTGCTGGGCGTCACACTCGGCACCTTGTCCGCCGTGCGCCGCGACAGCAGGCTGGACCATGCCGTGATGCTGTTCGGCAATCTCGGTAACGTCGTTCCGCCGTTTGTGCTCGGCCCGTTGCTGGTATGGCTCTTTGCCATCCTGCTGAAAACCCGCGACGGTCACGGCTGGCTGCCCGCGGGTGGCTGGGGTGAAGGGGAATGGCGCTACCGTGTTCTGCCCATCGTGCTACTCACGCTCATCAACATGGCTGCGATAGCACGCGTCATGCGCGGCAGCATGATCGAAGTGCTCTCCAGCCACTTCATTCGCACGGCGCGTGCCAAAGGCCTCCCCGGCCATACGATCGTCTTGCGCCATGCACTTAAACCCGCGCTCATGCCAGTGGTATCGCTGCTGGGCTCGGTGTGTATCTCGTCGATCACCGCAGCGGTCGTCACCGAATCGGTCTTCGCGCTACCCGGGCTGGGACAACTCGTGGTGAATGGCGCGATCAACCGTGATTACACGCTGGTCCTCGGCCTGGTGGTGCTCAGCACTGTCGTCGCGGTACTTTTCAACCTGCTGGTCGACCTCGCCTACGCCTGGCTCGATCCGCGCATCCGGTACTAATCATGTCTCGCTGGCTCCCCTCTTCCGCGGCCGCGGCCACGCCTGGCATTCCGGGCACACCCGCCGCCCCGACGCACGCGCGCAGCCCATTTGCCATCGCGTGTAGGCGCCTCGTGCGCAACCGCGCGGCCCGCATTAGCCTCGTGCTGCTCACAGGCATCGTGCTGGCCTGCTTCATCGGCCCATGGTTTCTGCCACATGATCTGCTGGAAAACGATTGGACCGCGCTCAGTCTCGCCCCCACCTGGCAGAACGGGCACTGGTTCGGCACCGATGAACTGGGCCGTGATCTGCTGGCCCGCACGCTGGCAGGCGGACGCGTGTCGCTCGAAGTCGGCTTGCTCGGCACCCTGGTTTCGGGGGGCATCGGCATGGCCTACGGCGCAACGGCGGGTTATCTGGGTGGCCGTGTGGACGCCGTGATGATGCGCATCGTGGACATGATGTACGCGATCCCCTACATGCTGATTGCGATCCTGATGATGACGCTGTTCGGCCGTGCTTTTTTTCTTGTGGTCCTGACGATTAGCGCTTTCTCATGGCTCGACATGGCGCGAGTGGTACGTGGCCAGACCCTGTCATTGCGTTCGCGCGAATTCGTCGATGCCGCACGCGCCACAGGTGTCACGTCACGCACGATCATCGCGCGCCATATCGTGCCCAACCTGATCGGTGTGGTGGTGGTCTACGCCACCGTGACCGTCCCGGCCATCGTGCTGACTGAATCCGTGCTGTCGTTTCTTGGTCTGGGCGTACAGGAGCCGATGACAAGCTGGGGCGTGCTGATCCAGGATGGCGCGCAAAAACTGGAATCCATGCCCTGGCTGCTGCTCTGCCCAGCGCTCATGCTGTGCCTGACGCTTTACTGCGTGAATTTTATCGGCGATGGCTTGCGCGATGCCTTCGATCCCAAGGACCATTGAGATGCCCTTACTCGAAGTGAGAGACCTCAGCGTGCGCTTTAGCCGCCGCGAAGGCGCAAGCGTCGAAGCCGTGCAGCGTGTGTCGTTTACGCTGGAGCCCGGCCAGACGTTAGGCATTGTCGGTGAATCGGGCTCGGGCAAAAGCCAGACCGTGATGGCGCTGCTCGGGCTACTTGCGGCCAATGGCGAAGCTTCCGGCACAGCACGCTACGCTGGACAAAACCTGCTGACGCTGAACGAAGCCGCCCTCAACCGCATTCGTGGCAACCGGATTGGCATGGTGTTTCAGGATCCGATGACGTCGCTCAACCCGTTCCTGACAATCGAACGGCAAATGACTGAAGCCTTGCAGTTGCATGCCGCAATCTCGCGCAGCGAAGCGCGGCGCCGGGCCATTGAAGCGCTCACTCAGGTACGCATTCCGGATGCCACGCAACGCATTGGCCACTATCCGCATGAATTTTCCGGCGGCATGCGCCAGCGCGTGATGATTGCGATGGCACTGCTCTCGAAGCCCGACATTCTGATCGCCGATGAACCGACCACCGCGCTCGACGTCACCGTTCAGGCACAGATCATCGAACTGCTCCGCGAACTGAACCGCACCTGCGGCACCGCGATCATTCTGATCACGCACGATATGGGTGTCGTGGCGGGCCTGTGTGACGAGGTCATGGTGATGTATGCCGGACAGACCGTCGAGCAAGCGCAGGCAAAAACGCTCTTCGCCCGACCCACGCATCCCTACACGATGGGTTTGCTCAATGCCCTGCCGCGCCTGAGCGACCCCGACGACGATACGCCCTTGCGCACGATTCCCGGCAATCCTCCCTTGCCAGGCGAGGCCGGCCCAGGCTGCGCCTTCGCGCCACGCTGTGCCTACGCCACGGCACATTGCCATGCAACGCGCCCGGCACTTGCCGCATTCATCGCACAGCCCACTATCACTACCCTGTCAACGACGCTGCGCGCATGCCATCGCCTACCGGACGCACTCCAGGAGAGCCTCGCATGAACGCTCCCACTTTGCTCTCGGTCAACGATCTTCATGTGCAGTTCAAGATCCGCCAGGGCGGCCTGCCATGGTCTGCCAGCACCACGTTGCGTGCAGTGAATGGGGTTTCGCTGGATATCCGCCAAGGCGAAACCGTCGGTCTCGTCGGCGAATCCGGCTGCGGCAAATCCACGCTGGCACGTGCCATCATCGGCCTCACGCCCGTCAACCAGGGCAGTGTGCGCTGGCTCGGGCAGGAAACCGTGCTGGGCGCACAACGCGATACACGGCGGTTACGACGCGACGTGCAGATGATTTTTCAGGACCCGCTCGCCTCACTCGATCCCCGCATGACGATTGAACAGATCATCGCGGAGCCTTTGCGCACGCATCAGCCCGAACTCGCGCGCAGCGAAATCCGCGCCCGCGTGCAAACCATGCTTGAGCGCGTCGGCCTCAGCGCACAGCATCTGCGCCGCTATCCGCATGAATTCTCCGGCGGCCAGTGCCAGCGTGTCGGCATCGCACGCGCATTAATCAACGAGCCCAAACTGGTGATTTGCGATGAGCCGGTCTCGGCACTCGACGTTTCGATCCAGGCGCAGATCGTCAACTTGCTGCGGGATCTGCAACGCGAACGCTCGCTCTCGCTCCTTTTTGTCGCCCATGATCTCGCTGTGGTGAAAGCGATCAGCCAGCGTGTGCTGGTGATGTACCTCGGCCGGGTCATGGAGTTCGGTACACGCCATGAGGTCTACGCCACACCGCGCCACCCCTACACACGGGCCTTGCTCGCTGCCGCCCCAGTGCCAGACCCGGCACTCGAACGCAACCGCGCACATGTTTTGTTAAGCGGCGATATCCCCTCGCCTCTTCATCCGCCATCGGGCTGCGCGTTTCGCACGCGCTGTCCGGAGGCCCTCCCCGCCTGCGCGAGTGCACTCCCTCCTCTCGTCAGCCATGGCGTCCATGCGACCCACCAGGTCGCATGCCTGCGCGCGGAGAAAGACACACGCTAGCGTCTTGCATCACAACCTTATCCGTAACACCCTTTAAAATTCCGGAACCCTGACAATCCGGAACAGAGAGACTCCGTGCGCGACTTAAAGCATGCAGCGCACGGCATAACGAGACCTGGCTTTAAGCCAGTCACTTCCACTAAAACATCAAAACTGAGACATTCATGAGACGCAAGGGATCACAATCAGGTGCAACAAAAGTTCTTTGGCTCGCCCTGGGCCTACCGCTCTGTGCCACCACGACAGTCCGTGCCGACGAGGCCGCTCCTGCTCAAGACACGGCTCCCCGGGTATTGCTCGCGGCGGATGTGCCTGACATGTCCGGCACATCCGATATGTCGGATATGCCCGATATGAACAGCCCACTCATCAAAGTAGAAAAAAACCGGGTGGATTTACCCGCAACACCGCTTTCAAGCCAGGCGAAAAGCAAGGGGTTGATCGATGACAGCCACCTCAACTTGCTGTTGCGCAACTACGCGGATTACTTTGAAATAAAAGACAGCGGTCATCGTCATGCATGGGTTCAAGGTGTTCAGGCTAACTATGAATCGGGCTATACCCGCGGTCCAGTTGGCTTCGGCTTCGATGCTTCGCTCTTTGCCGCACTCAAGCTCGATGGCGGCCAGGGCGCGGGCAACATGGTTCACGTAAGCAAGAACGGGGGAGGGCAAAACCAGCTCGCGTGGGCTTACCCAGGCATGTACGACATCAAGGCACGTATTTCTGAAACGGTGTTGAAGTACGGCCTACAGATTGTCTCTAACCCGTTTCTCGATCCGCACGACAACCGCGCACTGCCGCCGACATTCCTGGGTGCCTCGCTCGTCAGCAAGGACGTTCAGAACATGTCGCTTGAAGCCGGGAGCTTCACCAAGGTCGATGCACGCGGCCATACCCATCTCTCGTCGCTCTCCACGTCATACGGCGGCGTGAAATTCGACCGCCTGAGCTACTTCGGCGGCAGTTGGGATTACGCTCCAACCGGTACGTTATCGCTCTATGCCAACCAGGCTGATGATGTCTGGCGTCAGTATTACGCATCCGTTTCCCATTCGATCGGAGACCCAGGCACAGTGAAATGGAGTGGCATGGCTAACCTCTATTCAACCCATGACACCGGCGCCGCACGCCAGGGGCGCATCAACAATAACGCCTACAGCCTGACGCTATCGGCCCAACATGGCGCACATGGTTTGTTGCTGGGCTATCAGCAAGTGCTCGGCGACCAGTTCTTCAATTACGTCAACGAAACCAACGGCATCTATCTAGGCAACTCGATGGACGTCGATTACAACGCGCCACACGAGCGCTCGCTGCAATTGCGCTATACGATCGACGCCAGCTATCTGGGTCTGCCCGGCCTGCGCGCCATGCTGTGGGGCCTGACAGGCTGGGGCGCGGATGCTTCAGCGGAGGCCGCTCGCAACGCTTCGGCGTCGAGCCCGTTCCACGATCTCTACTGGAAAAATGGCGAGCCCGTGCATGGCCGGCATCATGAAATTGGTTTTATCCCCAGCTATACCTTGCAAAGCGGGCGCTTCAAGGACACGAAAATTACCTTCATAGCCATGTGGCACGTCGCGCAAGCGCATTACTCCGATAACAGCAACATGGAATATCGGCTCGTGGTGAATCTGCCCATGAAAGTGTTTTGATGAGCTTATTTTGATGGGCTTATCCAGGGACGGGTGACTGCGACATGGCCTATGCGGCAAGTGAGGAACGGCTTGAAATAAAGAGTTACTCAAGCTTGTTCCTGTCTCTTCTCATGCTTTTTTGCCGCTCATAGCGAGTACACTAAAAAAACATCCCGTCGCGCGGCTCAATCCATGAAAATTTTCATCACTATCGGAGTTAATACATGTTTGTATCCTCCAAACCCCACACCTCTTCATCAGAAATTTTTACCCGCACCGGCGCCAAAACCGATAAAAAATACAAGTGTCGCAATCGCTACCTTGCATTAATTTTTAATAAAATATTTGCCTTGGGCAAAACGACACAACAATCTGATACAGGGCATCTCACACCCCGGGCTAGACAAACAATAGAAACCCTTCAGCATGATTCCGGCGATCTTTGGGGCCAATTACCCCTTGAATTAATAGACGAAATTATTTCTCATCTCCCATTGCAAGGCGTACCGCCTCTATCTCAAATTGCAGGGAAACGCAGTCTCTGGTTAGAAAAATCATACCAATATTTCGCCCGCCATCTCCATCATTTCGCCAATCATGAACTTGAGCACCATATTTTCAAAAAATCCATTGAGCAGATTTTTTCTGGCGTTCACCCCAATTCAACTTCCATGAAAATAGCAGCGGATCTTTCAGCGCTCACTCCGGATGAAGCGGCACTCGTCCTTGACCGCATTGGAGGGCCACCGAAACACCATATTGCCGAAATAAAATTAAAAATAAAACTTCATCTGGAGAAAAAATTCCAGATTTTTTCCGATAAAAAAGAAAAAATTATCACGTTATTTTTAGATTCAGAAATCGGCAGAAAGAAAGTTTCCACGCTTTTTTTCGAAAGCAGCTATTTTACCCGTGACACATGGGATTTTTATATTCTTGAGACCAGGCCGGAATCACTCAACCGGGTTATTTTTTCAGAATGTGAATTTCAGTCTTCGCTGTACAAGGCGCCCGCTTTCAAATTACGCTGCCAGCACGTTAAAACACTTGAAATCAGAAAAACCATTGATCCGGACGCTTATATTTTCCGCAGTTTCCCTGCAATCGAGCAGGTCACGATCACACTGGATAATCATGTGACGCGAACCCAGCTCAACGCCATGGCGCAAAGCAAATATCTGCGGCTGGTCAATTTCGAACTTGAATCTCAATCAGGCACGGCCGGGACAGTCCTGCTCCCCGAACGCTTTGACACCCAGATGCGCAACAGCTTGCGCACGATGCGCTCACGCGGCTGTGTGATTACGCTGACAGGCCACGGCCGCGTGATTGACCGGCGTGCCTTCGAACACGAACTCTCCCTGCCATCAGGCCCAGAAGCAAAAGAACCGCTTGGACCTGCCCGGGCCTCCGCAAAGCCTATTCAGTAGCCGGCGCCGCAACCTTCAGATCATCGAGGTGAAAACCTGCAACACGTTTGTACTGGTTCGCAATCTCGCTTAACTCAGCGGCGCTTGCCACGTCCTCGATACGCTCAAAGCGTTCGCCCTTCGTGCGCTCGTAGATAACCTGCAAGATTTTGTCCGGCGGAGCCTTGCGGTTCATCAACACGACGTCGCCCGTTGCCTTCACGCGTGCGCGGTCGTACTCCACCAGCGCCTCCTCGCCAACGCCTAGCGCCGCACACCGCTGCGCCAGATACTGCGCATCGAGAATCGCCTGGCCCGCACCGTTCGAGCCGCGCGGCACCATCGGATGCGCGGCATCGCCCAGCAATGTAATGCGGCCAAAGGTCCAGCGCGGCAGCGGATCCTGATCGACCATCGGGTATTCGAAGATGGCTTCGGTCGATTCGATCATGGCTGCCACATCAAGCCAGTCAAAATGCCAGTCGGCAAACGCCGGAAAAAAGTCCGCCAGTTTTCCCGCACCGTTCCAGTCGCGCTTCGCCGGTTGCGGGGCTTCGATCTCGGCCACCCAGTTCAGCAGTTGATTGCCTTGTGCATCGACGTTATTGCGGATCGGATAGATCACCATCTTGCCGTGTGTCAGCCACCCGGCTCGCACCATGCTCGCGCCACTCAGAAACGGCGGTGCCTTGATCGTGCCGCGCCACATGTTGACGCCCGAATAACGAGGAGCACCTTCGGTAGGGTAAAACTGTTTGCGAATCACCGAATGCACCCCATCGCACGCGACGACTGCGGCACCGCTCGCACGCGAAACGACACCCGCGCTATCGGCAAACTCCGCCGTTGCACCCTGAGCGTCTGCCGTCACGCCGAGGCAACGCCGGTCGGTTACGACGCGCTCGGCGCCGAGCCGCTCATGCACGGCATTGAGCAGCACGGTCTGCAAATCCCCACGATGGATTGAGAACTGCGGATAGTCATAACCGGCAAAGCGCCCGGCCGCCTCACGGTAAATCAGTTGGCCATGGCGATTAAAAAAGGCGGATTCCTGGGTCGTCACCGCGCGTGCGGCGAGCGCATCCAGCAAGCCGAGATCAGCCAGCACGGCGGTGGCGTGAGGCAACAGGTTGATGCCAACGCCTAGCGGCCGAATCTCGCGTGCGGCCTCGAACACGCGGCATGCAATACCCGCCTTGTGCAAAGTCAGCGCCAGTGTCAGACCACCAATGCCCGCGCCAACAATAATGACTTCGCTGTTGTGTTTCATCTGTCTGCTCCCTGTAACGCGCGTAAGTTGCGCTTGCCTGCTGTTGCTTCAGTCTTCGACGACGTCTGGCAGGCTGCTCATACAACCTGCCATTTACGCAGACGTCTGCTTATTTGACGACGAAATATAGCCAGCGCAAATTGATCCGTCAAGCCGCATCAAGGTTGCTCGAAATGACGCAAGAATTCGATTGACAGTCTCCGCGAGATTCACTAATTTCAGCATACGTGTGTTTAACAGACGTATGCCTTATTGATGATGAAACAGCGCTCAAAACCCGCGCCCGCCCTAGAGGAGACACCATGACCGCCAGCCCTCCCAGCACTGCCCGGCAAGCGTTCTACGACGAAATCAGAAAGTTCAGCATGACTCCGCTATGGGAGTCGCTTAGCACCCTGGTGCCGCACACACCCAATAGTCCGTGCGTGCCGGCACGCTGGCGTTGGGACGACGTCCTGCCGTTTATCGAGCAAGCCGGCACGCTAATCAGCGCCGAAGAAGCGGTCCGCCGCGTCCTCGTGCTGGAAAACCCTGCGTTGCCTGGCAAGGCCAGCATCACGCAGTCCCTGTATGCAGGGCTACAACTGATCCTGCCCGGCGAAGTCGCACCGGCCCACCGTCATGTGCAATCGGCGCTGCGCTTCATCGTGCATGGTCGCGGCGCTTACACCGCCGTTGATGGGGAACGCACCACCATGCTGCCAGGCGACTTCATCATTACGCCGGGCTGGACCTGGCACGATCATGGCAACGAGGGCGTCGATGGCCAGAGCGAGCCCGTGGTCTGGCTCGACGGGCTGGATATACCGATGATTCGTTTCTTCGATGCCGGTTTTGAAGAGAAAAGCGCAGCGCTATCGCAACGTGTCTCTCGTCCCGAAGGTAATGCCCTTGCGCGCTACGGCCACAACCTGCTGCCAGTCGATTACCAGCCGACGTCCCCCACTTCACCGCTTTTCAACTACCCCTATGCCCGCACGCGCGAAGTGCTTGAGCGCCTCTACCGCGATCACGAACTCGACGCCTGGCACGGCGTGAAGCTGCGCTATGTCAACCCCGTTACCGGTGGCTGGCCGATGCCGACGCTGGCGACCTTCATGCAGTTCCTGCCCGCAGGCTTCGCCGGAAAGCCCTTTCGTAGCACCGATGGCGCGGTGTATTCGGTCGTGGAAGGACGCGGCCGGGTGATCGTTGACGGCCAGAGCATGGCATTTGGCCCCAAGGACCACTTTGTCGTGCCGTCGTGGAAAACCTTCACGCTGCACGCCGATGAAGACGCTGTGCTGTTCAGCTTTTCGGACCGCCCGGTACAAAGCGCATTGAATATTCTGCGCGAAGAAAAACTCGACGCATGACACGCTGTTGCAGCATCTCTTCGACACATTCACATTCACTATTTCACTATTACTAGATGGAGTCCTTCGATGAACCTGGTTTTCTCCCCGCCCCCATCAGTCACTGTCCCCGTCGCAGGCTCAAACGATGCCTTTCCCGTGCGCCGGATTTACTGCGTCGGGCGCAACTATGCCGCCCATGCCCGCGAGATGGGCTTTGACCCTGACCGCGAACCGCCATTCTTCTTTTGCAAGCCTGCCGACGCCATCGTGTATGTCGCGCCGGGCACGACCGGACAGTTCCCGTATCCCGCGCAAACCGAAAACTGTCATTACGAAATGGAACTGGTGGCGGCAATCGGCCTGGGTGGACGCGATATCGCGCCAGACGATGCGCTTGAACATGTCTTCGGTTATGCGCTGGGGCTGGATATGACGCGCCGCGATCTGCAAATGGAAATGCGCAAGATGGGCCGCCCATGGGACATCGGCAAAGCCTTCGACCACTCCGCGCCGATTGGCCCGATCCATCGCGCGGCGCAAATCGGGCATCCGTTGCAAGGCACGATCTGGCTTGAGGTCAACGGCCAGACTGTGCAGCGTGCGGACATCGCGCAACTGATCTGGCCCGTCGCCGAAACCGTCGCCTATCTGTCGCACTTCTTTGAACTCGTGCCCGGCGACCTGATTTATACCGGCACGCCAGAAGGCGTTGGTCCAGTCATCAAGGGCGACACGATGCACGGCGGCATCGAGGGCCTCGGTGAGTTTCGGCTCGATGTGGTTTAAGCCACAGCCTTTCGGATCGTTCGGCTCATTCAACTCATTCAGCTCATTGCGTCATCACCCTGGCGCGACCCGCGCTGCCCACCTCTGACAAGTCATGCAACTTCATAATTTTTTTCGCAGCTCGGCGTCGTACCGGGTGCGCATCGCCTTGAACCTCAAAGGCCTCGCTTACACGTATCTCGCCGTGCATTTGTCGCGCAACGGTGGGGAGCAGTATGCCCCGGCTTTTCGGGCATGCAATCCGCAAGCGCTGGTTCCTGTCTGGCAAGACGGTGAGATCTCGCTCCATCAATCGCTAGCGATCATCGAGTATCTGAATGATCTGCACCCCGCTCCGCCCTTGCTGCCCGCCGATCCGCTGGGACGCGCAAAGGTCAGGGCGCTGGCGCTCGATATCGCCTGCGAAATTCATCCGCTGAATAATCTCAGGGTGCTGAACTATCTGGGCGGGCCCGGCGGGCTGTCGCCAGAAGCGCGTCACGCGTGGTATCACCATTGGGTTCATACAGGCTTTAGCGCACTCGAAGAACGTCTGGCCGGCGCGTCCACGACGGGCCTTTATTGCTATGGCGAAACGCCGACGCTGGCGGATATCACGCTGGTGCCGCAAATCTTCAATGCCCAGCGCTTTGAGGTCGATCTCCGCGCCTATCCCACCCTCATGCGCATCCATGCGCAATGTCAGCAAATACCCGCGTTTCTCCAGGCCGCCCCCGCTCTTCAGCCTGATGCGCAGCCTTAAAGCGCTGACGCAACCCAACCTGGAATCCGGAAATTTTGCTCGCCCTGTTTTGCCCGACGATCGATACGGCCGCCCTGAAGCGGTATGACTCAAACCGGGCAGCGCCGGGTGTGCGTGAGTTGCTGTCCAGATGCACAGATCTTGATCGGCCAGGAATGATCTGAAGGTATCGAAAGACTTGAATGCGACCTTCGTTTTCGGCCCGTTTGATTCTTCGTTGCAATACACCCCGTGAAATCGGGATAAGACAAATCTTAAAAATATCGTGGCTTTGATTGGCCCGGACTGTTGCCAGACGGCAAGGGCGACGGGCTATTTTGTTGCGCAATCTCAAATTTTTCAGAATAAATTGCTATGAAATTGGGCGTTAAGGATATTAATCTTCTACTTCCGGAGTAGAAGTTATTGTATTGAAAGGGTTTTCTGCTATGTGAAGAAATGTCAGTGAATGATTGACAGGGTCTTTTATTAGGATTGGTCCTATTCATTCTTATTCCGTAAAACACGATATTCAACGCATTGAATAATCACTCTTTTCCGGGATAAGGCATGAATAAGGTCTATCGTGTCGTTCGTAACAAGAAGACTGGTGTGTGGATCGTTGCGCCTGAAACTGCAACTAGCAGTGGAAGAACAAAAGCCGCTGTCCATCTTGCTTCTTCTATAGCTTTGGCTAGTTGTATATTGGGCATCCCGTTGGAGGCGCATGCTGCGGCAGGCACACAACTTGGCACCTGCGCAACCGCATCAACCAGCTCTGCAATTGCAATTAGCTCTACTTCATCAACTCAGTGCGCAGTTGCGGCTGGAAGCGGAACCGGTACGTCTGTCGGAGGAGCAGGACCGGGCGACTGGAATCAGGTTGCTGTAGGCGCTGGCTCTACTGCTTCAGCGGCATCAGCGCTTGCGCTTGGTACGGGCGCTACCGTTACAGGAATTGCTGCTGTGGGGGTAGGGCTGGGTGCGAAGGCAACCGGAAATTCGGCAATTTCGCTTGGGGAGTTCGCCACAGCATCAAGCTTGGGTAGCACAGCCATTGGGGCATTTGCCAATGCTGCTGCGAACAATGCAATGGCGTTCGGACGCAGTGCCACGACTTCGGGAGTCAGCTCCACGGCTATTGGGTATAACGCGAATGCCTCGGCCACCAGTGCCGTTGCCCTGGGCAATGCGGCCACCGCGGACCGCGACAATTCGGTATCGATTGGCTCGTCCACCCTGAAACGCCAGCTCGTCAACATGGCCGCAGGTACCGCTGATAACGACGCGGTCAACGTCGGCCAGCTCAAGGGCATCACCACGGCGCTGGGCGGCGGTGCCACCGTTGCCGCCGATGGCTCGATCACGGCGCCGTCCTATGTTGTTCAAGGCGGCACCTTTGGCAATGTCGGCGCGGCCCTCTCCAGCCTGAACACCGCGACCAATACGGCGCAGACACAGCTCAACACGCTGGATGGCCTGGCCGTGAAATACGACAGCACCTCGAAAGACAAGGTGACACTGGGCGGCGCAGGCACGACCGGCACCGTGACACTCAGCAACGTCAAGGCAGGCACGGCTGACACCGACGCAGTGAACAAGGGGCAGCTCGATACGGTGAACACAGCACTGAATACCGCGGTGACGAAAGCCCAAACGACAGCGGACAAAGCCCAGACAGGGCTCGACACGCTCGACAGCCTGGCCGTGAAATACGACAGCACCTCGAAAGACAAGGTGACACTGGGCGGCGCAGGCACGACCGGCACCGTGACACTCAGCAACGTCAAGGCAGGCACGGCTGACACCGACGCAGTGAACAAGGGCCAGCTCGATGCGGTGAACACGGCGCTGAATACGGCGGCGACAAAAGCTCAAACGACAGCGGACAAAGCCCAGACAGGGCTCGACACGCTCGGCGGCCTGGCCGTGAAATACGACAGCACCTTGAAAGACAAGGTGACACTGGGCGGTGCAGGCACGACTGGCACGGTGACACTCAGCAACGTCAAGGCGGGCACGGCTGACACCGACGCGGTGAACAAGGGCCAGCTCGATACGGTACAAACGGCTGCCGACAAGGCGCAGGCCGGATTGAGCACGCTCGACGGCCTGGCCGTGAAATACGACAGCACCTTAAAAGACAAGGTGACGCTGGGCGGTGCAGGCACGACCGGCACAGTGACACTCAGCAACGTCAAGGCAGGCACGGCTGACACCGACGCAGTGAACAAGGGCCAGCTCGATACGGTACAAACGACTGCCGACAAGGCGCAGGCCGGGATGACCACGCTCGACGGGCTGGCCGTGAAATACGACAGCACCTCGAAAGACAAGGTGACACTGGGCGGCGCAGGCACGACCGGCACCGTGACACTCAGCAACGTCAAGGCGGGCACGGCTGACACTGACGCGGTGAACAAGGGGCAGCTCGATACGGTACAAACGGCTGCCGACAAGGCGCAGGCCGGGATGAACACGCTCGATGGCCTGGCCGTGAAATACGACAGCACCTTGAAAGACAAGGTGACGCTGGGCGGTGCAGGCACGACCGGCACCGTGACACTCAGCAACGTCAAGGCGGGCACGGCTGATACTGACGCGGTGAACAAGGGGCAGCTCGATACGGTACAAACGGCTGCCGACAAGGCGCAGGCCGGGATGAACACGCTCGATGGCCTGGCCGTGAAATACGACAGCACCTTGAAAGACAAGGTGACGCTGGGCGGTGCAGGCACGACCGGCACCGTGACACTCAGCAACGTCAAGGCGGGCACGGCTGATACCGACGCAGTAAACAAGGGCCAGCTCGATACGGTACAAACGGCTGCGACGAACGCCCAGACAGGTCTGAACACGCTCGACGGCCTGGCCGTGAAATACGACAGTACCTTGAAAGACAAGGTGGCACTGGGCGGTGCAGGCACGACCGGCACGGTGACACTCAGCAACGTCAAGGCGGGCACGGCTGATACCGACGCAGTAAACAAGGGCCAGCTCGATACGGTACAAACGGCGGCGACGAAAGCCCAGACAGGGCTCGACACGCTCGATGGCCTCGCCGTGAAATACGACAGCACCTCGAAAGACAAGGTGACACTGGGCGGCGCAGGCACGACCGGCACGGTAGCACTGGGCAACGTCAAAGCAGGCCTCACCAGCAATGACGCAGTGAACGTATCGCAACTGAAGCCGATGGTCGATGCCCTGGGCGGCGGCGCGACGATGGACACCAAGACCGGTGCGGTGAGCGGCCCCTCTTATGGCATCCAGGGCAGCACCTACACCACGGTAGGCGATGCGCTGGGCAAGCTGGACACCATCACAACCAAAAACACCGGCGACATCACCACGATCAACGGCACGCTGAACAATCTCACTGGCGGCACAGCAGGCCTGGTGCAGCAGGACGCGACGACCAAGGCGATCACGGTAGCCAGTGGTACGGCAGGCACGACGGTGAATATCGCGGGCACGGCGGGAGACCGCCAGTTGAAGGGCATGGCCGCAGGCACCGCCGACACCGATGGCGTGAACCTGAAACAGCTCAAGGGCATGGGTTTGACCACGGACACGGCAGGCAATGTCACGAACGCCTTCGTAGCCTACGACAGCACGTCGAAAGACAAGGTGACGCTGGGCGGTACAGGCACGACCGGCACGGTAGCACTGGGCAACGTCAAGGCAGGCCTCACCAGCAACGATGCAGTGAACGTATCGCAACTGAAGCCCATGGTCGATGCTCTCGGCGGCGGCGCGGCAATAGACGCCAAGACGGGCGCGGTGAGCGGCCCCTCTTATGGCATCCAGGGCGGCACCTACACCACGGTAGGCGATGCGCTGGGCAAGCTGGACACGGCCACGACGAAAAACACCACGGACATCACCAAAAACACGGGCGACATCACGAACCTGTCGACGACGGTGAACACGCTCCAAAACGGCGGCAGCCGCTACTTCAAGGCAGCGGGCAAGAACGACGACACGGATGAGGCGAAGGCAAGCGGCAAGAACAGCATCGCAATAGGCGCGAACTCCGTGGCGGAGCGTGACAACAGCCTCTCGGTAGGCCGCGCGGAAATCAAGGACGGCACCGGTACGGTGACGCAGACGGAGATCACACGTCAGATCACGAATGTGGCCGATGGCACGCAGGCGAAAGACGCGGTGAACAAGGGTCAGCTCGATACGGTAAACACAGCGGCAACGAAAGCACAAACGGCCGCGGACGCGGCAAAGTCAGGGCTCGACACGCTCGATGGCCTGGCCGTGAAATACGACAGCACGTCGAAAGACCGGGTGACGCTGGGTGGCGCCGGTACGAGCGGCACGGTGACACTGGGCAACGTCAAGGCAGGCATCGCCAGCAATGACGCGGTGAACGTATCGCAACTCAAGCCGATGGTCGATGCCCTCGGCGGCGGTGCGACGATGGATGCCAAGACCGGCGCGGTGAGCGGCCCGTCATACGCAATCCAGGGCAGCACCTTCACCACGGTGGGCAGCGCACTCGGCAAGCTGGACACCATCACGACGAAAAACACCGGCGACATCACCACGCTCAACAGCACGCTGAGCAACATTACCAGCGGCACAGCAGGCCTGGTGCAGCAGGACGCGACGACCAAGGCGATCACGGTGGCCAGCGGCACGGCAGGCACGACGGTGAATATCGCGGGCACGGCAGGCGAGCGCCAGTTGAAGGGCATGGCCGCAGGCACCGCCGACACCGATGGCGTGAACCTGAAGCAGCTCAAGGGCATGGGCTTGACCACCGACACAGCGGGCAATGTCACGAACGCCTTCGTGGCCTACGACAGCACCTCGAAAGACAAGGTGACACTGGGCGGTGCGGGCACGACCGGCACGGTAGCGTTAGGCAACGTGAAAGCAGGCATCGCCAGCAACGACGCGGTGAACGTATCGCAGCTCAAGCCCATGGTTGACGCTCTCGGCGGCGGCGCGACGATGGATGCGAAGACAGGTGCCGTGAGCGGCCCGTCGTACGCCATCCAGGGCGGCACCTTCACCACGGTGGGCAGCGCACTCGGCAAGCTGGACACAGCGACGACGAAAAACACCGGTGACATCACCAAAAACACCGGCGACATCACGAACCTGGCGACGACGGTCAACAACATCAACGCAGGCACGACGGGCCTGGTGCAGCAGGATGCGAAGAGCCTCGACGTGACGGTAGCCAAGGCGAGCGGCGGCAACAAGGTGGACATCGCGGGCACTGCGGGCGTGCGGGTGCTCACCGGGGTGAAAGCCGGCGAGCTGTCGGCGGCCAGCCACGACGCGGTGAATGGCGCGCAACTGTACGAGACGAACACGAACGTGACGAAGAACAGCGGCGACATCACGACGTTAAACACGACGGTGACGCAGATGTCGAACGACATCAAAAACGGCGGGTTGGGCCTGGTGACCCAGGACAAGCAGACGGGCAACATCATGGTGGCCAGCAACCTGGGCGGCAGCCTGGTAAACGTGAGCGGCAGCGGCGGCGCACGGGTGCTGACGGGCGTGGCCAATGGCACGAATGACCGCGATGCGGTCACGATTGCCCAGCTCAAGGCGGTAGGGCTGGTCGATCCGTCCGGCAAGACGCTGGGCGCGGTGGTCTACGACGATCTGAGTTTGGGACGCGCCACGCTGGGCGGCACGAACGGCACGGTGCTGGGCAATGTCGCCAACGGGCTGATTGCCACAGGTAGCCGGGAGGCCGTGAACGGCGGCCAGTTGCATACGATGCAGCAGGATTTCCAGCAACAGTACAACAAGCTGAACGGCCGGGTCGACGATCTGAATACCCGGGTTGAGAGCAACCAGGTCAATGGAGGCGGCAATGGCGGCAAGCCCGGGCAAGACGGCAACGATACTAGCGACAATGGCCTGGTCCAGGTCGGTAAAGGCGCGGGCAGCCTGATCGTTGATCCGACAGCCAATGCAAGCGGCAATAAAGGAATAGCGATGGGCGCGAACGCCTCGGCAGCGGGTGATCAAAGTCTGGCGCTGGGCGCCGATGCGTCTGCCCCGGCCAGCCGCTCGATGGCAATGGGCCAAGGTTCAGTGGCGGACCGGGACAATACGATCTCGGTGGGCTCAAAGGGCAATGAGCGGCAGATCACGAATGTGGCGGCTGGCTCGGCCCCAACCGATGCGGCGAATATCCAGCAGTTGCAAGGTGTTCAGGGCCAAGTCAACGATGTCGCCCGGCGGGCTTATTCGGGTGTCGCAATGGCCATGGCGATGTCCGGCACTTACCTGCCGCAACTCGGGCCCGGTGAGAAAACGCTGGGCGTGGGGGTAGGCGGCTTCAAAGGCTATGGTGCCCTGGCCGTGAACTTCAAGGCGCTTGCCAGCAATGGCCGTCTCAGTTGGGGCGCTGGGGTAGCGAGCAGTGGTCACGACGTGGGCTTCAATGCGGGTGCTGGATGGAAGTGGTAACAGCCCAGGCCTAGACCTGGATCATGCAGCGTGCGCAGCAATCCGTTTTCAACACGGGCCGCGTGCCTTTAGAAAGCACTACCTGATTGCTGGGCAAGCAGGTGGTGCCAGCCAGGCGGGACGTTCGGGTAACCGGCGTCCCGTTTTTTTTGCCTTGCGCCTTGCGCTATCGCGCGGCGGCGATCATCGTCCCCAAGCCTCCCGGCCCTCTTCTGGCGCATCCCGCGCCAGGCGATAATGGCGGCCAGCAACAACCCTCGTGCCATGCAGCAAACCTGCACCAGGCCGGACGGGACAACGCACGGTAATGCACAGTAACGCGCCGTACCCACCTTCTGATGTTCATATGACAAAGAAAACAACACGCGAGCCGCGTCTGAGCCCGCTGGACCAGTTATACACGCGGCCTGGTTTCATGATCCGGCGTGCGCACCAGATCTCAACCGATCTTTTCATTGAGGCCTGTGCAGCGTTCGATATCACGCCAAGCCAGTATGGGGTGCTATACATCCTGTTTCATGACGGGCCACTTGAACAGATAGGCATTGCCCGGCTCATTGGCCTCGACCGCTCGACAACCGCGCTGGTCGTGAAGATTCTCGCGGAGCGGGGCCTGCTGGAAAAAACACGCAGCGAAACCGATCAGCGCAAGGTGGATATCTCGCTGACCGAGGCGGGAAAACAGTGTCTACGGCGCTGCGAACGCTGCGCGCAAACTTCCATGGAAGCGCTGCTTGCGCCATTCGATACGGCTGAGCGCCAGCAGTTTCTCGCGCTGCTCAGCAAGTTCGTCGCCCACTTCAATGAGCACACACGCGTGACGCTAGGGTAAATTCAAAAAGCAAAACAGCGGGCACATGCTGCATGTACCCGCTGCTATTTTGCCTGGCTCAGATCCGGCCTGGCTTACTTCGCTGGCGCGGCATCAAACCCGTACATCTGAGAATCAATGCGCGGCACAACATGAATTCCCGCACGCGCGGCAAATGTCGAAACCTGCAGATGAGTCGGGATGATTCCGACTTCATCATGCAAGACCTTCGAGGTCTCACGATACAGCGCTTCGCGTTTGACGTTATCGACAGTGGCCAGACCCGCATTCAACGGCTTCCAGAAGTTCGGTGAATCGTAGGTCTGGATGTTGATCTTGCGGAACGGGTTGTTGGTCGGATTAGAAAATAGCGATTCAAGCTGCACCCCCATATCGCCCGCATCCGCACCCCAGCCGATCATGAAAAAGCCCATCTGCAACTGGTTCACACGTGAAATAAACGTGCCCATCGGCTGCGTTTCGACCTTCGTGCGGCAACCGACTCGCGTCAACATTTGCGCCACGGCCTGCGCCAATTGCGAATCATTCACATAGCGGTCGTTCGGCGCAAAGAGCGTCAGCGAGAAGCACTCCGGATAACCGGCGGCGGCCAGCAGCTTCTTCGCTTCTTCAGGTTTGTACGGCTCGGGCGGCAACGCCGGGTTGTAGCCGAACACCGTGCTCGGCACGCTGTTTTGCGTGGCAACGCCGAGCCCTTTTAGCACTCGCTCCACCAGCACCTGACGATTGATCGCCAGCGAAAACGCCTCTCGTACCCGCACATCCTTGAACGGATTCTTGCCAAGCGGCTTGCCGTTGTTGTCGGTCACGTAGGGGGCGTTGTCATTCAACTGGTTCATCACCCAGAACACCATCAACGTACTAGGCCTCGTGTACACCGTCAGTTTCTTGTCGGCCTTGATCCGCTCGACATCGGCGCTTGGCACGTCAATGACTGCATCGACGTCCCCTGAGAGCATCGCCGCGACGCGTGCTGCCGAGTTCGGCAAGATGCGCACCGTTACTTTTTCGTAGGCGGGTTTTTTGCCCCAGTAAGCGTCGTTACGCACCAGTTCCACCCGGTCACCGCGCTGGAACCGCGAGAACTTGTAGGGGCCGGTGCCGACCAGGCCCTTGCCTGTTTCAAAGTCGTCCCCTTTCAGGCCTTGAGTGTCTTTCTTCGACAGCATGAAAATCATCGACAGATAATTCGGCAGCACCGCCAGCGGCCGCGCCGTAGTCAGGCGCACCGTATACGGATCGACGGCCTGCACCTTGACGATGTCTTTGGTGAACACGCCGAAGGTGGCCGGTGAACTGGTCAGCGTATCCGGACGCGCGAGCGAATACACGACGTCCTCGGCGGTGAACGCCTGGCCGCTCTGGAATTTGACGTTGTGCCGCAGCTTCAGCTCCCATGTCTTGTCGTCGAGCGGCTTCCATGATTCGGCCAGACCCGGCTGCAACCTGCCGTCGGGCGACATATCGATCAGCGGCTCGAAGACATTGCGCGCGACATTGCGGTTGCCCGGCAAGTTGGCGAACTGTGGATCGAGCGAAGTCACATCGGCGCTCACCCCATACCTGAACTCCGCTGCGCCCGCCTGCTGCGCGAACCCCGCTGCCAATGCCCCGGCTATCACTGCTAGCCGGCTCCAGTTGCGCAAAGTTGTTCTCATCTCCGTCTCCTCTTCCTCTATGCGCGAGAGCCCCGTAGCGCTCCCGCATTTTTAAGGGGGCCGTTTGCAACCCCCGCCTGAAATGTCTCACCTCACTTCAACAACGTTCAACAACGCTGGCTCACCCGGCTCATCCTGTTGCCACAGGAACACGTGTTTACCATTATCCAATAGGCATAAATTTATTTCTGTATAACTATATTATCGTTATACACTTAAAACGAAGTCAAGCGTTGCTCAAGCAAGAAACAGAGGAGCGCGAAACCTACCTACGATAAGCCGGTTGATGGAGGGGCTTGTCGTAGGAGAAACATGTGGCGCGCGAAAACTGCGCACGACGCGCCGCACACAGGCAGCACTTTTAAAAACCTGGCGCAGACCATCCACGAATGGAGACAAGCAATGAGAAAGTCCCTTGCGGCACCCCTCGCCGCGGCATCGCTGTGCAGCTTTGCCATGACAGCGCAGGCCCAAAGCAGCGTGACGATGTACGGCATCGTCGATGCGGGCCTGACTTACGTCAACAACAGCAACGGGCATGCCGCGTGGCTCACCGACACGGGTGTGCAGCAAGGTAACCGTCTGGGTTTCAAAGGTACCGAAGATCTGGGTGGCGGGCTCAAGGCGCTGTTCGTCCTTGAAAGTGGTTTCAACCTGAGCACGGGCGCGATGAACAACGGCGGCATCTTTGGCCGCCAGGCGTATGTGGGTTTGTCCAATTCATACGGCACGCTGACCATGGGCCATCAATATGACTTCATGGGGGACGTGATCGGCAACTATTCGATCGCCTACGTTGCCGGGGTCTACGCGTTTCACCAGGGCGACTATGACCGTATCTCCGGCGACCGCCTGGACAACACCATCAAGTTCGTCAGCAAAAGCTTTGGTGGTCTGACAGCGGGAGGGATGTACAGCTTTGGCAATGTCGCGGGCGATTTCCGCAAAAACAGTGCGATGAGTTTCGGCCTGACCTACGATCAGGGCTCGCTGAGCCTGGGCGCCGCATACACCGGGATCAACAATTTCCGTATCAATCCGACCGGCGATCTAGGCGTGAGCACCCTGTTTGGCCAGCCGCTCTCGGGCACGGCTTTTGTTGCGGACAGCATGAAGACCTGGGGGTTGGGCGGCAGCTATTCGTTTGGCAAGTTCGGCGTAATGGCCAACTACACCGGCACGCGCATTGCGTACCAGGGTAACGCCGCCACGCTGACCTCCGTGGAAGGCAGCTTGCTGTATCACTTCACTCCGGCGTTAGTGGGTGGGGCAGGCTATACCTGGTCGAAGCTGGAAAACTCGCACTGGGGCCAAACCGCCATCGGTCTGGATTACTCGCTCTCCAAACGCACCGACGTTTACGCCGAGGCG
Organism: Paraburkholderia hayleyella; assembly: GCF_009455685.1. Lineage (NCBI taxonomy): Bacteria > Pseudomonadati > Pseudomonadota > Betaproteobacteria > Burkholderiales > Burkholderiaceae > Paraburkholderia > Paraburkholderia hayleyella. Next base: position 160,011 of record NZ_QPES01000002.1, on the reverse strand, counting down.
AACTATCAGCAAGCGAGCGGCGATGGCACCCAGGCGGTGGTGTTGACCTTGCCTACATCGAGTACGAACAAACAGTTGGCGATGCGTATCGGCATGCGCCATCGTTTCTAGATGCGTCTTTGAGTGAAGGCATTCACCCTGGCATGCAAGGCGGTTCCAACGCATGCCAGGGTTGTGTCCGATGCGGATGACTGCCGGGTTGCAAAAAGCGAATGACAAAGTCTGCGGAGCTTTCATTCAGATGAAGCACGGCAGACGTCATAGCGCTTGAAGTAGCGCCCATTTTTTACGTTGCTTCATTCATGCTGGCGGAGGTCTGCAAGTCATTTTTTCCATCGAGTATATCGATCAAGTCCATGATTTCTGAAGCCAGAGATTCTTCAGAGACGAACGCGTCATTGAATTTCGTATTGTTTTGTTCCCCGCTTAATTCATTAGCAACAAGTTGCCGATGTCTTGCTATGAGAGGCGGAGATCCAGATGAAGGCGCCTGGTTCACGACTCGATTCAGGGTAATAAAACTCGCTTGTTGCTGGAATAAATCATGGTTCACTGCGCTATGCCACGTTCTTGGCTCCACCACCGCTTTTGAATCATATTCGCAGGAGTTTGACAACGATAACGGTGAATAAGGCGTTCCCGAAGGCGAATAAGGCGTGCCTGAGGTTCCCGAGAATGAGGAAGGCGTTCCCGAAAACGAGGAAGAGGTTCCTGAAGACGAGGCGTCCATCGATGAACTTAATCTTAATGGTGAAACTGTCAAGAAAATTTTTGAAGGACTCATTTCACATTTACAAAGTGTTAGGCATACAGAAATAGCCGTCATGAAGCAAAACGGCCGGCATCATATTTTTATGGTTTTTAACCAAGAGAGAATTTAACGTCTTCTTTTTTAACAGCAGGCGTCCTCGGCTCCGAGCTAGCGAGCAACGCGGGAGAGTTAACAATCCACGCGGGAGAATTATTAAAATCAGGAGGAGTTGAATGATTATTGAGTGTCACCAGCCGCGTAAACACTTCAGAAAGTTTTTTCGAACTTGTTGGAACAGGAGAAAGATATATTTTATTATTTATCGTTTTCGGACTAAAATCTGGCTGCTGCCCTTTTAAAAAACCAGATGAAACAACTGGAGACATAACACCCTTGTTTGGAACAAGGGTTGGCGTCAAGATAAAATCTTCTTCCGTTAAAAGAAAATCATTATTCTGCTCTTGCGGCCCTGCCTGCTTGCCACCCCTCAGAGTATAATTTAAAACAAGATTAAACCTTATCCCAGCCAGCTGACCCACGAAAAACTGCGGAGATAAAGAATCAGAATTAATCGAAGGCGAGTTACGGAACGCATATTCAAAAATATCCCCACTATTTCCCTTGACATAGGGCAGATTCCTGAAGATTGAAGCGTCATATAACAGCGCCGGCTCATGATCGGGTAAAAAAACCACAGGCACAACAGGACTATAAGGGAAACTCACCTCAGATTTATTCTGTCCTGCCACCTGAGATGAATAGTCATTATTCAACCAATCAGGCACCGAAGATAATTGCGAATTTCCAGCCCGGTCAGGATTTATTTTTTCAGAAGACTGATTGTTTTTTTCTGAATTATAATAATTCAACGAACTTAACTGCATCCCCAAAACATTATTTTCATCAGAACCAGATGGGGAAAATGTTTTCGGCCAGATGCATTGAAAAATCCCGCACCCCCGATTTTTACCTGAAGGCGCCTGCGTTTTTTCTGTTTTTTTTACACCCTCAGGCGCGTTGTTATATGCAGCTCTTGAAGCATGCTGAAATCTGGATACGAGCGCTTCTGGTATACGTGTCATGTTTCACACTCCTCAAATCCCCCGGATTCTGATGCGCGTCGAATATAGATGTCAAGTTTAATTCGTTAATTTTTTCTATTTCATATCGCTGCCATAATCAACAAACTCCGCTTCACGCATGAGACATAAGGCATTAAGCGGAATTAACCAGTCTGTTTTAAACATGTCGCAGAAAAAATCCCTGCCAATATCAGGCATGACATTATTTCATTCCATCAAATGACATGCTGCAAGCTGTCCACCGCCGACATCGCGCAGTTCAGGGGCCAGCGCTTTGCATAGCGGTAGCGCATGCGGACAACGGGTATGAAAGTGACAACCCTCAGGCGGATTGAGCGGCGAAGGAATTTCGCCCTTGATGCCAATAAACGTTTTCTTGCGCTTGTCGAGCGAGGGCACTTCCGCCAATAACGCCTGGGTATAGGGATGGCGCGGATTTTCATAAACCGTTTCAGTAGGCCCGGATTCGACAATCCGCCCCAGGTACATCACGACAATTCGATCTGCGATATGCCGCACCACACCAAGATCGTGGCTGATAAACAGGTACGTCAGACCCAGTTCTTCCCGCAGCCTGATAAACAGATTCAACACCTGGGCCTGAATCGACACATCGAGCGCCGCGACCGATTCGTCACAGACCAGAAATTTCGGCTTGACCGACAACGCACGCGCAATGCCAATCCGTGCGCGCTGTCCACCCGAGAACTGATGCGCAAACCGGTCCATCGAATCCGGATCCAGGCCAACCCGTTCAAACAATCCGGCCACGAAATCCCGGACCTCATCGCGGCGAATCAAACCGTGCACATACGCCCCTTCGGCAACGATATCGGCCGCGCGCATGCGCGGATTCAGCGAGGCATACGGGTCTTGAAAGATCATCTGGATTTCCAGCTCGGCCTGATCCCGCTCCCGGCGCGCAAGCTGAGCCAGGTCCGTGTCCTGCCAGTAGCGCTGGCCACTCGTCGGCCAGTACACGCCGGCTGCCAGACGCCCTACGGTCGACTTGCCACAGCCGGATTCGCCGACCAGCCCCACCACTTCGCCCGCATGCACACTCAGGCTCAGATTACTCACCGCTTGCACGCCGCGAGGCCTGGCCCGGCCGGTCAGCGCACTGACAATCCGGCCAGTCACATCCTGGCGGGGAGCAAAAGTCTTCGTGACCTGGCGTAGTTCAAGCAACGGGGTCATGCGATCTCCTGATGGGCCTCTACGGCATGAATGTCACGCGCGGGACGAATACAGCGAACCATATGGCCCGCCTCGGCTTGCACTTCAGCAATGGGCTGCGCGCATTCCGCCACAGCAAATTCACAACGCGTGCGAAACGCACACCCCTCACCCAGCGCCAGCAACGAGGGCGGTGCGCCGGGAATCTGGCGCAGCATCTGGCCTTTGGGATTGCGGCTCGGAATCGAATTCATCAGGCCGCGGGTATAGGGATGGAGCGGCGCGTCGAGTACCTGCGCGACATTGCCGTATTCGGCGATACGTCCGCCATACATCACGCACACGCGATCCGCGAGCCCGGCTACGACCGATAAATCATGCGTAATCCAGATCAATGCCGTGCCTGAGTCGCGGCACAATTGCTGAATCTCGCCCAGGATCTGCGCTTGAATCGTCACATCCAGCGCGGTGGTGGGCTCGTCGGCAATCACCACTTCAGGCCGGTTGATCAGCGCAATCGCAATCGCCACGCGCTGACGCATGCCGCCGGAAAGCTGGTGCGGGTAACACTTGAGCCGCTCGTCTGGCGCCGGAATTCCCACCTGGGCCAGCGCCCTGCGCGCCTCATCGAGCGCCACATGGCGGCTCACCGGGCGATGCGCCAGAACCGCTTCGATCATCTGCGTGTCGATCCGCAGCACCGGGTTGAGCGTCATCATCGGGTCCTGGAAGATCATCGCAATCCGGTTACCGCGAATCTTGCGCCATTGCGCTTCGCGCAAACCCGCCAGTTCCTCGCCCGCGAGCCGGATGCTGCCTCCCACCACCTTGCCTGGTGGATCGATCAGGCCCATCACCGAATAACCCGTCTGCGATTTGCCCGAACCGGATTCCCCCACCACGCCGAGAATCTCGCCGCGGGCCACGCTAAAGCTCACTCCGTTGACCGCTTTGACGATGCCGCGCGGCGTCGTGAAATGTGTCGAGAGATCGGTCACTTGCAGGACTGGCTGAGTCATTTTTTCAACCTCGGGTTAAGCACGTCGCGCAGGCGATCGGCCATCAGGTTCAGGCATAGCATCAGGAGCAGCAACGCGACGCCCGGGAACACACTGATCCAGTACGAGCCGGATAACAGATAGTTGTAGCCATTCGAGATCAGCAGGCCCAGCGAAGGCTCGGTGATCGGCAGCCCTAGCCCGAGAAACGACAGCGTGGCTTCGAGCGAGATCGTGGTGGCCATCTGCACCGTCGCCACCACCAGCAAAGGCGGAATGCAGTTCGGCAATACGTGACGAAAAATGATGCGCATGTCGCTGAGTTTCAGGCAGCGCGCGGCTTCGACGTATTCCTTGCGCAGCTCGACCAGCGCCGAGCCGCGCGCGGTACGCGCATACACCGCCCATTGCACCAGCACGAGCGCGTAGATAATCTTGTCGACGCCTTTGCCAAACGCGGCGATGAACACAAGCGCAATCAGGATCGACGGAAACGACAACTGGATATCGGCCAGCCGCATGATGAAAGCATCGACCCGGCGGCCATAGAACGCGCCCGTCAGCCCGAGCGCCACGCCAATGGCGAGCGCCAGCACGGTGCAAATCACGCTCACATAGAGGCTGGTGCGCATGCCATACAGGATCGCCGAGAGCATGTCGCGGCCTTGATCGTCAGTGCCGAGCCAGTAACGGTGTGCGCCTGACGCGGCATGCGCGAGCGGCGCGAGTTGCGAATCGCTGATATCGATCTGCGCCAGGTCGTAAGGATTTTGCGGGGCGATCCAGGGCGCAAACACCGCGAGCGCGGCAATCAGCGCGAACAGCACAAGGCCCGTAAGCGCCAGCCTGCTTTGATAAAACTCGCGCCATAGCGCGCTCAGTTGTCCGCCGATGCGGGCCAGACGATGGGGCCGGTTGAGCGGCGGCGCGGCAACCTGTCCCGCGAGCGGTCCTGGCACCGGGCCTGTGGCCACAGCCGGGTTTGACTTGATACCGGTTTCAGCCATGGCGGTTCCTGTTGTATGTCCCATCTCAGCCCTCTTGCGCCGCCACCGAGATCCGCGGATCCAGCAACGAATACAGAATGTCCACCACGAGATTGATCAGCATGTAAATCACGGCGACGGTGAGCAGATACGCGATCACCACAGGCCGGTCGAGCGCATTGATCGAATCGATCAGTAGCTTGCCCATGCCGGGCCATGCAAACACGGTTTCCGTCACAATCGAAAAAGCGATCAAGCCGCCGAGATTGATACCAATCACGGTAATCAGCGGAATCATGATGTTCTTCAGAATGTGCACCCCCACGATGCGCGAAGCGCGCAGTCCTTTGGCGCGAGCGAACTTGACGTAATCGGTGAGCGCGGTTTCGCGCGTGGACGAATACGCGAGGCGGATGATCAGCGCGATATTGAAGAGCGCCAGGTTGAAGGCTGGCAAGAGCAGATGACGCCAGCCATCGAGCGTGAGAAAGCTCACCTGCATGCCCAGCCACGATGTCGTCGCGCCGCGACCGCCCGAAGGCAGCCAGCCAAACAGCACCGAACACACGAGAATCAGGATCAGGCCGACCCAGAAAGTCGGCAGACTAAACCCTATCGTCGATGAAGCGGTGATCAGGCGCGAGGTGAATTTCTCAGGACGCAACCCGGCGTACATCCCCAGCGGAATGCCCAGCAGCATCGCCATCAGCATGGCGATGAGCGCCAGCTCGAGCGTGGCGGGCATGCGCGTGAGGATCATCTGCGCGACGGGTGCGCCGGTCAGGAACGAAGTGCCAAAATCCCCTCGCACTGAATGGCTCAAGAAATTCCAGTACTGGAGCCATGCGGGCTGATCGAGCCCGAGTGCCGCGATGATGCGGGTACGCATCTCGGGGGTGGCGCTGTCGGGCACCATCAGCGCAATCGGATCCCCCACCACATACACGCCAGCGAACACCAGCAGTGACATCACCCACAGCGCCAGCACGCTCTGGGAGAGTCTGCGCAAAATAAACTCGAACATGGAATGTCTCGCTCCATCGGGGGAATCGCATCAAGCGACAGGGTCTTTTGTGCGCCTGTTTGTCACATGCGGTGTAGTACGGACACACCGCATGCGGGGGCTTTGATGCAAACGATAATATAGTTAAATTTATGCTATTTCAAAGAGTCAAAAATAAACTGGGCGATAGCGCACATCCTGTATCGCGTCCGCCTCTTTAAACGCTGAGCGCCACCAGTTCGCGCAACGCCGAGAAAAAGCGGGCGTTTTCTTCGGGCAGGCCCACCGTGACGCGTAGCCATTCGCCAAGACCGTAATCGGTCACCTTGCGCACGATGATGCCGCGTCGCAAGAGCGCATCGAACAACTCGCCCGCATGGCCCACCTTGATGACAACAAAGTTGCCCTGGCTTGCGACATACTCCAGCCCGAGTTCGGTGCACAACGCGTAGAACTGGACGATGCCTTCACGGTTCAGCCGGTATGACGCGTTGAGATAGGCCTCGTCACCCAAGGCTGCGATCGCAGCAGCTTGTGCCAGCGAGTTGACGTTGAAGGTCTGGCGCACACGGTTGAGCAGATCCGTCACGTAAGGCGTAGCGATCGCAAAGCCGACGCGCAAACCGGCGAGGCCAAAGGCTTTCGAGAACGTGCGCGACACCACCAGATTCGGATAGCGGCGCACCAGTTCCGTGCTGTCATAGCGCAAGGCAGGTTCGAGATACTCGTTGTAGGCCTCGTCCAGCAACACCACCACGTTGCCCGGCACACGCTCCATGAAAGCGCGCAACGCATCGAGCGTGAAGAACGTTCCCGTGGGATTGTTCGGGTTGGCGAGATACACCACCCGCGTGCCCGGCGTGATGGCCTGCGCCATGGCGTCCAGATCGTGGCCGTAATCTTTGGCCGGCACCTGGATCAGACGCGCACCGGTCGCCTTCACCGCGTTTTGCCAGGCCATGAACGCGTACTGCGACGACACCGCATTGCAGTCCGCCTCCGGCGTTGCGGCCTGAAGAAACGCGCGCGCCACCAGTTCAAGGATGTCGCTCGAACCATTGCCGAGCGTGATCCAGTTCTTCTCGACCGCGTAGCGTTGGCTGAGCGCGGTTTTCAGCGCGTGGCCGTTTGGGTCTGGGTAACGCGCACCGCCATGGAGAATCGCGTCAATCGCGGCGCGTGCAGCAGGCGGCATGCCTAGCGGGTTTTCGTTTGAAGCCAGCTTGATGATGCTGGCTTCGGGCAGGCCGTACTCACGAGCGGTTTCTTCAATCGGCTTGCCCGCCTGATAAGGTTTGAGCGAGCCAATATAGGCGGGAGCAACGGGACGCAGTTCGGTTGTTTCGGTTGTCATGGGGAAGACCTTTTTCGCAGCTAAAGAAGAGGGAATCACGCGGCAAAAACAGCAAAACACGAGGACCCAGCGTTACAGAAACTTCGTCGGCCAGATGATCGTGCGCCAGATATGCGCCGAGGGGCTGCCATCAAAACCCAGCCCTTCCTTCGGCTGACGAAAGTTGCGGCCGATGATGTCGGTGAAATCATCGAGGTTCACCACCGCGTTGGGATCGAATGAATAGATATCGTGCAGCGTGATCGAGCGGCTCGACATGTACCACTTGTGATTGCGTGCGTATTCGTAATCGCGCCGGATGTAGTCCTCGGGCTCGTACTCCTTGCCGAAGTAGCGCAAGTACGCTTCCGGGTAGCCATAGCCCACGGTTTCATCGGCGAAAAAGCGCAGCGCCTGGTGATACTGGATGGCCCAGCTCACTTCTTCGTCGACATACGGTGCAATCATCTGCGCGCCCCAGTAACCGTGATCGCCGCGAATAAAACCGGCCACGCTGATGTCGTGCAAGAGGCAAGCCAGTACGACCTTCTCGCTTTGCCCGGCCTTCAGCGCATGGGTTGCGCTTTGCAGCACGTGATTGGCGGGGCCGAAGCGGTATTTGAAAAAATCCGCGAGCGTTGGGGCCGCAGGCATGACCTGCAACCGGGGATCGTGGCCCATCATGAAGTGGCCGGTGCCCGGCGGGGGCGGTACCGCCTGGGTGGGATCGCGCTCGCCCGAGGTGTAGATCACCGATTTCACGACACGCTGGTCCAGCTCCGCGATCATCTTGTGTTCGAGTGCGTCGGCCCGCTCGGAGAGGGTCAGCGACGGCTCCGCTGGGGTGGGGTGGCTCATCAGAATAGCTCCATGTATGACGCGTGAATGGCTTGATAGTGGCGCGTGGCAAGTGGCGAATGGCGGGCGGCGGCCTGAATAATGCGGGCTGCGTCTAGCGATTCCAGCCGTAGATATCGAGCGTGAGTTCGCCTGCGGTGATCCGCTGCAAAATCTGCGCTTCGAGGTCTTCGCGCTCGCGGGCAGCACGTAACGTCGCGCCCAGTGATTCTTGCGCCAGCACCACTACGCCATCGGCATCGCCCACCACCAGATCGCCCGCGCGCACCGGCACCTCGCCGATACGCACGGGATGATTGATCCAGCCACGCGCGGCAAAATCCTTCGTCGTGCCGCGAATGCACAGGCCACGCGAAAACACCGGAAAGCCGATTTGCGCCAGCAGTTCGGCATCGCGTACGCAACCGTCGATGACCAGGCCCGCAATGCCGCGCGCCTTGGCGGCCGTGGACATGACTTCGCCCCAATAACCCGCTTCGTGAAAATCGCTGGTGTACACCACCAGCACATCACCGGGCTGCGCCACCACTAGCGCGCGATGCAGCCACAGGTTGTCGCCTGGCGGCGAATGCACCGTGAGCGCCGGACCGCAGACGCGGAACGCCGGACTCACCGGCTTGATCGCCGAGGGCAGCGCGCCCGTCTTGTTGGCCGCTTCGAGCAACGTGGCGGAGGGAAAAGCACGGGCGGCGTCGATCACTGCCGCAGCGGGCCGCTCAATCGTGGCGGTCACGAGCGGCGACTCGATAAAGGGGTACGGCATGATGTCTCCTTGATTAACGTTCTGACTGCGGGGCGCACGCCAAGGCTCAGGTTTTCGTTTGCAGCGCGTGATAGCGATGCTGGGCGCGCGCCTCATCGAGCCGCATGCCCTGGCGCGCCGCCTCGCGGATCGCGTTTTCCGCGGCGTGAATTTCTTCGGCCGCAGCCAGCACCCGCGCCTCATGCGCCTGTGGAATCACGATCACGCCATCGGCATCGCCCACCAGCAAATCGCCAGGCGCCACCCTGACATGGCCAATATTCACGGGCACCTGGGTACTTTCCACCTGAACGCGGTCCTTGCCGGTACGCATCCAGTGCCCCTTGCTGAACACGGGATAGCCCAGCGCGAGGCACAGGCTCACGTCGCGGCAAATGCCGTCGATCACGGTGCCGGCGATCTTCCGGCGATGGGCGATCTCCGTCAGGATGTCGCCCCACACGGTGCAATCTTCGCGCCCTGCGTTATCAAGCACCACGACGCCCCCTTCCGGCACATCGTCGATGTAATCGCCCACCGTTCCTGGCGGGCTCGAAGGCGGGCCGTAGAGGATCGTGAAAGCGCGTCCGCACAGGCGGAAGCTGGCGTCGCGGGGCTTGATCCCGGTGCACTGGCCAATGATGCCGAGCCGGTCCAGGGCATCGCTCAGGGTCGCGGTATCCAGGCCCTGCGCGCGTGCTGCATTCGTATCGCTCATGATTTATCCGTGGTTGGCCAGCATGTATTCGTAATCGGCGCCCATCACCTGGGCAATCGGCACGCCATTCAGGAGCTTCTTGGCCATGGCGGCTTCCTTGCCTGCGATGTGTTCGGCGGCCGTCAGCACGCGCTCGATGTGTTGCACGGCAATGAAGATCACCGCGCTGTTATCGGCGATGACGTAATCGCCTGGGCTCACGCTCACCGTGCCGACACTCACCGGCACGTTGGTGCCGGCTTCCGCGACCCGGTTGCGTGCCGTGAAAGCCGTCAGGGCTCGCGCAAAAACCGGGAAACCGTATTGCCGCGCCTCGTCGATATCGCGCACCGGGCCATCGGCAATCACGCCTTCGATGCCGCGCAGCGATGCCCCTAGCGACAAGATCCCGCCCCAACTACCCGCGTCGAGGCCGGTGTGCTGCTCGACCACGATCACATCGCCGGGGCCCGCGAATTCGATCGCGGTGGTGCCCAGATGACGAGGTGCGGTACTGACGCTGCCGCCTGTGACATTCGCGGCCTGTGCGGCCTGTGCGGCGGCATGGGCCTTGGCCTCGATCAGCTTGACCGTCACCGCGCGGCCCGCAATCCGCTGCGTACCCGAGCGTTGCGGCAAACCCGTCACCGTTCCGGCCAGCCCGAGCTTGTCGAGCGCATCCGACACCGCGCAGCAGTCAAGCCGCTTCAGGCGCCGGGTGTAATCGTCTTCGTGATGCATGGTGAGGCTCTCCGTGGTCATTCCCAGCAGGCGAACGCCATGCCCGAGCCGGTCCCGGCCTCTGAGCGATAGCACGCCACGTAATCGATCAGCTTCATCGTTAGCCCAGCGCTACGTGCAATACCCACGAGCGGCAGCCAGCTTTTGATCTCTGAGGTGTTGCCGTTGAAATACGGCTCGGCAATGCCGCGCAACGTGTCTTCGTCGCCCAGCGCCAGGGCTTGCAATACGGTCTGGTCCAGCGCCTCGTCGACCACGAAATGGCTCATGCCACCCGAGGCCACCACGGCGACCCGCAAGCCCTCCGGCAAGCCGCGTAACGCGGTGCCCAGCGCATGACCGAGTGCCAGACAGCGCGCCACGCGAGGCTGGTTCGGCGCCACGCCGACGTTGAGAAAGAGCGGTATCGAAGGCGGCGGTGCATCGCGCATCACGCGGCGATAGACGAAACCAAACGCATGAGGAATGCCGTTTTGCCGATCACGGCCTTCGGGCAGGCGGCTCGATACCGCGATATCGAAGCCCGCCTCGCACAACGCTTCGACCAGTTGCGTCGCCTGTTCAGGCGCGCCGGGATACGTTGCGCCTTCGGGCGGGCAGTGCCCGTCTTCCGCTTCGGCGATACCCGGCGGCAAGCGCAAACGCTGGGCTTCGGCGAGCGGAATATTGTCGATCTGCGCGCCATTGAACAGCGTGATAGCCGGTGTCAGATCGTCCTTGAACACTTCGCGCTGATCGTTGCCCAGCACCAGCACCAGATCCGGCCGTGCAGCGGCAAAGCGTTCTGCTAGCGTGTCGAGGGCACGCTGGCAGGCGGCAAAACGCGCCTGCTTTTGTGCCTCGCTCGCGGCAGCGGCAAAACCGGGCGCGCGCGCCGCGAGCAGTTGCGCATAGTCATACACGCACCCCTGAAACCAGTGCGACGGATTCTTCATGTCGGCACCCGAGCGCAGATGCCACAACTCGGGGGGCATCGACAGCAAGGGGCCATGCGAAGCGGCAAACGCACCGACTAAGGTCGCCATGCGCATCTCCTGTGGACTAGTAAGGTCATCGCTACACGCCTGCGGTCAGGCGGCACGCGCGCTGCTGGAAACAGCACCAGCACCAGCACCAACGTCATCAAGGCGGAACACCTTGCGGGCATTGCCCGAAAAAATCTGCTGCTTCTCGGCGGCGCTCAGCCATTCGAAGCTTTCGATCAGCGGCCCGATATCATCGAGCCAGCGGCCTGTCTGCGGGTCTTGCACGGTGCCCACGCCCGGGCGCTCGGCACCGAAAATACAGCGGTCCGCCCCGACCGTTTTAATCAGCAGACGCAACGCTTCTGCCGAATACAGCACGGTGTCGTAATAGAGCCGGCGCAAGCTGTCGAGAAACGGCTCGCTGGCTCGCCCAGGACGCAGCGAGGGCGCCTGGAAGCGGCCAAACTGGTACGGCACCGCACCGCCGCCATGCGACACGACGATCTTCAGTTGCGGGAAATCCCTGAACACACGCGAGCGCGCCAGCGCCATCACCGCGACCGTTTCTTCGTTGATGAAGTGCAAGGAATAGTTATGCCGCTCGGAGCGGCACCCCGCCGAATGCAAATACGCGGGCACATCGAGCTCGACCAGCTTTTCGTACAGCGGATACCAGTACTCGCTGCCCAGATCGGGAACGTCATGGGTAGCGAGACCTTCGCTCGGATCCGTGTTGAGCAGCACGCCGACCAGACCCAGCTCCTTGATGCAACGTTCAAGCTCGGGCAGGCAACGGCTCACCGGTTCGCCATACGCTTGCGGCAAACCGCCGATGCCGCGAAACGTTTGCGGCACGAGACGCGCTTGCTGCGCGATGATGTCGTTGGTCTCTTCGGTGAACCAGTGAACGATCTTCGCCGGCTTCTCGCTATGCATCATCTGATATGGACGCGGCGAAATCAGTTGCAGGTCCGTGCCGATCTCGCGCAACTGCTCAAGGTGCGATTTGCTGCCGAAGGTCGGCGCATTGAGTACCGCGAGCATCTCGTCATCGCTGATTTGCGCGCTGCCACGGCCATGCGCGCCCCGATGGGAAACGAGGCCGGACTTCCAGACGTAAAGCGAATCGGGCGCGGTAACGTGCGCGTGCGCATCAATAATCATGAATGTCTCCATCAGTTTATGTATTGGGGGGAAGCACAGGCTGGGCTTGGGCCTGGGTTTAACTCACGCTACGGCTCCAGGCGGGCATGAAGCGCGCGCGCACGGTTTCGATGCGCGCCTGCATCAGTTGCCGCGCGAGCGCGACCTCGCCGCCGCACACGGCCTCAAACAGGCGGCGATGCGAAGCGATCACACGTTCAGCCGTATCCGCGTCGGTGAACGCCGCCAGCAGCGGCATCAGCATGAAGCGCAGCGCCTTGAACTGCGCCAGCAGCACACGGTTGCCGGAGGCTTCGACCAACGCCTCATGAAAACGCAACGAGGCCTCGGTAAAAGTATCGAGTTGCGTGCGCGCTGCCTCCACGGCATGCAATGCGTTTTCCAGGTTCTCGCGCTGCGCCGTGGTCATCCCCTGGGCGGCTTTTTCCGCAGCCAGCACTTCGAGCGCCATCTGCGCCTCGAACACTTCCAGCGCCTTCGCCCCGATCAGGCTCAACTGCACCGACAGCGCATCGGCAAAGCGTTCGAGATTGGCGGCGGCGATCCACGCCCCGCCCTTGGCGCCCATCCGGATCTCGACGATGCCGACGGCTTCCAGCGAGCGCAGCGCATCGCGCGCGGCCGTGCGGCTGACGCGGAACTGCTGTGCCAGCGAGGCTTCGCTTCCGAGAAAATCGCCCGCTTTCACCTGACGCGAGAAGAGCGCGGCGCGCACTTGCGCGGCAATCCGCCACGACAGTTTTTCCATCTGCACGGATTCCCAGACAGCAGACGCCGCGCCAGAACCGGCAACCTGTTCGTTGCTCTGTGCTAATCCGCGAGGCAGGAGTAAGGCTTCATCCATGACAGCCTCCTCACAACACCGCTTGCTGCACGAATTTGGTCACGAGATACGCCTGCAAACCTTCGATACCGTTTTCCGAACCGATCCCGCTTTCCTTCACGCCGCCAAACGGCACCTCGGCCCCTGACACCAGCATGCTGTTAATCCCGATCATGCCGGCCTCCAGCCCATTCGACAGTTGCAAGGCGCGCCGGTCCGAGCCGGTGAAGGCATAGGCGGCCAGGCCGTAATCGAGACGGTTCGCGCGCAGCAATACCTCTTCGATCGTGTCGAAGGCGCTCATGGGCACAACAGGGCCGAACGGCTCTTCATTCATGATGCGAGCGCTTTCCGGGACATCCGCCAGCACCGTCGGGGCGTAAAAGAAACCGGCTCGCTCAAGCCGGTGCCCACCCAGTGCGAGCCGTGCGCCGTGTGCCAGGGCATCCTGGACGAAAGCATCGGCCGCCGCGAGACGGCGCGCATTGGCGACGGGGCTGGCCTGCACGCCAGGTTCGAACGCCGAGCCCAGCTTGAGCTTCGACGCGACGTCCACGAAGGTGTCGAGAAACACGTCATACACGCCGCGCTGAATATAAAAACGCGTCGGCGAGATGCATGCCTGCCCCGCCTGACGAAACTTCGCTTGAGCCGTCAGGGTGGCAATGCGCTTCACGTCGACGTCATCACACACGATCATCGGCGCGTGCCCGCCTAGCTCCATCACGAGCTTTTTCAAACCGTTGTGCGCTGCAAGGCTGGCCAGATGCTTGCCCACCGGGATCGAACCCGTAAACGCCACCGCCTTGATCACGTTCGAGGCGATCAGATGCTCCGATACCTGAGCGGGCACGCCGAACACCAGGTTCAGCACGCCGGGGGGCAGGCCTGCGTCTTCGAAGCAGCGCACCATCGCTATCGTGGAGCCCGGGGTTTCTTCTGCAGCCTTCAGGATCACCGAACAACCCGCCGCCAGGGCCGCGGCCACCGTGCGCGCGGGGATGCGCACAGGGAAATTCCATGGCGTCAAGGCGGCGACAGGCCCCACCGGCACTTTCAGCACGAGCTGGCGCGAATGCGGCAAGGGCCCCGGCACGATACGGCCGTATGCACGCCGCCCTTCTTCGGCAAACCATTTGACGATATCGGCTGAGCTATGCGCTTCCTGCAAGCCATCGGCCAGCATCTTGCCGTGTTCGAAACTCATCAGCGTGCCGATCTGGTCGGCGCGTTCGTGCATCAGCGCGGCGGCTTGCTCCAGGATGCCGGAACGCTCGAGCGCACTCATCCGGGACCACACGGCAAACCCGGCAGCGGCAGCAGCCAGCGCGTCGTCGAGGTCGGCCACGGTGGCCAGCGGCAGATGCGCCAGCACGGTTTCATCGGCGGGATTGATGACAGGCTGCGTGGCGCGCCCCGTGGTGCGCCACTCGCCGTTGATAAACAACCCGAGTGGGATGTCGTAGTGTCTGCTGTGCATCTGCGTCTCCGATAAGCCCGATCAGGCACTCAAGCGTTATGCGCGGCAGGTTGCGCGCCATCGTCCAGGTTTGGGCTGGGCTGAGGCTCAAGGCCCATCGCGTCCAGAAAAGCACGGCGCACACGCTCGGGCTGCCCGGCCTGGAAACGGAAATCTTTCAGGTGATGACGCCAGAGCGGGTGGCTGGCGACTTCGGCGCGCGTCATCCCTTCAACGAACGTCGCACGCGCGGCGATCGGCAACTCGACACATTCATTGCGTTGCGGATCGCGGATCAGCCCCTTCGGCTCGCCGCCCTTCGCAATCACATCGAGCTCTTCAAAGAAGCGCCGGCGCAACATCACGATGCCGCGATCGCTGCTGCCGAGGTTTTCCTGAGTGCGGTCAGCAATCACGCCCTGCCCCGCCCATGCCACGAAATCCTGATTCATCACGTGGCTGGTAATCCATCGGCCCGTTTGCGGATCGGTCACCGGACCATGCCAGGTGGGGATGCTCGTCTGGGTGAAGGGCTCGCTTTCTTTCGGTACGCGCGTGAACGCCCAGGTCACGCTGAGCGTACGGAAATCGTCGATAGGGACGCGCCATTCAAAATGCTCGCCAAGGAAAAACGCATTCGGCCAGAGGCACACACGGCCAATCGACCAGAGCGGATCGTTCTCGTCGGCATCGCCACGCAAACGTTTGTAGATGAAACCGTATTCGAATTCGTCGAAATCGAGCTGCTTGTGGGTGGGCGAGTACGGACCTGTAGCGCCATTCAGGCGCGTCGTCCAGTTGTTGTGCATCCATTCGAAGTGGATCGGATCAATCGAATTTTCCTGGCATTGCAGCCAGTTACAGGGCACTTCGGAAATAACGATCTGGATAAAACCGTTTTGCCACGAGAACGGCTCCCAGTTCGGCACGAGCGGGGCCGGCTGCGGCCCAAGATAAGCCCATAGCATCCCGGCTTTTTCCTGCACCGGATAAGCCTTGATTTTCACGCGCTCCTTAAGCTTGAGCTGCGGATGGGCAACGTCTTCATACGGCTGCTCGGCACACTTGCCATCCTGCTCATAAAGCCAGCCGTGATAGTTGCAGCGCAAGCCACATTTTTCGACAAAGCCATAAGCCAGATCGGCACGGCGGTGCGGGCACTGGCGATCAATCAGGCCAAAGTTGCCGCTCAGATCCTTGTACAGCACGAGGTCTTCGCCCAGCAACCGCACGGGCTTGACGGAGACTTCATCGAATTCGCTCACGCCGGCGATGGGCATCCAGTAGCGGCGCAGCAGTTCGCCCATGGGCTCGCCAGGACCGACCTTCGTCAAAAGCTCGTTTTTTGCTTGGGACAACATTTTTTTCAGTCTCCATTGTTATCGCGGGCCGGCTTGTCGTCAGCGGATGGCCAGCTCTAGCTACGGGCAAACAATAATACACATTAAATATGTAGACATGCTGGGTAGAACCCTTGGTATCGGCTGCTTTTACGTCAAGGGCAAAAGCTTGCTCGTGCCATGTTGATAATATATATTATAGATATACACATGTGCAATAAATTTGCAGCACACTGCCCTCAAGGCTCGGGACAGAGCCAGCAAATCGAAGGCAACGAAGGCGACATACAGGAAGGAGACTATGACTACGCTACAAGTGCGGCTTCACGCGGTCACCTATGAGGCACCCGCGATCAACACCTACGAACTGCGCGCCGCCGATGGCGCCGCGCTGCCCAGTTTCACGGCTGGCGCGCATATCGACGTGCATCTGCCCAACGGCATGACACGGAGTTACTCGCTATGCAACGCGCCGCATGAGACCCACCGCTACGTGCTGGGCGTCAACCGTGATCCGGCTAGCCGGGGAGGCTCGCAATACCTGCATGAAACCTTGCGCACAGGCACGCTGTTAGCCATCAGCGCGCCGCGCAATCATTTCCCTCTGGTTGATGACGCGCCACACACCGTACTGATCGCAGGCGGCATCGGCATTACGCCGCTGCTCAGCATGATCCAGCGGCTTGAACAGCTCGGACGCTCATGGGAGCTGCATGACTGCACACGCACCCGCGCTGCGGCAGGTTTTGTCGCAACCCTTGAGCCTTACGGTTCACGTGTGCACTGGCATCACGATGCCGAGCCCGATGGTGTACAGCTCGATCTGGCGGCACTGCTCAAACGCCATGCACCCACCACGCACTTTTACTGTTGTGGCCCAACGGGCATGCTGAAGAGCTTCGAAGCGGCGGCCGCCACCTGCGACGGCGCACGCGAGCGCTTTCATGTGGAATATTTCGCCGCGAGGGAAGCCCCCGCTGCGGACGGCGGTTTTACGGTGCAGCTCGCACGCTCCCAACGTCTGATTCAGGTCAGCAAGGGCCAAACGATTCTGGATGCGCTGCTTGGAGCAGGCGTGGAGGTCAGCTATTCGTGTTCACAAGGCGTGTGCGGCACTTGCGAAACCCGTGTACTGGAGGGCCAGCCGGACCACCGGGACATGGTGCTGACCCAAAGCGAACAGGACACCAACCGCTCGATGATGATTTGTTGCTCGGGCAGCAAGAGCGCGTGTCTGGTGCTAGACCTGTAACAACGCGCGAGCAAGTAGCGTGTAATTGATAATCTATATAACCGTATGATGATTTGTCTGTCATGTTAACATCTCGCCTGCCTAACCGGGCTACAACGCGCGGGCTACAACGCGTGCGGGCTACAACACGCAGGCTACACGCGGATAACCATGCGGAGCAATCCAGCAAGGCAACACAGCACAGTGCAGTGGCACAGCCGTGCGCAACCCGCCGCCGGTTCATACAACACAAATGCTTAGGCCAGGAGAAACAATTTGAAAAATGACGCCGTTGGAGTGGCGCCGCTCTGGGAGCCGGTACAGACGGAAACCCTGTCCTGGCGCATCGTCTCGCAAGTCAGAAGCGCGGTTTTTTCCGGCCAGATCAAGGCGGGAGAGTTTCTGGGTAGCGAAACCTCGTTATCCGCCCAGTTCAATGTCAGCCGCATGGCCGCGCGCGATGCGCTGCGCACGCTCGAAGCGGTCGGCATCGTGCAGATTCGCATGGGCGCCAAGGGCGGTGCCTGGATCGCACCGGGCAATCCCGAACGCTTCGCCGATGCACTCGCCATCCAGTTGCATCTGATTGGCGTCAGCGCTGAAGAAATCTTCGATGCGCAAGTCGCCATTGAAGTCACCTCCGCGGAACTCGCCGCGCAAAACGCCACGCCCGACGATCTCACCAAACTGCAAACCGTGCTCGCCGAACTCGAGGCGTTGCGCGCCGAGCCGCTGACCTTCACCGATGCTTCCATGCGCTTTCGTGAGGCGATTGTCGAAGCCTCGCATAACCGCGTGCTACTGGCGCAATTTCGTGGCCTGCGTTTCGTCCTGCAACCCCTGCTCGAACCCAACACCACGCGTACCATCGCCACGCGAGTGATCCGCTCGCACAAGGCCGTGCTGGACGCCATCGCGGCACACGACAGCACCCTGGCACGTGAGCTCATGCTGGAGCGGGTCAAGGCGATCCGCTCGAAGGTACTCTCCGGCACCGCCACGCTCCATGCCGAAGACGAATAGCACGCACCGTTAATTGATAAACCTCACCATGCGTAATTCATCTAATACGTCTGAGGCTTTACGCGCGCTGCGGCAAGTCGCCGATCTGCCCTGCCCCCCAGGCTTGCCCTTGCTGGGCAACCTGCATCAGATCATCACCAGGAAACAGCATCTGACGCTGGAGCGCTGGGCGGCTGACCTTGGCACACCCTATCGCCTTCGGATCTGCGGCAAGCCCATCATCGTCTGGACCGACGCCGAACTGTGCCAGGCCATTTCGCGCGAGCGGCCTCATCGTTACCGCCGCTTCGCGCCGCTCGAAACCGTGCTGGAAGAAATGGGCTGCAATGGCCTCTTTTCCGTTGAAGGCGTGGCCTGGGAGCCGCAACGCAAGCTCGTGATGCAAGCGCTGTCGATACCCAACATCAAGTCGTTCTACCCCACACTCCACGACATCACTCAACGGCTACACGCACGTTGGCAACGTGCCGCCGCCCGCGGCACGACGGTCGAAATGACCGAGGACTTCAAACGATATACCGTCGATATCACCAGCGCGCTGGCATTCGGCGAAGATCCACGCACGCTCGATGCCGAAGGCAGCGTGATCCAGGAGCCTCTGGCGTTGATCCTGCCCACAGTGATGTCGCGTACCAATACGCCGTTTCCGTACTGGCGCTATCTGAAACTGCCGCGCGACCGACGCGTCGAGCAGGCCTTAACCGAACTTCATCGATATGTGCGCCAGTTGATGCAGCGCGCCCGCGAGCGCATGCAAAACGAGCCCACCGAACACCCGCGTCATTTTCTCGAAGCGATGCTGCGTCTGCGCGACACGCCCGGCTCTGGCCTCAGCGACGACCAGGTCGCGGCCAACGTATTCACGCTGTTGCTGGCCGGAGAAGACACCACGGCCAACTCGCTTTCATGGACTTTGTTGTACGCCACGCAAGCCCCCCTGCAACAGCGCCTCGCCGATACAGCCCGCGCGGCGCTGGGCACCCATACGGTTTGCCCTGACTACGCGGGGCTGAAAGCGCTCGATCTGTTCGAAGCCGTCTGCACCGAAGCAAGCCGCTTCCGCCCGGTCGCGGCAGTCAGCACCTTCGAGCCGCTCGAAGACGTCTGTCTGCAGAACGTGCAGATCCCGGCGGGCACCACGATGTTCTTTCTGAGCCGGCCCTCGATGCAGGACGAACGGCATTTCGCCGAGCCGCAAACATTCGATGTCGAGCGCTGGCTACGCGAACGCGATGCACACTCCGGCGCGCATGACCCGCGCGCCTATCTGCAGTTTGGCGCGGGACCGCGTGTGTGCCCAGGACGGCATCTGGCCAACGTGCAAATGCGCCTCGCGCTTTCGATGCTGTTCGCAAACTTCGACGTTG
This sequence comes from Paraburkholderia hayleyella, assembly GCF_009455685.1. NCBI lineage: Bacteria > Pseudomonadati > Pseudomonadota > Betaproteobacteria > Burkholderiales > Burkholderiaceae > Paraburkholderia > Paraburkholderia hayleyella. The sequence goes on along the minus strand of NZ_QPES01000002.1, from coordinate 140,272 downwards.
AACTGATGATTGATCCCGCCCAAATCAAAGAGACCAGCGCCTTCACGATGATGCCCGATACCGTACCCGTGCGGCTGACGGAGCGCCGCCGCCCAACCTCAAGCCTTAACGCTTGACCTGAAGCGTTAAGCCTCACGCTCCAGCTTTAAGCGTTTGATAAAACGCCACAACGCATCCCCTGTCGAATACGGCACGTTAAAGCGAAACCATGCGCTAGGCGCATCCGCTGGGCGGAAGTACGCACCGGGCGCGAGCCAGATGCCATCGGCCAGCGCGGCGGTCGCCACGGCCGTGGCACTAGCGGGATCGACCGGCAGCCGCGCCCAGACGAACAGCCCTGCACGGGGGCGATGAAACACCGCCAGTCCCAGCTCATCGAGCCGCTCTTCGACAATGGCATGAGCGCCGCGCAAGCGCTCGGTGAGCGCCTCGACATAATGCGTGTGACGCCCTTCGAGCAACACCTTGTCCACGATCCGCTCAGTCGCCTCTGACGAGGTTAGCCCGACCGCCATCTTGAAGCGCGCCAGCTCACGCAGCACCTCACGCTCGGCCACGATATAGCCGCAACGCAGCGCCGGTGTCACCGTCTTTGAAAAACCGCCGACATAGATCACCCGTTGCAAGCCATCCAGCGCTGCGAATAACGGCGCGCCCACCGGAGCAAGCTCACGGCTGACATCGTCTTCGATGAGCCACATCTGCTCACGCTGCACCAGCCGCAGCAACTGGAAAGCACCCGCCATGCTGTAACTCGCACCGGTCGGATTTTGCAGCGTGGTATTAACGAAAATCGCTTTCGGCCGGTGTGCGGCAACCAGCGCTTCCAGCTCCACGAGATCGACCCCGCTGGATGTGCGTGACACGCCATGCACTTCAAGACCCGCCAGCCGAAGAATCTGCAGCAGGTTGCAATAACCCGGATCCTCGACAATGACCCGATCCCCCGGACGTAGCAGCGTGCGCACGATCAGATCGAGCGCCTGGGTCGCGCCTTGGGTCAAAAGCACATCCGCTACATCGAGCGGTAGGCCATAGCGGTCGAGTTGCGCCACGATACGCTCACGCAGTGGCGCAAAACCACAGGGCTGGCCGTAATCGCCCAGACGCACCGCCGGCACCCGGCTCACGGTGCGTAGCGCCTGTTGCAAGCCGCGCTGGTTGAGCCATTCGTTCGGCAACCAGCCCCCTCCGGCTTTCACCGGCACCGAATGATCCGCGAACACATCCGATAGCAGCCACGTCGCGCCGAGGCTGGGCGGCTGCCATTCGACGGCGCGCGTTGAGCGTCCGGGAGTGTCACGGGGCAAGACCCGGTAACCGGACCCCCGCCGCGCCACCACCAGGCCCGCCGCTGCGAGCCGGTTATACGCTTCCATCACCGTGAAGGTGCTCAAGTGATGCAGGCGCGCCAGTTGCCGCACCGAAGGCAGCCGGGCCCCGGCACGCAGCGTCTGCTTTTCGATCGCCTCGGTAAAGCCCTGCACGAGCTGCTCGACCAGCGTATGCGGCGCGCCAGACTCACGTTTGAGTTCAAGTTCGATCATCGGAAACCCGGATAAAACCACTGCGGACAATCAAAGCCACGGCCAGGCCACAACCGGGCAATGAACCAAACAGAAGACAGAAACGAATAAGGATCATAAGGACCAAAAGCAGCACCAGCACAGTTATCGCGTACCGGACAGTACAGTTATTAGCACCAGCGCAGCAACTGTTTATGTCCAGCCTTTGCCCCCCAACGCTACAGTGGCCGTTACTTTTGGAGAAGAAACCGATGACTTCACAGCCCATCAGCGACGATCTGTCTGCATTCTGGATGCCATTCACCGCCAACCGCCAGTTCAAAAGCGCCCCGCGTCTACTGGCGTCGGCTAAAGGCATGATTTACCGCACGCCGGATGGACGCGAAGTACTCGACGCTTGCGCGGGGCTGTGGTGTGTCAACGCGGGCCACTGCCGCGAGGAAATTATCAGCGCGATCACGCAGCAACTCGCCACGCTTGATTTCGGGCCCACCTTCCAGATGGGCCACCCCGTCGCGTTCGAAGCCGCGACTCAAGTCGCGGCCTTGATGCCCGCAGGGCTCGACCGGATCTTCTTCACCAACTCGGGCTCTGAAGCAGTGGACACCGCGCTGAAAATCGCACTCGCCTGGCATCGGGCACGCGGCGAAGGCCAGCGCACCCGTCTGATCGGCCGCGAGCGCGGCTATCACGGTGTGGGTTTTGGCGGCATCTCGGTCGGCGGCATCGCGCCCAATCGCAAAACGTTCTCCGGCGCCCTGCTACCCGCCGTCGATCACCTGCCGCATACGCATAACCTTGAACACAATGCATTTACCAAAGGCCAGCCCGGCTGGGGCGAACATCTGGCGGATGAACTGGAGCGCCTCGTCACCTTGCACGACGCTTCGACCATCGCCGCGGTGATCGTCGAACCCGTTGCAGGATCGACCGGAGTACTCATTCCGCCGAAGGGCTATTTGCAAAAATTACGCGACATCTGCACGAAGCACGGCATCTTGCTGATTTTCGACGAGGTGATTACCGGTTTTGGCCGTCTCGGCGCACCCACGGCAAGCACGTATTTTGGCGTTACGCCGGACCTGCTGACAATGGCCAAGGCCATCAACAACGCGGCGATTCCGATGGGAGCAGTCGCCGCTAGCCGCACGATTCACGACACCATCATGAATAGCGGTGCGCCGGGGGCCATCGAACTCTTTCATGGCTATACCTATTCGGCCCATCCCGCTGCGGCGGCCGCCGCCGTGGCAACACTGGAGCTGTATCGCCGCGAAGACCTGTTCGCACGCGCCGCCACGCTTGCGCCCACGTTTGAAAACGCCGCCCATGCGTTACGCGATGCCCGACATGTCAAAGACATCCGCAATCTGGGCCTCGTGGCGGGCATTGAACTGGAGCCTCGCCACGGCGCTCCCGGCGCACGCGCCTATGAAGCGTTTGTCAAATGCTTTGAGGCGGGTGTGCTGGTGCGCTTTACGGGCGATATTCTGGCGTTTTCGCCGCCGTTGATCATCAACGAAGCACAAATTGCGCAGGTGTTCGAGACGGTGCGCAAGGTGCTGGCAACGGTCGAATGAGCGGTCGAATGAGCGCTTGAATCAACGGCTGGTTCGCGTGCGGGTTTCGGCAGGAAAGAAACTGAAGGAACGTGCGGAACAGCGTGCAATAGCGCGAAAAGCTGGGACGGCGCGCCTGATCTGGACAGGTGCCGCCCCATCCCAGAGCCGCAATGGCGCACCATGATGCGTCTATCCGTTGATCTCTCGATCTCTCTATACCGGTTTGGCCGGCGCATTTCGTGAATGCATGCGCGACGTAAGCGCATGCTTAACCAGCAGCGCTATTGCCGCAACCAGTGCGGGCAACGACAGCCACGAGAAAATCGCGCTGAAACCGAAATGCGCCTGCAGCAGCAAGCCTCCAGAAAATGCCCCCACAATGCCGCCCACTCGCCCCATGCCCAGCATCCATGCCACGCCAGTGGCCCGGCCACTGGTCGGATAAAACCTGGAAGCCAGCGTGGGCAACGATGATTGCGCCCCGTTCATGAACATACCTGCCACAAACGTGACGCTTGCCAGAAACGGCAGATAATCGACCTCCTGCCCCACCATCCAGACGAGAAGCGCAGTCAGACCAAAACCCGTCGCAATCACCCGATGCGGCTCAAAACGGTCCATCAACCAGCCCATGCCAATCGCGCCAGGCACGCCACCCAGCTGAAAGAGCGCGGCCACGAGGACACCTTCGTGTGCAGCGAAGCCCTCTTCGTGCATCAGCGCAGGCAGCCAGCCCGTCAGCAGGTAATACACCAGCAGGCCGTTAAAGTAAGTCAGCCAAAGCATCGCCGTGCCGCCCCTGAAGCGTCGTGACAACACCACCGATAGCCCCGATAGCCGGCGCATCGGAGCCTCGCCGGACAATACGAACCGTGTCTGTCCGAACGATCTGTCAGGTGCCAGGCGCCGCAACACCAGAGCGACTTTCGTTGCAGGAAAACCTCGCAGCACCATGAAGCGGATGGATTCCGGCAGCGCCAGCGACACCACGAACAGCACCAGCGGAATCATGCCGCCCAGAAGGAACGTACTGCGCCAGCCGTAAAGCGGAATCAGCAGCGCTGCAACGAGCCCCCCCGCCGCCGCCCCCAGCGTGAAGCCACAAAACATGGTGTTGACCAGCAACGAGCGGCAACGCGCAGGCGCAGATTCGTACATGAGTGCCGTCATGCAGGGCATCGCCGCGCCTAACCCAAGGCCCGTCAACAGCCGGAGCACCAGCAACTCCGTGAGCGACCCGGCAAAGGCACACGCCAGGCTGAACGCAGCGAAAAGCAGCACCGCACCCAGCAGCACCTTCTTGCGACCTATCCGGTCAGCCAGTGGGCCGGCGACCAGCGCGCCTGGTGCGAGACCCACCAGCGCAGCGCTCATGACCGGTATCAGCTCAACGATCGACAGATCCCATTGCGTGCTAAGCGCAGGCACAACGAAACCCATGGCGACGGTATCAAACCCATCCATCACGATGATTAGAAAACACAACGTGAAAATGAACCATTGATACGGCGAGAACCGCAGTTCATCGATGAACTGCTGCACATCGAGCGTGTGAGGCATGGCTGCCATATGGGCCTCCTTTTGCCCTGCCGCTTCTGGCCAGGGCGAATCTGGAGTCATGCGGTTCTGGCTGCGCGGCTGCGGTCACGCTGTTTCAGATCGTCGGATCGCCCCAGCCTGAAACGGCATCGCCATTGTGCCCGCCAGCAGCATGCACTCCTGCACATTCATTCAGATGGCATTGCTTGCGCTATCGTCTTCGGCAAATATCCTGTCGGCCAGATGAAATGCTGAATTGGCCGCCGGCACACCGCAATAAATGGCGGCTTGCAACAGGACTTCCTTGATTTGCATACGCGTCACGCCATTGTTTTTTGCCGCGCGCAGATGCAGCGCCAACTCCTCGCTGCGATTGAGCGCCACCATCATCGCAATCGTCAGCAAGCTGCGCGTATGGCGTGGCAAACCGTCCCGGGTCCAGATCTCGCCCCACGCATAGCGCGTGATCAAATCCTGGAACTCGTGATTCATCTCCGTGCGCGTCGCCAGTGAACGCTCTACATGAGCCTCGCCCAACACAGCACGGCGCACGCTCAGACCCGCCAGGTAGCGCTCTTCGTCGTTCATTAGCGTTCCTTGAGGAAGTTCAGCACGGTCTGCGTGAATAATTGAGCTTGCTCGATATTCGACACATGCGCGGCGTCAAGTTCGACATAACGCGACCCGGCAATGCCATCAGCCAGCTCACGGCCCTGCCCAGGTGTTGTAGCCCGATCATGCATACCTGCCAGCACCAGCGTGGGCGCGGTGATACGTGAGATCTCCGGGCGCAGGTCAGCGGCGTTAAGGGCATCGCAATTTGCCGCATAGCCTTCGCCGCTGGTATGCACGAGCACATCGCGCATCGCGGCCAGCACCAACGGCTCCCGGGCAATAAAGCTGGCTGAAAACCAGCGTGGCATCAACACATCAACCAGTGCAGCCAGCCCTTCGCTACGGGCTTTCGCGGCCCGTGGCAGCCACACCTCGGACGTACCAATACGCGCCGCCGTATTGCACAACGCCACACGAGAAAAACGCGACGCATGCCGCGCTGCCAGCGCGATGCCCGTCAGGCCCCCCATGGATAATCCACAAAAATGCGCCCGTTCAATCTTGAGATGATCCATCAGGCCAAGCACATCACCGCTCAATTGTTCAATCGTGTAGGGCCCCGGCGGCACATCCGAATGGCCATGGCCACGCGTGTCGTAACGCAACACGCGAAACTGCTGTGCCAGCGCCTCAATTTGAGGCGCCCACATCGACAGATCACTGCCAAGCCCATTCGACAGGATGACCCAGGGAGCATCGTGTTGCTGCTCACCATCGAGCCGGTAATGAAGCTGGATACCGTTAACTGCGGCGTAAGGCATATCGTCGACTCCTGCGTTAAATGACAAAGTACTTAAGACGTTTCAGACCATCAGGTGCAATTGGCACGTGCGGTATAGAGGGCGAGCACGGCATCGACCTGCGCGCACGCCTGGCCGATGTAATGAGCGGGGTCCAGAAGTTGCCTGAGCTCGGACGGTGGCACATGTTGTGTCACCGAGGGATTGTCCGCGAGGACTTCAAACAGCGTGCGCCCGTTTTGTAGCGCAGCTTTCGATGCCTGCTCAACCAGCCGGTGCGCGTCGAGCCGCCCGATTTGCTCACCCAGCGCAAGCATTACGGCTTCGCCGAGAATCAGCCCATGCGTCATCTCAAGATTGGTAGCGAGACGTTGCTCGTCCACTTGGAGCCCAGCAATGATTTGTCCGGTTTGCGCCAGCGCACCGCCAGCAATCCGCGCGAGATCGGGCAACGCCTCCCACTCCGCTTGCCAGCCACCCAGCGCGCGTTCATGCTCTTGCACCATGCCTGCCAGCACCGTGGCAACCAGCCCTGGCGCACGCATCGCCGCGCTCAGCACCGCCGCGCAACCCACTGGATTGCGCTTGTGCGGCATCGTGGACGAGCCACCCTTACCCGCTGCCGCAGCTTCGGCCAGTTCGCCAACCTCGGTTTGCATTTGCAGGGAGAGATCGCGGGCTACTTTGCCCAGCGTACCCGTCAGCATACCCAGGTAAGTCGCGGCTTCAGCAATGCGGTCACGCTGCGTGTGCCACGGTAATGTGGGAAGCGCCAGCCCAAGCTCCGCAGCCAGCGTTTGCGTTACAGCAGGCGCTGCATCGCGCAAGCTGGCCAGGGTGCCTACCGCGCCGCCGAATTGCAGCACCAGCATGCGCGTGCGCAACGCTTCGAGACGCTCACCGTGACGCAGCATCGCGTCCAGCCATTGGGCAAACTTCAGCCCCAGCGTAACCGGCAATGCCTGCTGCAGCCAGGTACGGCCTGCCATGAGGGTCGTCCGATGCGCCTGCGCTTGCCTTGCCAGCGCGGCACAGGCTGCCCTCAAGCCTTCGTCGAGCAGCACAAAGGTATCGCGCAGTTGCAGCACCGTGGCGGTATCAATGATGTCCTGGCTCGTCGCGCCCCAATGGACGTACTTCGCCGCGGCGGCATCAAGCTGCTTCACCCGCGCGGTGAGCTGCTTCACTAGCGGAATCGCCAGATTACCGGCCAGCGCGGCATCACGCGCCAGCGCCTCGGCATCAAGACAGGCGGCATCGCAAGCCGCTTCAATGAACCCCACCGCACCCGACGGGATCACACCGTGCGCCGCGCAAGCTCGTGCCAGCGCAGCCTCGACATCCAGCATGCGTTGCAAGGTGACGTGCGGCGACCAGATGTCGTTCATCAGCGGCGTGCCGCAAATCAGGCGAGTCAGGCGAGCGCTGGTATCGGGCATGGAAATAAAGACCGGAAAGAAGAAAAGTGAAAGTGCCCAGCGTAGCCAGGAGGACCATGCGGCTGCGAGGCCTGGCGCGCTGTGAATGCCGGCACGCCACGCCACGAAGCTCAAACGGACAACAGGGCCTTAAGGCGTGTCTGCCCGCTTATCAGATAACGTTGCTGCCATTGCTGCCGTTGCTGTATTAAGTTGTGGCATCAATGAGCGGCACGCCTGTCAGCCGGGACAATTCAGCAAAATCAATATCGGAGAATATTTCCCGGACAACGAGACCCTCGGCTGTCACATCCAGCAGCGCCAGATCCGTGTAAATCCGGTCCACGCAGCCCACGCCAGTCACTGGATACGAGCACGCGGCCGCGATCTTGCTCTCGCCCTGTCTGGTCAGATGCTCCATCATCACGTAGACCTGCCTTGCACCTAGCGCCAGATCCATCGCGCCGCCAACCGCGGGAATCGCGTCCGGTGCGCCGGTGTGCCAGTTCGCCAGATCGCCTGTAACCGACACCTGGAACGCGCCCAGCACACAAAAATCCAGGTGACCGCCACGCATCATCGCAAACGAATCAGCATGGTGAAAATACGCGCCGCCACGCAGCAAGGTGACGTACTGTTTGCCAGCATTGATCAGTTCGTCATCTTCCTCGCCGGGAGCCGGAGCCGGGCCCATGCCTAACAGGCCATTCTCGCTATGGAGGAAGATTTCACGCTCAGTGCCAAGGTGATTGGCCACTAGCGTCGGCACGCCAATCCCGAGGTTCACATACGCGCCCTCGGGAATATCCTGGGCCACACGTTGGGCCATTTGATCGCGGGTAAGTCGTTTCATTGCCGGTTCCTCCTCAGGCGGACGTCATGGAGCGATGCGCCGAAACGCCCTGTACCGCATGTGCGACCTGCGGCACTTCAACGACCCGTTGCACGAAGATGCCCGGTGTGATGATGACCTCGGGGTCCAGCACACCAAGCGGCACAACCTGGGACACCTGTACGATCGCGGTTTTGGCCGCGCTGGCCATGATGGGCCCGAAATTGCGAGCTGTCTTGCGATATACCAGATTGCCCCAGCGATCGCCCTGATACGCCTTGATCAGAGCGAAATCAGCGGCAAGCGGTGTCTCAAACACATAATGACGGCCGTCGATCAGCCGGGTTTCCTTGCCTTCGGCCAGCTTTGTGCCATAACCCGTTGGAGTGAAAAACCCACCAATGCCCGCGCCCGCAGCACGAATCCGTTCGGCCAGATTGCCTTGAGGTACGAGCTCCAGCTCGATCTCACCAGCGCGGTACAACGCATCGAACACGTAAGAATCCGTCTGGCGCGGAAACGAACAGATGATTTTGCGCACACGTTTAGCTTTGAGTAGCGCCGCAAGGCCGATCTCGCCGTTACCGGCATTGTTATTGACAATCGTGAGATCGCGCGCACCCTGTTCGATCAGCGCGTCGATCAGTTCAGACGGCATACCTGCCGTGCCAAAACCACCGATCATCACCGTCGCACCGTCGTGAATATCAGCCACAGCGGCCTGAAGTGAAGCAAAAATCTTGTTAACCATCCTGGATTCCTTTTAAAACACTGGAATTGACCACTGGGTGCGCATGCAACTCCGTGAATCTTGTTCGCGTAGAAACATTGCTTCGCTTAACGAATTTACCGGCGCATTATCTGTGTCGTCCAGAAGCACTGTCAAGGCAACTCCGAGCCAGCCTACCCGCGTTTCATGTCAAGCTTTATTGTGCAATTCGGCCTGAAAATACGGCCCTGCGCTGCTTTCCACCTGGTGCCTGCACCATCGCCTCCAAACAGCTCGGATACTGCGAATTCATCTGCCCTAACCCGCACATGTTGCTTCGGACAACATGCAATTTATGATACGTCCCAGCGTTACGGGAAGCAGAGTGGCAGGATCACGACCATACAGGGTAGGAGTTTGAACGCCGCCGGGACACCTGGCCAAATGGCCAGCATCGCGTTGCCACGCATCCCAGGCACGGCCAAAACATGGAACAATGCCGCTCAGTTATTTACTGGAGATCATCGATGAGCCGCGACGCACAGCCTGTCAATCCTTCTGGGGCACTCGTGCGCCCCACCCGGGAAGAAGCCGAGGACGCCGTGCGCGTGCTGTTGCGCTGGGCAGGAGACGATCCGCAACGCGAAGGCCTGCTCGACACGCCCGCCAGGGTTGTCCGGTCATATGAAGAATTTTTTTCGGGCTACAGCGTTAACCCGCACGAAATTTTATCGCGGACGTTTTCTGAAGTAGATGGCTATGACGAAATGATCGTGCTGAAAGATATCCGCTTCGAAAGCTATTGTGAACATCACATGGTGCCGATCATCGGCCGTGCTCATATCGCTTATCTGCCGGAGCGGCGGGTCGTGGGCATATCGAAGCTGGCGCGGCTCGTCGATGCGTTCGCCAAGCGCCTGCAGATTCAGGAAAAAATGACAGTGCAAATTGCCGATGCATTAAACGACATCCTGCAACCCAAAGGGGTGGGGGTCATGCTCGAGGCTTCACATCAATGCATGTCGACCCGCGGCGTACACAAGACAGGCGTGGCCATGGTCACTTCGCGCATGCTCGGCGCTTTTCGCACCGATGCATCGACGCGGCGGGAATTTCTCGCCATTATCGGCAACCCCATGGCAATCAATGTCTCGAATACCTAGATGCCTGGCCTGTCTGCCAGGCTAGGCTAGGCCAGGTGAGTGGGCAGCGGCATAACGGCCGCACACTCACCAGCACGCAACGCAGCAAGTCTTAGCCCGTCTGTAAGCCCGAGGCGGCGTCGGTACGCTCGCCTTCGCGGATTTTTCCCTGCGAAACGCTACTGCCGGGTGGCACGCTATGCGTCAGCCAGACGTTGCCGCCAATCACAGAGCCACGCCCAATCGTCACGCGGCCCAAAATCGTGGCGCCAGCGTAGATCACCACGTCATCTTCGACCAGCGGATGACGTGCATTTCCCTTCACTAACGCACCGTTAATATCTGCGGCAAAACTTTTTGCCCCCAACGTCACAGCCTGATACACACGCACATGTTCACCGATGACAGCGGTTTCGCCAATCACAACGCCAGTGCCATGGTCGATGAAAAAACTCGGCCCTATCTGCGCACCCGGGTGAATGTCAATGCCGGTCGCTGAATGTGCGATTTCGTTAATGAATCGTGCCAGAAGCGGAACGCCCAGCCGATACAACGCATGAGCCAAACGATGATGCGTCATGGCACAAATGCCCGGATAGCACAGCAGGATCTCAGTAATATGCTGCGCAGCAGGGTCGCCCGCGAACGCCGCCTGGATATCGCTGACGAGCAGCGCACGAATGCCAGGTAACTGCTTGGCGAATTCAGTAGCAATCGCATACGCCTGCAAACGCAATTCGAGCTCGGAAGTGTCCGCATATTCAGGCAAGAAGCGCAAGGCGCGCCGGATCTGCTCAGCCAGCAGGCGCAAGGTGCTTTCAAGCGTATGCCCGACGTAATAATCAACCGTTTCGTCAGTGAGATCCGGCGCGCCATAATGCGTCGGAAACAAGGCTGCACGCAAACCATTCACGATATTGACGACCGAGTCACGCGATGGCAGCTCACGGATACCGCGTGGATGACGAGTGCGGTGCAGTTTTTCACGCGATGCGCGCAATGCGGCGACAATCGGCTCAAGGCCCCAGTGATGAGAAGGTACGTTGGACATAATCGGACGGCCGCCGCAATACAGGCGCGGTTCAGAGTGAAGTGTCCCGACAGGGTACCGTGTTTCCGGTGCGGTCGCGCAGTACTCCGCGCGATAAACGTTTCGCACAGTTTCAGGTTGGCAGCCGGCGCACGTCGCGGCGGCGTTCAATTCGATCAATAACCACGCTAGCTAAAAGTTGTATCGGCATATATGAATGACGTATTTCAGACACCCTGTTCAATACGACGACATAAACTCTCGTAAACCAGAGCGAGTAAACCTGTTGCTGCAAACCATGATTAGTTTGAATATCCGTTCCATTGAAACAACTAACACGTTTTCTATTATTTTTACTGCACCTTTGTGTATCACTCTGACTGAAAACGATACCCTGTAAAAAACGCACCGTCATTGAAAATAACCATAAATTATTGGAATGAAAACAATTCAGGCTAAATTGATCTTAATAAAGAATGTTGGGAAAGAAATTCTATCTGACAAATTGTCAGCTTAGGGCTTTTTCTCTGCATTATTTCAAACGACGGTCCCTACGGATGGACTTCACGAAATTACGATAATTTTCACGAGACGCTGTTATGCCAGCGAAAAATAATGTTAGATTATTGCAACAAAATCGTTTGTCAGACGCGTGGCGTCGACTGTACCTGCAGCGTAGCCTGCTGCGACTTTAGAGAATAATAATGTCGCTAAATTTTATTGAGCAGATGTCTCCGATGCTCAACGCGACCGACGAAGCATCCTGGTTCGGGGCGGTGTCGCAATTAACAGCAGCATGGGGATTTGAACAGGTGCTCGTGGCTGTCTTGCCGCGGCCGGGCCTTCGGCTCGAAGATGCCTATATACGCAGCACCTATTCAGAATCATGGCTCCAGGTTTACGTCAAGCAGGGGCTGGCGCACATCGACCCGACAGTCCAGCACTGCGTGAGCAAATCGAGCCCACTTATCTGGTCGCCTTCGATTTTTTCTACCCAGCCACAGCAGTCCATGTATGAAGAGGCGCGTGCCCATGGACTACGCGCGGGCGTCACACTGCCTATTCATGGACCTAAACAGGAAGCGGGGATGCTGTGCTTTGTCAATGACAGCAACCCGACCGACGCTTTTTGGCGTCATCTGGATAGTGTGTTGCCGAATCTGGTTTTATTGCGTGATCTGGTCATTGATACCACTCAACAATATCTGAGTACGCACGCTCAGGCGTTGCTGCCCAAACTTACACCGCGCGAACGCGAATGCCTCAAATGGACGGCGCGCGGCAAATCCACATGGGAAATTTCGCATATCCTGAACTGTTCGGAAGCCGTGGTCGACTTCCATATGAAAAATATCAGCACGAAATTTGGTGTGAATTCGCGGCGCGCAGCAGCCGTGATTGCAACTCAGTTAGGCCTTATCGACCCTGGCTAACCATTGAAGCTGGCCCCCAGCTATACAGCAACCGCTCAGCGCGACCTAAATCGCCATCGGAAACTGTTTTCGTAAAATACAACCCCAGCAATATAGAGACGGGTGCAGGAATATCTGCGCCCGCTTCAAATCGGCTTCCCCGCGATTGGGTTACACCGAAACGCGCCCAGAACCGGCGCTGACTTTCTTTTTTCTTCTTTCTGTACTCAATGATGCGGGCGCGGTCCACTGTGGATGGTGAACGTTCTGACGGTGCAACTGGCATCATCCGGTTAAGGGCGCTCTCTTGCCGATGCATTTCTACTAATTCCATTTCATCCCTCGCCATTTAGTGTGGTGTGTTTGGCTGCCTCTCAGATGCCATTTTGCTGGAGTATGAAGAGATTCACACCTACTCATATAGATAGGTGTGTGACTCATCCAAAATGCATAAATTTCCATGTGTGCTGACTCACAGAATACACACAGGAGAAGATGATGCGAACGGCAATTCGAATTGGTATGCGACAAGAATTTGACAATCACGATATTAACGAAATGTACCGGCTGCGAGCACGGGTCTTTCACGAACGGCTAGGCTGGGAAGTCCCGACAATAGCCGGTCTGGAGGTCGATGGTTATGACGCGCTGGGCCCGTACTACATGCTGATTCAAAATCAGGAAAAAGAAGTCAAGGGTTGTTTGCGTCTCATGCCAACAGAAGGCCCCAATATGTTGAAAGACACATTCCCCCAGGTTCTGCAGGGAGCAGAAGCGCCAAGGGGACGTCATATATGGGAATTAAGCCGCTTTGCCATCGAAGCGGGAAAAGAACAGGGATTTGGTTTCGCCGAGTTAACCCTGAATGCCATACACCAACTCGTGACATTCGCTGACCAAATGGGCATTACGCGTTATGTCACCGTCACAACCATCGCCATCGAGCGCATGCTACGCCGCACTGGAGTCGAAGTCACACGGCTCGGGCCACCCGTCCAGATCGGCATAGAGCGGGCCATAGCCTTGAATATCATGGTTAGTCCACAAACCCGCATCGCGCTCCTTGGACCGCTGCCAATGGCCGCATGATCCTTGTTTGATGCGGTTTAACACTGCATCGTCTCTCCTGTTCCTATAAGCTCTATCTAGCTGGAATCCGTCGTGGCAGTGCTTGCCACGACGGCCCTTTCCATTTAGCCCCGGAGCTTTCCATGTACACACGTATTCTGGTTGCTGTCGATGGTAGTCAAACCGCCCGCCGGGCCTTCGACGCAGCGCTCGACCTTGCACGTTCAAACGGTGCCCGGTTGCAACCGTTTTATGTCATAGAAAACATCCCGATGTATTTCGAGGCGCCAGGCTACGATCCGTCCGTCCTGCGCAACAACATGATCGAACAAGGGAAAGAACTCGGCACCCAGTTTGCGCAAGCGATGCGCGAACAGGACGTCGAAGGCGAGCTCCTCACAGGCGAAGCGTCATCGCTAGATGATGTGTCAACCGTGATATTGCGCGCGGCCACGCAATTCGGAGCAGATTTGCTGGTGCTTGGCACCCACGGCCGGCGCGGTGTCCAGCGGTTAATCCTCGGCAGCATCGCGGAGCGCTGCGTGCGCCAGGCCACGCTGCCGGTTCTGCTGATTCCAGCCGCCGCTGTTCTAGCCAACCTTCCGGCCGACGAAAAAGCAGATCATCCGGACAGCAGTGCCCCTGCCTGAGCAGCCCGTGCGGACGTGGTCAACGGCACACAGCTTTGCCACGGCTCATAAAAACCGGACGTATCGTTCAGCCAGGACCGGCAGCAGCGCTGCCGGGTACCCCCTCACCAGTCGTACTTCGCGGTCGCCAGCACCGTGCGCTGATTGCCATAAAAGCACGTCGAGGTACTCTGGCATCCCGTCACCACACGCCGGTTGAACAGGTTCGAAGCATTCACCGAAAAACGCCAGTTCCGCACGTCGTAATGCACCGCAGCGTCGTACACGGTGTAACCAGGCACACGCAACGTGTTGTCTGGCGCCCCCGCAATCGCACTCGAGTAACGCAAGCCCACACCGATACCCAGCCCCGTCAGCACGCCGCTGTGCCAGGTCCAGTCAGCCCATAGCGAAGCGCTCTGGCGCGGCAGTGGTATCGACACGGGCCAGTTGTTGCGCGAGGCATCGTTGGCGGCAATGTTCTTCACGTCCTGATACGCATACGCCGCAATCAGGCTCAACTCCCGCGTCACATTGCCAACCGCGCTGAACTCGATCCCACGCGAGCGCACCTCGCCCGTTTGCACGCTATAAGTATTGGTCGGATCAGTCGGGTCAGGGGTCGATACGTTGGTCTGGTTGATCTGATAAATCGCCGCATTCAGCATCAAGTTTTTGTGGAAGGGCTGCCAGCGCAACCCCGCTTCGATCTGGCGGCCACGCGAGGGGGAAAACGGCGTGCCGCCGTGCGTCACGCCCAACTGCGGATTAAATGACGTCGCATAGCTGAGATACGGCGAGAGCCCGTAATCGCCGAGATACACCGCGCCCACGCGGCCCGTAAATGCGTGATCGTTTTGCCGCGTTTCGCTGCTGGCGACCAGGTCGTGTGTCGTGCTGCGGCTCCAGTCCTGACGGCCGCCCAGTGTCACCACCCAACGCGGTGTCAGTTTGATCTGGTCTTGCAAGTACAGGCCAAAGCTATCCAGCGTTTGTTGGGTCGCGGTTCGCGGATAGGCGTTGGGCCCAGAAAAAATCGCCGTCGTGACCGGCGTGTACACCGGATTGAACAGGTTCAGGCTCGGCGCCAGCGCGAGCTGTTCGCTATCGGTCGATTGCTGGCGGTTGTATTCGAAACCCACCAACACGGTGTGCTCGATCGGGCCCGTACGGAATTTCGCCTGAGCCTGGTTATCGACATCCACCCGGCCGTAGTTCGGCTGAAAGAGGCCGGCATAACGCGTCATCGTGGCATTGGTCGGGTCGGATGAATCCAGCCCGCCGCCATACACCGTCGCGTTATTCACCGACAAATGCATGTAACGGGTGTTCTGGCGCAAGGTCCAGACTGAATCGAGTTTGTGTTCGAACTGGTAACCCACTGACCATTGACGTTTGTCGTAGCGCGCAAAACTCGCCTCGCCAGTGTAGAGGTTGCGCGAGATCACACCGTTCGGATTGGGCAAGATCGTGCCCGACGCGGGCAGAAAATTATCCGAGACATCCGTGTTATCGCGCAGGTAAGTCGCGTAAAGCGTCAGCGAAGTGGCCGCGCTCGGCTGCCATTTCACCGAGGGCGCGAGCAACAGGCGCTGGTCTGCATGCGGTCCGGTGGGCATGTTGCCATCGCGGCCGACGCCGATAAAGCGGTAGGTCAACGTGCCGTTCTGGTCGACCTTGCCACCCAGATCGAGGCCGATCTGCTTACGGGCATCGTTTCCAAGCTGTAGCTCGATCTCGCGCACGGCATCAGCGCTGGGTTGCTTCGTCTGAATATCGACCAGCGAGCCGGGATCGCCCTGGCCGTACAGCACCGAAGTCGGTCCACGCAGCACCGTGATGCTTTGCACCTGATACGGATCGACACGCCAGCTGGCAAGATTCAACGTGTTCGGCACTTGCAAGCCATCGACAAAAACGCTCGGCGTAAAACCACGCAAGGCGGTGTACCAGTCCGAGCGGGTACTTGAGCCATATGAGGAAAACCCCGGCACGTAGCGCAGCGCTTCGTTAATCGTGGTCGCGCCTTGCTGTTCGATCTGCTCACTGGTGACGATGTTGACCGTTTGCGGCACCTCGTCGAGTGGCGTATCGGTTTTGGTCGCGGTATACGTGCGATGCGCGACCAGCCCAAGCGTGCCATCACTGCTGCCATGGCCTTCAATCTTGACCACGGGCAGCGTGCTACCGGGCGCGGTATCACTACTGGCGCGGCTCACGACACGATTGCCACCATTGCCACCATTACCGCCGTTGTCTTTCGTGCCTGTTGGCACGGTTGCGGACTGCGCCAACACATGGCCTGAAGCTACCACGAAGAACGCCATGCTGGCTGCAACGGCCAGCACGCGTTGTTGCGTGCCACGCCGATGCATGTTGCACCCGCGCGTATTACGGCGATGCGTCCTGCGATGGTGCGTCCTGTTTACCCACTTCATTTCATGGCTCCATTGACGATAAAAATTCGACAGACAGCATCAGTGCGCCGTCTGGTGTTGACGTTAAGACGTTAGGTTGAAGGTTGAGGAAAGTCGCAGGAGCAACGCACAGGAATCGACGCTCAAAACCCCACTCAAAATACGGATGCCAGACGCTGGGTGTGGGATGCTTCCACTTCATTCGCTGTACAACCGGCATCTGTCGTTGCCCCGGCTGCCATGCCATGCACGGCTTCATCGAGCGAGCCGGCGATTTCATCGGCGCGCCGCGCCAGCACTGAAAGCAACGTGTCACTCAAGCCGTGGCTGTCCTCGCAACAGCCCTGAAGATAAACAGGCGGTTGAAAATGCGCGGGCGTGACCAATTGATAATCGCGTGCCACCTCGCATTGCTCAACCGCTTGTCCCAATGCGTCGGCCAATCCCGCCAGCAATACGTGATGACCATCGCGGCGGTAACCCGTGGCCAGCACCACGACATCGAAATGTTCGCTGACCGCCTCACCACCCAGACGGTCGCGCAAACGCAGTTCCAGTGCACCACGGGCGTCGTTCGCGTGGTGCTGCACCGCTTCGATGGCGCGATTGGGCAGCAGCCGGTGCCGTGCCGCACCACTCACGCTTTGCACGTACAGCATTTCGTAAATCTGCTCGATCAATGGCCGGTCCACCACCGAATAATTCGTATCACGAAGCGTGTCGAGCAAAGACTGGCGCGCGCCTTTCGGCTGTGCGTACACCCGATCCGTGAAATCCGGATTAAAAATCTCGTTGACGAATGGGCTGTCATCAGCCGGCCTGAGCGCTGGGGCACGCATCACCAGCGTTGCCTCCACCTGCGGATAACGGCGTGTCAGATCAATAAACACCTCGGCCGCGCTCTGACCACCGCCAATCACCGCAACCCGCCGCCGTGTCCTGGCCTCACCCACGGGCAAGCCAAGCGCCGGGTCGATTGCACCGAGATAGTTCGACGAATGCAGGACCGGGGCCTCATGCAACGCGGCAAACGCAGGCGGCATCTGCGGCGCGCCACCCATGCCAACCGACAACGCACGGGTCAACCGCTGCCGTTCATGGCCCTGTGCATCGTGCGATACCACGCGCAATTGCGTCACGACACGTGAATCGTGCGCGGCCATGACCGGCTCGATCGCGCTCACGTGTTCGCCGTAATGCACCTGCTCATCGAAGGCGCGCGCCACCCAGCGCAGATAGTCTTGAAACTCGACACGCGTCGGACAAAAATTCTTCAGGTTGACGAAGTCCTGCAAGCGGCCGCATTCGAACAGATAGTTGATAAACGTAAACGGGCTCTTCGGATCGCGCATCGTAACGAGATCCTTGAGAAACGAGATCTGCATGCGGCTGTCGTCCAGCAGCATGCCGCGATGCCAGCCGAACTCGGTCTGGCTTTCGATAAAGCAGTGCGCGGCGCTGGCCACCCCGGCGCGTTCCGCCAGGCGCACGGCCAACGCGAGATTGGATGGGCCGAAGCCAACGCCGATCAGATCATGAACATGCTCTCGTTGAATCATGAAGCGCTCCCTCAAACAAAATTGGTGCTTGTTATTACGGAAAAAAATGGCATGACAGGCAACGCTCTGCCTCACACATGCCGTCCGTCGAAAAATTCCCGACGCGTGCTGCGCACCAGCAGCGCGCGTTTGTGTGGAAAGTCGAAGTGATGCAAACCCGTGAAGCCGTGTTGCTCCAGATACCCAATCATGCGCAGGTTGTCGTGACGCGGCTCGCAGAACACGGCAGCAGTACGGGGGTCGTCGAGAAACAGGTAGTGAACGAGCGAAGGCAACCAGGCGGCCACGCAGGCGGGCCCACGCCAGCGCGTAGCGCCAACCAGCATGTGCAGCCCCCGGTCGTAATCGCCTGGCGCGGCAAACGGTGCGATCCGGTCTTCCTTAGCCCAGTAAGCCTCGAAATAACCGAAAGGCTCGCCATCGAAAGCGCCGATCAACGGATGCGTATGCGGCGATGCCAGCACTCCGTGAAGCCAGGCTTGCACTGCCTCAAAGGAGCCCGCTTCGCCCCAGAACGCATTCACGCGCGGCTCGTTCATCCAGGCATGCAAGCGCTCGGCATCGTCTGTGAGGGTCGCGGTGCGTAGCGTGAAGCGGTGGCCAAACGCAGGAATATCGCGCTCATACACCACCCCAGGCAAACGGGGCGGACGGCGCGGATGACGTAGAGCGCCGCCCGCTGTCGCGCTGGCATGGCTCGCTGCCGTCACGTCGCTGTGCGCACACAGGGGCAACGTCCGTGGACGGGTCAGCCATAACGATGGCTGTTGGGCCCATGCCTCACGGATACACTGCCCTGCAGCAGTCAGCACGCCGCTATGCAACAAGGCGTGATGCACTTCGGGATGCAGACGGGAGGAATCCAGCATAACCACCGCTACACCTGGCGCAGACATGAAAAATCCGCTCAGCGCGGCCAGCACCGCACGGAACTGCTCATCGGCCGACAACCCATGACATACCTCGTCAGGCTTGATACCCTCGGCCTCGCTGCAGCTCGCCTGAAAGATGATGCGATCCGCGCAGCCTTCCTCAGCAACGAGTAGCGTCGTGCCTTCACGTATCGCCACAAGCTGCGGTGCGCCCACTAGCCGAATCGTTGCGTTACTGCGCATCACGCACCTCCAGGGGAGCACTGTCACGGTGCTTCGCGCTCGTCATCACCAGCCACCGGGCAAGGCTTGCAAGTGTCTGATGACGGAACACATCCGCGATCGACAAACGATGTCCTTCGGCTTGCGCGGCATCGACAAAGCGCACCACGTCGAATGAACTCGCCCCGGCTTCAAACAGATTGGTTTCGGGCGTCAGCGTGGTGTGGCCAAACGCCGTAGCGGCGAGGCGCTGCAAATCATGGCAGCGTGCGTCAACGCCTGGTAGCGCAAGCGCTGTTGCGGGCTCCACGCTCGCGCCCACGTGCGTCACAGCGTCAACCGGAAGGATGTCAACCCGCTCCCTGGGCGCTTCGATAAACCGCTCGGCAAGCGCCAGGTATTCATTCATCAAGCGCAACACGAAATGCTCATCGAGCTTCTCGCGCGCATAAGAAAATGCCCCTGTCACGCGACCATCGGGATGCTCGACGAGATCAAGTTCGAGATCGAACACCACACGATGACGCACCTCGTTAAAGCCCTCGAGCGTCAAGCCCTCCCAGTGGCGCACGCCGCTGACCGCTGGGCGCATGTAGTTGAACATCACCTGGAATAACGGATTGCCATGCGCGGCCCGTTCGGCGCGCAATGCTTGCACCACTTGCGCGAAAGGCGTGCTGGCGTGGGCATAAGCATCAAGCGCGGCATCGCGCACGAGCGCCAGCACCTCAAGCGGGCTCACCCCGCGAGGCATCCGCGTGCGCACGACAACGGCGTTGATAAAGAGACCCAGGGTTTTGTCCTCGCCGGGCTCACGCAACGAGGCCAGCACACCGATCGCCTGATCGTGCACCCCGGTCAGGCGCAGCAATGCGGCGTTCAGCACCGCATGAAACAGCATGGGCAACGTCGCGTGAGTGTGCTGCGCAAGCGCCCGGGCGCGTGATGTCAGCGCGGTATCGAAAGCAAAGGCGAAGCGGCCAGCCTGCCATTGCGGCGCCGGGTCTGCTGCATCTGAATGAGTCATGCCCCCGGTGGCGGCGCAGGCCGATGCGGCGGCCCGCGGCAGCGGCAAGGCTTTCAGTCCGTCCAGCGTCGTGCGCCAAAACGGCATGTCGCGCGCTGTTCGGCCCATTGGCGCTGGGTGCGAAGCGCCCGCTGACCCAGCCAACCCCACGCGCTTCGGCTGGAGGACTTCGCCGCGCAGCGCCGCGCCATACGCGTGATGCAAATCATCGAGCCAGGTTTCGAGCGATTGCCCATCCGCGATGATGTGATGAATCACTATGGACAGCACATGATCGTGTTGGTCCAAACGCAGCACACGGGCCCGCCATAACGGCGCGGTATACAGATCGAAGGGCTGTAGCGCATCGGCGTCCGTCAGGCGCAGGGCTTGTGCTTCGCGCTCCTCGAACGAGGCTTGATCGTCCAGGCCGACATACGTCAGGGCAATCCGCTCGATCATGTCAAAGCCGAGACGCGGCACGCCGTTGGCACCTGGCATGAGCGTGGCGCGCAGCACCGGATGGCCATGCGCGGTGAACTCAAACGCGGCACGCAGTGCGTCGAGATTCAGCGCTCCGCGCACCCGCAGCGCCAGCGGAATGTTGTAAGCCGCGCTCTCCGGCTGATTGCGCCACAGGAACCACAGGGCGCGTTGGGCTTCGCTCAGGGGCACGCTGTCGCCAGATGCGCTGCCAGATTGAGCCTCAGCCTCAATCTCGGCCACCGCCTCAGCGTGCGCGGACACGAGCGCTACACGCGGCGCTTGCACCACGTGCTGCGTATAAGCGTCGAGCGTCGGCGCTTCGAACAACGCACGCACGGCAACCTCATGTCCCAAACGCTCAGCGACACGCATCGCCACACTCACGGCCGCCAGCGAATGTCCGCCCAGCTCGAAGAAATGATCCGCACGCCCCACGCGCTCCACACCCAGCACCTCGCACCAGATGCGCGCGAGCGCCGTTTCAGCCCCCGCGGCCGGTGCGACATAAGCCCTTGCGACACGCACGGGTGCAGGCAGCGCCGCGCGGTCGATCTTGCGATTAGCATTACGCGGCAGTGCCTCCATCACGACGATCTGCGCGGGCACCATATAGTCCGGCAGCGTGCGGCGCAAATGCGCGGCAAGCGCCTCGCCATCCACCTGGGGCAGGCATCGTGCCGCCTGCTCGCTAAGTTCGACATACGCCACCAGCAGCGCCTCGCTGCCCTGACCTCGCACCAGCGCCACCGCATCGCGGACAGCATCATGTGCCGCCAGACGCGCTTCGATTTCACCCAGTTCAATGCGCAAGCCGCGCAGCTTCACCTGATGATCGATTCGCCCGACGAACTCCAGCACGCCATCCGCATTGCGCCGGACCAGATCGCCGGTCTGATATAAACGCGCGCCAGGTGCGCCCAATGGATCAGGAATAAAACGCTCGGCCGTCAGCGCGGCCCGCGCGTGATAGCCGCGCGCGAGGCCCGTGCCTCCCAGATACAGCTCGCCCGTCACGCCTGGCGGCAACGGCTGCAACTGGGCATCGAGCACGTGCGCCGTGCGCTCGCCCACGGGCGTGCCAATCGGCAAATACGCCGCAGCGATACCCGAGGCATCGGCCTCGGCGTCGATCATCCATAACAGCGGCGTGATGACGGTTTCGGTTGGGCCGTAGCCGTTCACGATGCGCGCGCGCGGAAACGCACGCCGTAACGCAGCAAAAGCTTCGCGTGAGGTCGCCTCGCCGCCGACGGTCAGCGAGCGCAGCGCAGGCGGTGCGCCATGCTGGCTGGCCCATTCGCCCATCTGCACGGCGTAGCCGGGCGGGAACGCGGCGAGCGTCACACCTTCATCGGCCATCGTTTGACAGGTTTGTCCTGGCGACCACAACGCGTCATCGGTAATGCGCAAGCTGATGCCCAGGGTCAGCGGCGCCATCCAGCATTCGTGCGCGCCATCGAAATTGATCGACATGAACAGCAGCACGCGGTCGTTTTCGTTCAGCCCATAGCGCGCGACGATGGCCGCGATGTGCATCGCCAGCGCGCCATGCTCGACCACGACGCCTTTGGGTTTGCCCGTCGAGCCCGAGGTGTAGATCAGATACGCCGCCTGGGTGCGGGCAAACGCCACAGGCAAGGGCGTGGCCTGGTCGGGATCCGTGCCGGTGCCGCTCTCGCCCGTTTCGATCGCGTCGGTCAACCAGACGCGCACACCCGGGCGCAACGGTAACTGCGGCACATAACGCCGCTGGGTCACCACGTGATCGATGCCGGCATCGGCGACGATGTATGCGAGGCGCTCGCGTGGATGAGACGGATCGAGTGGCACGAAGGCGCCCCCCGCTTTCAGGATCGCCAGCAGGCCTACGAAGAGTTCCGTCGAGCGCCCCACCGCAATACCGACGCGTGTCTCAGCGCGCACCCCGGCTGCAACCAGCCGCCGTGCAAGACGCTCGGCACGCGTATCGAGTTCGGCGCGTGTCAGGCTGCCTGAGGCATCGTTCACGGCAAGCGCATCCGGTTGCGCTTGCGCCATACGCGCAATCTGCGCCTGAACCGTAGACCATTGCGCGTCCCCTGCTTCATAGGTATTCCACACTTGAAGTTGCCGCTGTTGCGCAGGGCTGAGCCACTCGAGCTCGCTGATGCGCGTCCCGGGCTGCGCCAGCGCATGCGTCACCAGTTGCGTGTATTGCGCCGCAAGCTCAGCGATAGTCGCGGCATCGAACAGATCAGTGGCATAAACCAGCACCGCATCGAGCGCCCCGTCTTCGCGCTCTTCAAGCCCGAGCGCCAGATCGAACTTGGCATATGGCGCGCCGCCAGGCCTCTCGCTCACACGGACTTCGCCTAACGCCGGCAAGGCA
Organism: Paraburkholderia hayleyella; assembly: GCF_009455685.1. Lineage (NCBI taxonomy): Bacteria > Pseudomonadati > Pseudomonadota > Betaproteobacteria > Burkholderiales > Burkholderiaceae > Paraburkholderia > Paraburkholderia hayleyella. Next base: position 117,120 of record NZ_QPES01000002.1, on the reverse strand, counting down.
CGGCGCACCGCATACGAGGCCATCACCTGAAACAGCGGATGGTGGCTCGTGCTGCGCGCCACGCCCAGTGTTTCGACCACCTGTTCGAACGGTACGTCCTGATGCGACTGCCCTTCCACGAGTGCGAGCTGCACCGCCTGCAGCAGTGCGCGAAACGTCATGTGCGGCGCAACCCGCACGCTCACCACGAGCGTATTGACGAAAAAACCAATGAGCCCGGTGGTCTCGGGCCGTTCGCGGTTTGCCGCAGGCACGCCCACCTGAATCTGTGACTCGCCACAGGCACGCGCAAGCCATGCGTGCAGTGCCGCGAGCAGCACGGCGAAGGGCGTGACGCGCTCGGCATCGGCCAGCACACGCACCTGGCGAGCTAGATCCGCCTCGAAGCCAAAGTCATGACGGCCCCCCCGCGCGCTACGCTGTGTCGGACGGGGACGGCTGCCCGGCAAGGCCAGTACCCCGGCTTCCGGGCTCACCTGGGTACGCCAGAACGCCAGTTGCCGTTCGCCCTCGCCCGCCTCCAGCCAACGCCGCTGCCACAGCGCGTAATCGGCGTACTGCACCGCCAGTGGCGCCAGCGCGACCGGCACGCCCTGGGCATAGGCACGATAAAACAGCGCCAGCTCGTCGAGCAGCACATCCATCGACCAGCCATCGGCCACGATGTGATGCAGCGTCAGCACCAGCCTGTGAGCCGTCCGGCTGAAGCTGAGCAGATGCACACGCAGCAACGGATCGCGCGCCAGATCGAAGGGCTCCGCTTGCGCACTCGCGGCGATGCGCTGCGCCGCGGGTTGCCGCTCGGCCTCAGGCAGCGCGCCCAGATCCGTGCTACGCCAGGGGCAACGCATCGGCGCGTGAACATGTTGCTGGACGCCGCCACCCAAGCCCGCTTCGAACGTCGTTCGTAATGCTTCGTGACGTGCGATCAGCGCATCGAACGCATAGCGCAGCGCATGGGCGTCGAGCGGCCCGTCGAGTTGCAGGCAGCCACTCACGTGGTAGGCCGCCGCTTCATCGACGATACGGGCATGCAGCCATAACCGGCTTTGCGCGAACGATGCGGGCACCGGCTCCGTCCGCCGCGCACGCGGAGGAATGGGCAGCAGACGGAAATCGATTCCCGCAGCGTCCAGCTTTCGCATGAACAACGCACGCTGGGCTTTGGGCAACTGGGCGAAACGGCTGGCTAACGCCAGCAAGTCAGGCGTGGCTTTCATTCAAGGCATCCTTATTGCGCTTCAAGTTCGCCGAGCAGCGCGTCGATGGCGCTGGCCGCGTCATCCAGCGCATGCGCGCCGCGCGCCTCAAGGGCGTGATCAATCGCAGCGGCGTACTGCGCCAGCGTGCGGGTATCGAACAGCAAGCGCAGCGGCAAAGCCAGCGACCAATGCAGATTGACCTGGGCGTTGACCTGCGTGGCCAGCAGGGAATGGCCGCCTAGCGCGAAGAAATCGCTATCGCGGCGCAGCACGGCAGAAGCCTCCAGACGCAGCACGCGCTGCCAGATCGCAGCGAGTTCGGCTTGCGTGCCGCTCTGCGGCAGGTTCGCGGCAGCCTCCATGCCGGCATCGGCCTTATCGGCCTCATCGGCCTCGCGTGACGGTGCGGGTAATGCCGCGCGGTCGCACTTGCCGTTCGGGGTCACGGGCAGCATGGCGAGTTCGATCAGATGCGCGGGAACCATATAAGCCGGCAACTGGGCGCGCAGCACCGCGAAGAGCGCGGCCCGATCGAGCGTGCCAGGCGTGCGGCAAGCGACGTAGCCCAGCAGTTGCTCATCGCGCACGATCACAACCGCGTCGTGCACACCGGGAGCCGCTCGCAGGAGCGCTTCGATTTCACCCGGTTCGATGCGTTGGCCGCGCAGCTTGACTTGTTGATCGATACGGCCGAGGTAATCGAGCACGCCATCATCACGACGGCGCACCCGATCCCCCGTGCGATAAAGCCGCGCGCCAGACGTGAAGGGATCGGGCACGAAGCGCTCGGCAGTCAGTGCCGGGCGGCCCAGATAGCCGCGTGCCAACCCCACGCCACCGAGATACAGCTCGCCAACGGCGCCTGGCGGCAAAGGCTGGCCTGCGTCATCGAACACATGCAACTGGAGATTGGCGATGGGCTCGCCGATGGGCACGGATGCAGCAGAAGCCGGCACAGCAGAAGCCGGCAGGCAGCACCAGTGCGAGACGTCGATCGCGGCTTCGGTCGGGCCATACAGGTTGAAGAGTTGCGCCTGCGGCAATAACGTGGCGCAACGCGCGACGAGTTCCGTGGAGAGCGCCTCGCCACTCGAGATGATGCGTGTCAGGCTCGCGCAGCGCGTAGTGGCGTCAAAGTCCTCGAGATACGCGAGAAACACGCCCAGCATCGACGGCACGAAATGCAGCGTGGTGACACGCTGGGCTTCGATCAGGGCAACCAGCCGTGCGGGATCACGATGATCGCCTGGCGCGGCGATAGCGAGCCGCGCGCCATAGGCGAGTGGCCAGACAAATTCCCACACGGAGACGTCGAAACCAAACGGCGTTTTATGCAACACCACGTCGTCCGGACGCAAACGGTACGCCTCTTGCATCCACGCGATGCGGTTAGCGAGCGCGCGATGGGTATTCCCCGCGCCTTTGGGCTTGCCCGTCGAGCCCGAGGTGTAGATCAGATACGCGAGCTGTTCGGGCGCCAGCGGCGCCGCGCCGTCTGCCGCGCTGTCTGCCTCACTGCCAGCCCAACTGCCGGCAGCAGGCGCGGCGTTCATTGACAGCCAGTCTTCCATGCAGATCACGGGCAGTGTGGCATCGGGCACCGCCTCACGCACGCGCTCGAACAGCGCATGCTGCGTCAGCACCAGGGCAGGCCGTGCATCACCAAGCAGATAGGCGATGCGCTCAGCCGGATAGTCGGGATCGACGGGAACATACGCCGCTCCGGCACGCATCACGCCCAGCAACGCGATCACCATCTCCAGCGAGCGCTCAACGCATAACGCCACGAGGCTCTCCGCGCCCACACCTGCCGCGCGCAGCAAGGCGGCAACGCGCGCCACCCGCTCATCGAGCTCAGCGTAACTCAGCGCCTCATGCACCGTGCCATCCAGCCCTTGCGCGCAACTCATCTGCAATGCAATGGCCTGCGGTGTGGCCCGTGCCTGCTGCGCGATCTGTTGCGGCAACGGCTGCTGTTGTGCCTGCGGCCAGTCGAACTGAGTCTGGTTGAAGCGCGCGAGCGCGGCGCGATCAGAAGGCGTTGTCAGCGTCACGCTGCCAAGCGCAGCGAAAGGATCAGCGACGAAGGCTTCGAGGCAGGCGGCGAACGCCCGCTGGATCGCCTGGGTTCGCGCCAGATCGACGCGTGCGGTATCGAAGCCGTAATCCAGCGTGAGTGTGGTACCCGTCTGAACCAGCAGCGTCAGCGCAAAATCCGTCGCTTCGATACTGCGCACGTCACGCAAACGCAGTGCACGCTCGCTGCGCTCGGACCATACGGCATCGACAGGATAATTTTCGAAAACCAGCAAGGTGTCGAAGAGCGCGCCACCTCCTGCCTGAGCCCATCGCTGAATCTCATAGAGCGGCGTATGTGCGTGCCCGGTACTCGCGGCATGAGTGCGCTGCAACTGCATCAGCCAGTCAGCAATGCGTTCGTGCGGCGCGGGGGCCGTGATGACCGGCAGCGTATTGATGAACAGGCCCAGCACCTGCTCGATGCCCGGCAGCGCGTCCGGGCGGCCTGCCACGGTTGCGCCAAAGGCCACGCTGCGCTGATGCGTGAACCGTTGCAACAACAACGCCCACGCGCCCTGGATCACCGTATTGAGCGTCAGCTTCAGCCGACGGGCCAACTCCACGAGGCTCGCCGTGGTTTGCGCATCGAGTTCCGCGCGCCATGTCATATGCCCTTCAGGCCGCACGTTCGGCTCATGAAGCGCCACCGCCTCGCGCTGCGCGATCAGCGTCGGCGCGTCGAACTGCGTCAGACGCTCACGCCAGAACGCTTCGTCCGCGGCGGTATCGCGCGCCGCCAGCCACGCGATGAAATCGCGGTAACGCGGCCCGGCGCTCGCAGGATGCAGCCGCGCGGCAGCAAACGACGACGGGCGTGGCCCATCCTGCTGATAATCGCGCAGTACTTCGGCAAACATCTGCGCGCTGCTCCAGCCATCGAGCAACAAGTGATGGCGAGTCCACACCAGCCGCCAGGTGTGCTCATCCATCTGGATCAGCGTGACGCGCATCAGCGGCGCCTGTGTCAGATCAAAGCCCGCTGCGCGATCGGCAGCAAGCCATGCGGCAAAAGCCGACTCAGCGTTATCGTGCTGCTGCGCCCGATCCGCCGCCGCGCGCCAGTCGAGTCGTTGCAGCGGTAGCGTCGCCTGGCGATGAACGATTTGCAACGGCAACGCGGTGCCATGCCAGAAGCTGGTGCGCAAGATGTCGTGCTGCGCCATGCGCCGGTTGAAGGCCTCGCTCAAGCGTTCGATGTCTGGCGTATCGAGTGTCGCCACGAGCTGGTTCACGTAAGTCGATTGCTCTGGGGCATACAGCGCATGAAACAGCAACCCCTGCTGCATCGGTGACAGCGGATAAATCTCGTCGATGCCACGCAAGGCGTGTGGCAAACGTTCCAGCATGGGTTGCGTGAGGCCCGCTTGCGCCGCCAGAGGGAAATCGCCTGATGTCGCGCCCGCGCCGTGTTGCGCCACGCGTTCGACGCATGCGCCAAGCAGTGTCCGCAACGTCGCGTCGAAACGCTGCATCAACGTTTCAATCGTCGCGCGCTCGAACATCGCCGTGCTGTACACCCAGTGCACGCTCAAAGTGCGGGCCGCGTCGATATGCGCATGCAGCGCCAGCGCATTCGAGAGCGGCCCGGCGGGATCTCGCTCAGCACCCACCCCACCGAATTGCGGCAGCAACGCCGCCTCGCGCGCGGCCTCGAACTGCCCCAGATAGTTGAACGTGATGCATGGCCGGGGCAAGGCAGCTAACGCCGCGCGCGTCGGCGCATCGCCGAGATAACGCAGCACGCCAAAACCCAGCCCTTTATGCGGCACCGCGCGCAGCGTGTCCTTGAGCGCGCAAAGCGTATCGGTAACCCGCTCGCACACGGGCAGCGCCACGGGGTAATGGCTCGTGAGCCAGCCTAAGGTCCGGCTCAGGTCGATCTCGTCGAACAGCGCTTCCCGCCCATGGCCTTCGAGTTCGAGCAGCAACGGAGAAGACGGCGCTGCCTCGCCTGCTTCTGCTTCCGGATACGGTTGGCGTTGTGCTGGCGCCAGTGCCTGCACCAGCGCGGCCAACAGAAGCTCAAGTGTTTGCGTACGCCAGGCGGCATTGGCTTCGGTCAATAAAACACGCGTCAGGTCAGCATCGAAGCGCTGCTCGAACGTCGCGCCTTGCGCGATCGTCATGGCGCCCTGCGGATGATCGCAGGGCAAGGTGGCGCTGAGCCCCTGCAAACGCATCCACCAGGCCAGTTCACCGGCAAACGGCGTCATGGCAGCGGTATCGTGATTCGCTTGCTGGGCAGCCTGCGTCAGGCGCGCGGCCCATGCGGGTGCAGCGCTACCTTGAGCGGCAAGGCGCACGGGGCGGCGCTCACACGCCGCACGATAGGCGCTTTCCAGATCATCGAGCAGCACGCGCCACGACACGCCATCGACAATCAGGTGATGCAACGCGACGAAAATGCGGACTTGTCCCTCTGCGAGCCATGCCACCATCGCTCCCGCCAACGGCCCCCGTTCAAGATCGAAGCTGCATTGCAGCGCATCGAACTGGCTCAAGGCATCGGCCTCATCGACGAAGGTCTCGCCCATCTCGTTCATGGCGAGTGGCAACACGTCATAGGCGCGTTCGGCGTAAAACGCGCGCCATGAGTTCGCCTGAGGGTGAGCCTGTCCGGCTGGCCGCGTGCGGCTAAAGCGCAAACGAAAGCTATCGTGATGCCCCAGCAGCGCAGCGAAAGCCTCGGCAAACGCGGCAGCATCGAAATGCCCTACCGGCGTGAGTGTGATGGCCTGATTCCAGTGCTGAGGCCTTGGCACATTCAGCTCGAAAAAGCGCTGCTGCGCGGGTGTCAGCGTAACCTCAGGCTTCTCGTTCAAAGGGCCTGCGGAGCTTGCCCCGGCTGCGGCTGCGTTTGAATTTGCTTCCTGCTGCGGGCTAACGGCGGCATCGACACAGAGCGCAACGGCTGCCAGTTCTGCGATCGTCGGGCGGTCGAATAGTTGCTTCGGCGTAAAACGCACGCCCCGTTTGCGCGCCCGGGCGATCACCTGCAAGGCCAGGATGGAATCACCGCCTAGTTCGAAAAAGTTATCGTCACGCCCCACCCGAGCCGTGCGTAGTACACCTTGCCAGACTTCCGCCAGCACGCTTTCCGCGCCAGGCTGCGGCGCATCGCCCGCGGCGGCCACCGGTGCAAAGGCCATGCCCCATTCACGCAACTGCGCCCGGTCGATCTTGCCGTTCACGGTAACCGGCAACACCTCGCGCACCTGGAGTACGGCAGGCACCATGTAATCCGCCAGGCGCTCGTCCAGTTGAGCGCGCAGCGCGGCTTCATCGAGCCTCGCTGCGCGGCCCGCCGCGTCCAGCACGACGAACGCCGCCAGCCGTGTGCGGCCCGCTTCGTGCAGCGCCACCGTCTGTGCCTGGGCCACCCCCGCGAGGCCGCACAACACGCCGCTAATCTCGCCAGGCTCGACCCGGTAGCCGCGAATCTTCACCTGATCGTCCAGCCGTCCGAGGTAATCCAGCGCGCCATCGGCGCGCAGCCGCATGCGGTCTCCCGTGCGATAGAGACGGCTGCCAGGCATGCCCGATGCGTCCGGCACAAAGCGTTCGGCGCTCGCACCCGGGCGACCCAGATAACCCCACGCGATACCCGGCCCCCCCAGATACAGCTCGCCTGTTGCACCGACAGGCACGGGTGCGCCATAGGAATCGAGCACATACGCTCGCACATTCGGCAAAGGCCGCCCAGTTGGCACGCCCGATCCCGTCATGGCATCGGCGCGCAACGTGGCAGATGCGGCAGACGCGGCAGCCGTGGCGTCGAACGTCAGCACGCCGACTGTCGCTTCGGTCGGACCGTAGTGATTAATCACGCGGCACGCGGGCGCGAGTGCGGTGATGCGCTTCACCAGGCTCCACGGCAAAGGCTCGCCTCCCAGCACCAGCGCGTGAAGCGGCAATACATCAGCGGCCTGCTGCGCTTCCAGCAACGCTTGCAGATGGCTCGGCACGATCTTCAGCACCCCCACCTGGCGCTCGCGCATTACGCTGGCGAACCGGTCTGGATCGAAGGCACATTCGGCGGGTAGCAGATGCAGGGTGCGGCCGGAATACAGCGCGCCAAAGAGCGTTGTATGGCCCAGGTCCGCCGCCACGGTGGACACCATCGCCATGCTGGCGTCACTGGCGAAGGCCAGCTCGCTCAGCATGCCATCGACGTAATCGGCCAGCGCGCGGTGCTCGATGACGACACCCTTCGGTATGCCGGTCGAGCCTGAGGTGTAGATCAGATACGCGGCCTGGGCCGGGTTCGGTAGCGGCATCAAGGGTGTCGCGCCAGCCTGCGCAGGCAGCGCGGCGAGGTCGATGACGGCATGCATGTCATGCGTGTCATGCTTGTTGCCCGCCGGCTCCTCCAGGCTCTTCCAGCTGGAATGGGCCCGCGCGCCGTGAACCAGCATGCAGCGCGCCGCGCAAGCGCGCACCGCAGCGACGAGGCGCTCGCGCGGCATGGCGGGATCGAGCGGCACGGCCATTGCCCCCGCCTTCAGCACACCCAGCAGTGCCACGACAAAGGGCACCGAGCGCTCGAGGCAAAGCGCCACCGCGTCTCCGGCGACCACACCACGTTGATGCAAAGCCTGGGCCACCTGACCGGAAGCGGCATCGAGCTCGGCAAAGCTCAGCCCAGTGTGCGCATCGGTGACGGCGGGATGCTGGGCCCTCGCTTGCGCATGATGAGCAAACGCTTCCACCACAGTGGTAAAGCGTGGCGCCTGAAAGCGGCCGCACAACGCTGCGGCGCGGCCCACACGTAACGCCGTGAGCCTCTGTGAGGGCTGCGCGACCCCCGCCTCCAGCAACATCACGAAGCTTTCGAGCCACGCGTGGGCCGTGGCATCGTCGAGACAATCGGTGGCCCAGGCGGCAACCAGTTCGATACCGCGCGGATCATCGGTGAAATCGAGGGCGAAATCAAAACGGGCGGCCACGTCAGGACCCGGCGTGAGAATCGCGCTGGCCTCCGGCAACGCCACCGGAGTGTCAAAGACAAACTGTTGTGCGAATTTCACCCGCAGCCAGTCTTCGCCGCGGCGCACAGGCGGCGCGACCGCATCGAACACCTGATCGAAGGGCACGTCCTGATGCGCGTAGGCCGCCAGTGTCGTGCGGCGCACCTGGTCAAGCAAGGCGCTAAACGGCGCGAGTGGATCGAGGCGGGTGCGCAACGCGACGGTATTGATGAAAAGACCTAACAGCGGCGCGACTTCGCTGCGCTGACGGTTTGCCACGGGCAACGCGACCACCAGATCCGTCGCGCCACTCAGGCGATACAGCCAGGCGTTGAACGCTGCCAGCAGCACCATGAAAGGCGAAGCCTGGTGCTGACGCGCCAGCTCGCGCACGGCCCTGGACAACTCGGGCGAGAGCCGCTCGGCACGACGCGCGCCGTGCAGCGTGCGTTGTTGCGGCAGCGGACGATCGGTCGGAAGCGGCACCGCACCCGGAGCCTCACGCAACGCCTCACGCCAGTAGCCGAGCTGGTGTTCACGCTCGCCATGAGCCAGCCATGCGCGCTGCCAGCGCGAAAAATCCGCGTATTGCAGCGGCAACGCCGGTAATCGCGGCGCTTCGCCCGCATGCAAGGCGGTGTACGCCGTGGCCAGTTCAGCAAAGGCGCAGCGCGATGACCAGCCATCGCTGATCGCATGATGGGCCGTGAGCATCAGACGGGACGCGCTATCGCCAAGACGCACGAGCGCCGCGCGCAGCAACGGGCCACGGCTGAGATCGAACGCCGCACTCGCGTGCTGCACCGCGAGTTGTGTCGCGGCCTGCGCTCGCTCGACGGCGCCCAGATCATGCAGATCATGTTGTACCAGTGGCACCGGCAGATGAGCATGCACCCGCTGCAGCACGATGCCTTCGTCATCTTCAACGAGCGTCGTGCGCCAGGCGTCATGGCGTTCGATCACACATGCCAGTGCACGCTCCAGCACCTCTGCATCGATCCGGCCGAACAGGTCCCAATGCGCGGCAATGTGATAGGCACTCCCGGCATCGCGCGTCTGCGCCAGCACCCAGAAGCGCTGCTGCGCATAGGACGCGGGATGATCGACAAACGCCGCTTGCCGCTGCGTCTGGGCGGAGCGCGCAGGCTCAGCGGCAAGCGGCATGAAGCCGGCTTCCCCGGCCGGACTGGCGGCGATCAGCGCGGCCAGCTCAGCCAGCGTGGGATCGTCGAACAAGACGTCGAGCTGGAGATTGACCTGGCATTGCTGGCGAATCGCGGCTTGCATCTGCATGAGCGCGAGCGAATCTCCGCCCCAGGCGGCAAAGCGGTCGTCACGGCCAGGCGCCGTCTCGCTGGCAAGAATGCGCTGCCAGATCGCAGCCAGGGTGTGTTCGAGGCCGCCTACCGGCGCGCGGTAAACAGGGCGCGGCGAGGCTTCAGGTGCCACCGCAAGCGTGGCGCGCAAGGCTTCGCGGTCGAGCTTGCCGTTGAGGGTATAGGGTAAGGCGCCCAGTACAACCAGCCGCTGGGGTTGCCATGCCGACGGCAGATGCTGCGCGAGATGGGCACGCAAACGGGCTTCGATATCGCCGTGGGCTGGTGCGTCAGACTGAATAGAAGCCACCGGGGCCTCATCGGCGGCATTCAATACGGCGCATGCAATGAGCCGCACCTGCCCTGCCACCGTGTCGCCCAGCACCGCTGCATCATGCACGTCACGATGCGCCCGCAGGCATTGCGCGATCTCGCCGGGCTCAACTCGCACGCCGCGAATCTGCACCTGATCGTCAATCCTTCCCAGGTATTCGAACGCTGCGGGTGCCAGCCCCGCCTGCGGCACGCGCACCCGGTCTCCCGTGCGATAGATTCGCGCGCCAGGCTCACCGGCTTCATCGGGAATAAACTGCTCGGCGGTCAGCGCGGCGCGGCCATGATAGCCCCGCGCCAGGCACAGCCCGCCGAGTAACAGCTCACCACCCCGCTCACCACCCCGCCCACCGCTGGGCTCACCATGGCCATCCGCCATCGGCGCGGCGCTCACATCAACCGCAACCGGTGCGACACGTGCCACGCGCGGCCCTATCGGCCAGCCTATGGGCAATGCTGTCGCGGCCTCTGCCCCAGGCGCGTCAATCTTCACCCCGACATCGAGTGGCCACAGCAGCGGCGAAATAACCGCTTCGGTCGGGCCATACCCGTTGATCATCCTGACCAATGGGAAGGTGTCACGCACCGCGGCAAACACATCGCGCGGCATGGCTTCGCCGCCGAACGCGAGAATCCGCAACGTGGGCGGCACACCGGCACGTGCGGCCGCTGCGGCGAAGTCACGCAGATAAGCCGGCGGGAACGCGGCAATCGTCACGCCTTCACGCTCCACCCGATCGCGCACGGCATCAGGCGTGACAGGCGGCGGATCGGTCAGCACAAGGCTCGCGCCCGCGAGCAACGGCGCGAGCCAGTATTCATGCGCCAAATCGAAATTGACCGAGGCGAAATGCAACACGCGGTCCGACGCACGCATCGGATAAGCCGCCACCACTGCGGCGCAATGTGCTGCCAGCGGCCCGTGTTCGACCACGACCGCCTTCGGCACCCCGGTCGAGCCCGAGGTGTAAATCATGTACGCCGCCGCGCGCGGATGCACGGGAGCTGCCGCGAAAGCAGCCGCCTCAGCGACAAGCGCCAGCATGCCGGCTGGATCACGGGATGCAGCACCGGCACCGGCACCAGCACTGGCATCTGCCTCGGCGTGAACGTCGAGACAATGCATCAAGTGTTCACGCAAGACAGGCGGCGCATCGTGGCCCAGCACACCGTGTTGCAAGCCCGCATCGTGGAGCATCCATTCCAGCCGCGCCAGCGGTTGACGCGGATCGAGCGGTACCATCACGCCACCGGCTTTCAGCACTGCCAGCAACGCCACGATCAGATCGCACGAACGCTCGACACACACGCCCACGCGCACTTCCGTGGTCACGCCACGCGCGCGCAGCTGGGCGGCGATCGACGTCGCGCGCCGCTCCAGTTCAGCCCGCGTGAGGCGCACGGTGTGCGGCACGAACGAGGCGAGTGCGGCAGCGTCGGGCGCGCGGCATGCCAGTTCTCGGATCTGTTGATGCAAGGCGGGAGCAAACGTCGTCATTCGCGGTCAATCCTTCGGCTAGAGCCACAACGTGGCCGCTAAAAAGTATCCGGTGGACAACCCCGTACTCGCAGACCGGAGTTCATGCGCGCCGGATGGCAGCGGCTTCACTCAGGTGACGAACCACTCGCCCAGATTTTTACCCCGTAGATCAAACAAATCACAAAAACTCATTGCGCATTCGTTTCGCATCACAAATAAAATTGGCTGACTGACTGATTGCGGCTTGCTGGGCTCATGGCTCAAGGTCGCGGCTCGTTCAAGCCTGTTAAATATTCCGTGTGCTGGTTCGTCTCACTCTTTGAGCCGGCCGCTTGTGCGCTTTTTTTGTTTTTATTCTGGATGCCGCTGGATACCACCCGCACCGAACGCTGCTGCACGCCTTTCCTGACTGGCACCTTTTTGTGCCCCGCTCGCCTTCGCCCAACTGATTGATGCCGATGACTGCCACACCCACCGCTTCTTCTGCTTCTGCTGCCTCCGCCGCCCGCCCTCATCGCGCCACCACGACCCCAGCCCGGCCCGCCACGCGTTTGCTGCTAACGTTGTTACGCCGCTCACGCGGCACGCTGGCGCTGGCGCTGCTCGCCTGTGTCGCCAACGGTGCCTCGAGCGTATTGCTGGTCGCCACGCTGAACCAGGCGCTACGCTCGCCCATTGCCGCCGATGCCACGCTCGCCTGGCGTTTCGCGGCATGCGCCATCGTTGCGCTGCTGGCGCGCATTCTGTCGGGCGTGCTGTTCGCCGGGCTCTCGCAAGACACCATGAGCCAGATGCGCAGCCACGCCGCCACGCGCGTTGCCGCCGCGGAGCTGCGCGACGTCGAACGCGTCGGCGCCGCCCCGGTCCAGTCGATCCTGACCGACGATGCCACCAACGTTTCGATGCTGTTCTTCGCCTTGCCCAACATCGTGATGCACGGTTCACTCGTCGTGGGCTGCCTCGCTTATCTGGCATGGCTCTCATGGCCCGTATGCGGACTCGCGCTGGGTGCGATCCTGGTGGGCTCGCTGGGCTATCGCCTGGGCGATAGCCGCGCACTCGCCGCGCTCGAAGCAGCCGGACATGCGCAAGACCGTCTGTTCGGCTATCTCGGCTCGCTCTTTGCCGGGGCCAAGGAACTCAAACTGCACCGCGCACGGGCGCAGCAATTCATCGAAGGCCAACTGGGCACAGCCATTACCGAAGTGCGCGACCATCGCCGTCGTGCCTTTGTCGCTTATGCGATTGGCGTCGGCTGGATCGTCTTTCTGTTTTATGTGTTTTTGGGTGTGGCCACATTCTGGCCATCGCTCGGCGTGCAGGCCAATCCACAGGCTGCCGCGAGTTACGTGATTGTGTTTCTGTTCATGCTGGTGCCGCTCGATGGCCTGCTCAACAACCTGCCGACAGTCAACGCGGCGCGCGTGTCACTCGAGCGCATCGAAACCGTGCTGGCCCAATTCGATCCGCCTGCTTGCGCGGCTCATGCCAGCGCAACGGATACGACGCTGGCGGCCACAACAACAGCCACAACCCCGGCCGCCTTCTCCACCCTAACGCTACGTGGCGTGACACATGCGTATTTCCATGAACGCGATGAGCGCATGTTTCGCATCGGCCCCATCGATCTGACATTCCGGCCGGGCGAACTCGTCTTCATCGTGGGCGGCAACGGCAGCGGCAAAACCACGCTGGCGAAGGTCATCACCGGGCTATACGAACCCGAAGAAGGCGTGATCGAAGTGGATGGCGTAGCGCTTACGCCTTCGACTCGGGCGGCCTACCGCGAACGCTTTGCGACGGTATTCAACGATTTCCATCTGTTCGATGCGCTGCTCGGCGTGGTCGACCCGAATGCGGCATCACGCGCCAGCGTCGATGCCGCGGCTAATGCCCTGCTCGCCCAGCTCGCGCTGGAACACAAGGTTCAGGTCGTGGATGGCCGCTTCACGACGCGTGCGCTGTCGACGGGCCAGCGCAAACGGCTAGCGCTCGTCGTCGCCTATCTGGAGGACCGGCCGTTCTATCTGTTCGACGAATGGGCGGCCGATCAGGATCCAGCGTTCAAGGCGGTGTTCTATGAAAAGCTCTTGCCCGAACTGCGCGCGCGCGGCAAAACCGTGGTGGTGGTAACGCATGACGACCGTTATTTCACGCTCGCCGATCGCGTCCTGAAACTCGACAACGGCGCGATCATCAACGAAACCCTCGGCAAACCGCGTGCACTACCTGCGACCATGAGCCCCGCTCCGCGTGCGGTGCAGCCGTAACGGCTGGCTCATCCGCGCATCATTGCGGAACAACACGCTGATTTGCCATTCGGGGTCAAATGATAAAAATACTCGCCCGGTCTTGGCGCATGATGCGCGCGTGGATTTAAAGGGCCCTAACACACATGCGGAAGAATGAGACAAATCTTATTGCGGAGCGCATTCGCCCCAAATATAAGAATGGAACACTCTTATACGTAACAGGGCCACATTCCATATGTCTTCCGTACAAACCGAAACCATTGCCGCCGCCTACGACAACGTTCCTTACCAATCAAACGCTTTATGGAAAACCGCGCCCGAACATCTTCGCGCCGTTGCCAGCCTGTTTTCCATTGACACGCCAGCACCCGATTGCGCCCGTGTTCTTGAGCTCGGCTGCGCAGCGGGCGGCAATATCATTCCGTTTGCCATGCGCTATCCCCATGCTACGGTAGTCGGTGTCGATCTCTCATCGGTTCAGATTGCGGCCGGACGACGCGCCATCAAGGCCACCGGTCTGCAAAACATCAAGCTCATCCAGGCGAACATCGCCGATCTCGACAAGAGCCTCGGCGAGTTCGACTACATCATCTGTCATGGTGTTTATAGCTGGGTTCCAGAAGAAGTCCGCGCCGACATCCTGCGCATCGCCAGCGAATGCCTGAGCCCCGACGGCGTAGCCAATATCAGCTACAACACCTATCCTGGCTGGAAAGCCAAGGAAATCATCCGCGATGCGATGCTGTTGCGCAGCGAAGGCCAGACTACGCAGCAAGAACGCCTCGCTTACGCGCGCGGCATGATCGACTTCATGCACGACATGGCAACGCCTGGCAGCCTGATCAAGCACGTCATGGAAGATCACATCGACACCATTCGTCATGCCGAGACGTACTATCTGGTTCACGAATTTCTTGAAGTGTGCAATAACCCGTGTTACTTCAAAGACTTTCTTGCCGCCGCAAAACCTTATGGCCTGGGCTATCTGGCTGAAGCCAACATCATGCAGATGTTTCTCAGCAACTTCCGCGAGCAGATCGCCGAGCCCCTGCGAGCCGAATGCGGCGACAACCAGATCATGCTTGAGCAGTTGCTGGATTTCCTCGTTAACCGCACATTCCGTCAAACGCTTCTGATCCATGAAGAACGCACTAAAAAAATCAATTACGTGATCACGCCGGAACGGATCCGCCCGCTTCATATCGCCTGCAACCTCACGCAGGATCCCGATAACCCCGGCATCTGGCGTACCGCGAACGACGTCACGCTCAATACTCACCGGATTCCCGCTGTGACCCAGATCATTGATCGGCTCAATGCGGCATGGCCCGGCACGGTTCCTGTCGCAACGCTCCTTCAGGAAGCCATGCAAACGCTCGAAGCGCATCCCGAGCAGAAAGAATTCGTGGAGCAATCCCTGCTTCGAACGATCCAGACAATGGTGATAAGCGATACGGCAAGATTCCGTCTGGAGCCGGTCACGGTAAGCCATGCCGAGGTTACTCATCCACGAGCGCCGCAAGCCTTGCGCGCGCTATCCGAACTGCTGGCTGACGCCAGTGTTCCGCTTACGCTCGCCAATCGCTGGCACGAACCCGTTGTCAAACAGAGTCCGTTCGAACGGCAAGTATTTAGCTTGATGGATGGGAGTCGTGATCTCGATGCCGTGACCGAGGCGATCTATGCCGCCACCCCATCAATCGAGTTTCCACTAGTGGTGGATGAGAAAGTGTACGAAACCCGTCAGGCACTCATGGAAACGCTGCGCACAGATATTGAAATCGTGATTGCCGGATTCTCGCAGATGTCCCTGCTGGGCCCCGCCGAAGAGACCACCCCGACACCTACTCCCCCGGTGCCGGCACAGACTTCGGCACCGGCACCGGCCCCCTCATCGCGGGCGAAAAAATCCGGGTCCACGGCAAAGAAAACCCCCCGTAAAAAACCGGTTGCATAACCCGGCCTGAGTCATCGGCTCAAACCCATCCTCATGCCCGGCTTTTCGCCGGGCTTTTTTTCGCCATTGCCTCACGCTCCCACCCAGGCCGTCTGATTCCTGGCCAAATAACAGCGTTTTCGTGGAACGTTTAATCCCTTTGGCGTTACTCACAAGCTTCCCAAAACATATAACTCAAACCGAAAAGGGGCTCGCATGGTCTTTTCCGTCAATCGTTCAAGCTCACTTCAATCTGGGCGAACCCCTGATACAGGCATTCATTATCCGGCGATGGTCGGCAGAGCGATCGAGTCTGTTCCGCCAGAAACCAGGCCGCGCGCGAACTCGTGGCGACATCACCCCTATCCGCTACGCTCACGCCATCCGCAGCCAGCCCCGACGCCCACGGCCCTGTTAGAGGAGGCGCTCTTGCGCAACGACGTCGGCCTTGCAAGGCATGCACTGGAAAAGATAGAGAACCCCAACGTGCCACTGTCCTCAGGCCACTTGCCGTTGCACTATTCGCTCTATCACGACCGCGCCATCACGCCTCTTCTGCTTGGCCATCCTGACATTGACCTGAATGCGAGAGACCAGAATAAAAATACGGCATTGTTGATCTCGCTCATGCTGGGAAGGATGGATGCCATCAGCCGGCTAATCTGCCCCACCAATGTGAATACGCCCAATGATTCCGGCTTATGGCCGTTGCGGATGGCCTTGAAGCTAGCGATAGCGACACAGAACACCCAACCGCTGCAGCAGTTGCTGCGCGCAGGTGCATACCCGAATACCGCATGGAGCGGAAACGAGGCCCCTGGTTCGATTACGCCGAAGGCTCTCGCGCCTTTTCTGTTTCACGCGATCACACGCGACGACAAAAACCTGCAGGAAAAAATCGAGCAGCTTGCGGGCCCAGCCTTTACGCCGGAATACTGTCTGGACCAGTATCTTGATGCCGACGAGGAAAACCGGAAAAAACTCCGCGATGATTTACACGCAAAGCTGCTCAATACGGCAAAGCGAACATCGTTGCTGGATTACTTTACTTTTGCGGAACACGACAGGCAGATTCCTGCGACCTACGAAAACGACTTGATTAAACGCGAGCTGCATTTGATCAGGCTCTTCCGGCTATTTAAAGACGATGCCTTAACGGCTTCAAGACGTTTTGTCCCGTTACCCAACCTCCTGATCCGTCAACTAGAACAAAAGTTGGAACAGCAATCACAATACAACATGCCCCCTGGCGAGAGCGCGCCTCTTCGTGACAACCCGCTATACCGGATGGCCTTGACAAACTATCTCAAGAACGCACTGAAAACGCTGAACAGACTTCTGGATTTCGATTTGGAGGAGACGCGGTTAGAGACATTCGAAATACGTTAATCACAACAAGATCAGTCACCGTTAGCTGGAGCCCCTCCCAGACGCGCCCAGCGTAAAAAACATGAGAAACGACCAGGCACATTGAGCGAATAGCCGATTTGCAGTTGCGACAAAACCCCACCCATAGCCGTGCATGTATCACGGCAAAAACAAAAATAAACAAGGAAGTGCCACCTTCACCTGTAAGGCGGGCCATTTCCTTCACTGAGAGCGCTCACCATGATCCGAAACTCGATATCAGCCGACAAATCCGACAAATCCGACCAATCCCACCAATCCGGCCAATCCCGCCAACCCGCATCCTCTTCGCACACGGAACACGACGGCCGTCCAGGCCGCCGCCAGCTCGCCCCTCGCCCGGGAAACAGCAGCGTATCTGAACATATACAGTGGCAATGGTTAAGCCCGATTTCCCAGGGAACGCCCGTCACACAAGAGACGGTACCCGGCTCAAATGCAGTCCGGCACCAGAGCAAAACAGCCGAACCCGATCCGAAAAGAATTAAACGTTCGCCGCCCCTCGACGAGACGAACGCCAGCACCCACTCATCCAGCAAGAACAAGCCTCCGGGCCATAAACCGCTCTATCCCATTCCGTTTGATGGCAAGGGCAAACCGTTTCTGAATAGCGCGATCGAACAATGCGACTATCCCGCCGCCAAATTTCTTCTGAATGCCAAAATTTCGCCCAGGCTCACGGATCGTAAGGGCCGCAATGCATTACATGTGGCGCTCAAAACCCGCAGCCTGCCTATCATCAATCAAGTGCTCCGGCATGACCCGTCGACAGCCAACGCCCCAGATCACTGTGGTAATACACCGTTCCATCATGCGATTCTCAAACACAACGACGACGTGATCTGGCTGTTCCGTAACTATGGCGCCGATCCCACGATGAAAAATCATGATGGGCTCACGCCGGCAAATTTCGTCGTCAATCAGGCGGCACTGTCATTGCTTAAAAACTCGCAGGCCAACGCACACGAGGAGCATTACGAACGTGGCGTGAAACGTGCCGAGAAGATGATTGCCAAGCGTGACCTGGAAAATCTCGCTGTGATCGCTCCCTTGCTCAACCTGCAGCGCAGGCCCGACACGCAGATACGGCTCTTGCATGCCGCCAGCGAAGTCATCTACCTCCACCTCGATCACCAGCCACTTTTGCTCTTGTTTGATATTGACCTCAACCAGGGAGAGACACAAAAACTGGCTGCACTGCTTAAGCATGAAATACCGTTACCGGTTGCCACCGCGCTCATTTTCCAGGCCATTGCGAACAACAATCCCCTATGGCGGTTATGCTTTGAAAATATCGCTAAAAATGATTTTTTTCCCGATTTTTATACGATGCGCTACCGCACGCTTCCGGACCCCATGCAGAAAATACTGCAAAACGATTTAGCCAAAAAACTGGAATTCCCAAAAAACCAGGCGCGTTTCATGCGGCATCTGGAAGAAATCGTGCCGCCTGGCGCAGGTGAAAATACCCGCGCCAGGCCGGCATCGCATAAACAAAAAAACCCGCAGTAAGCAGATAGCAATACGGCGCGGGCTTCTGCGCCGTTCATGTTGCTTCCGGTCGGTCCGCGTAACCTCTCTGGTGCCCCAGGCCAACGGCCCTACGCGTTCGACCGGTTATCTGGCCATGGCTTGCATCACTTCAGACGTGCCAGCATGCTTGCACTGATCCCTTGCTCGATTTCCGTGATCAACTGGCGAATCAAGTTCTGGTCAGCGGGGTTTAGCTTATTAAAATTAGCCAATACATGCTGGTCGAATTTACACAAATTATCTATATCCAGAAATTTTTCCATTAAATCTTCTTTGAGATATTGCCGGCCATCGGCATTCGCATGGAAATAACGTTCCACATAAAATTCCGGGAAAAATGGATTGTTAAGCTTTTGTTCAAATGCCTTTTTCAAATCCTTTTTCCCAGAAACACATCCGTAAAATACAAACTCAGTCACGATAGGCACAGGCACATCATTTCTTTGTAGCAGGGTCCGTAAAAAATCTTCCTCAGGGCATGCGCCTTTGGCTAACAATTGTCGCAAAGGAAACAGGATTTTCTTAATCTTTGAAAGCTCGTGCGACAAAAGTTGCTTGAATTTCTTTTCAATGTAGTAAACGGCAATGGATAAAGGGGTGTGCCAGACACGCGCTCCGCCAGAACAGCTTATGAACTGGCCTTTACTGAGGTCAACCAGATCCATAAGCCGAGCGAGCGTCTCTGCATCATTGCCAGCAATCACGTCATACAATACCAGGCTACTTTGTTCCTGTAACACACCCGGCGTGACGTTCTGCAGCCAGGCGACTGCAGAATGTGGCGACCCCGGCCACAGTTCCGACGGTGTTTTGCCTTCGGCATTTGTAAGCTTAGGATTCGCACCATAAAAAACCAGCGCCCACGCGGCTTTCGGGTTTTTCTTGAGAATAGCCAGATGCAGCAAGGTATTCCCCCACTCATCCGTTTTATTGATCACGGCGCACGGCAAGCGCTTGAGTTCCCCCAGCAGCGCCGCATGGTCCCGCGCGCTAATTAACGAGGCTATCCCAGAACGCGAAATTTCTAACGCTTTCTCATCGTAATTAAGCAGTGTGGAAATCTGCATTGCAATTCTTTCGAGATTCGGCGTATACATCCCGAACGTTATTTCAGCTTGAGACGGTAAAGCGTTAGGCACAATCTGGGCAGAAGCCTGGTTAAAAATATCCATTCCGGAAAAATGAAGCGGCACGATGCCGTTTGCCCGCCATTCGCCTTCCGCCTGCACTTGATGCATGCCGCTCCACCTCCAATCAATTTGGGTATTCGGTACATCCAGTAAATTCTTTGTGCCGTCACTTACCGATAACGAACTGTTACGTAAATCAACGTTACGGCCCAGGCCCAAACCCTTCGAAGGATTAATCATCTGCACACGGTCTCAATCAAGTAAGAGGAATAGCCAGGCAAGAGGGATAGAACGAACGCCCTGTCCTGACGCAGGGTATGTAACAAAAGCCCCTTCATTTGTTCCTCCATCCTTGTCGGAATGCTCGCCCATTGCCAGAAAATAGCGGTGACAACATTGAGATCAAACTCACCGGCAAGAACAGCATGCAAGTGGACACGGGGTTGTGCTGAAAGCAGGTCATCTTCCAAAAAATGTCGATTTCGTGCATCAACCGCCAAATTTAATGGAACGTTTTATATGGCCCCCGTTACTTAGTGATCCAGATAGCGCAACATCTGCATCCCGATACAGGAATATGAATGTCCAGCAAGAACGTTTTGCCCATCTCCTCCCCTCACTCTCCACGGCCCAACTTCACCTCGTCCACCTCGACGAATCCTCAAGCGAATGGCACGGTTTCGTTGCCGCCACAGGGTCCGCCACGGACTCATACAACGGAAACGCGAATTCCAGGCACAGGTCCGCTTAATTGCAAGCAATCCGGCGCGATTAAAAAAGCCTCAACTACTGTCCGGGATTATTCTCAGCAGAACAGGCGCTTGAAGAGCGGCGAGCCTGTTCAGCAGAGCAATGCCGATATCGTCCGCGAAGCGCTAAAGTCGCCCGTCAATGCCCATAAACTTCCGCCCGCATCTGACATTCAACTGCTGCAATCAGATAATTTTCCGTTGCATCTCGCACTCCAGCACAACCTCTCCAAGAGTGTCCAGTGGCTGCTGGATAATCCGGCGATTAAACCCAACGAAATTAATTCCCATGGCGAGACGGCCCTGCGCGCCACCATCCGCTGCGGCAACCTGCAATACATCGAGATGCTGGTTCAGCACGGCGCGTATGTGGACCCCGAGAACAAGAAGAAAAATAGCCTGGTCAGTGAATTGCTATTCAGCCAGCCCATAACAGACAGCGTGGCGTTCACCACAGCGGTATCGTTTTTACTCGATGATGGCGCGGATTTGGAGTTTGTCCTGACGTGGTATCTGGATAGTGGCTTTGACGCACTGGCAAAAAAAGAAACTCAAAGACTCCAGCTCCAAAACAAGTTGGCACAGAAACTCGTGCAATCGATGGACCCGAACACGCTCTTTGCGAGGCTGTTCGAAATTCAGCCCGAAAAACGCAGCGCAGAAGATTTTTGCCGCTCCATCCAGCAGATGGAAACACGGGTAAAAGTGTTTTACGCGTTGTTAGAAAAAACCCCTTGTGCCCTGTCAGACACCCGCTGCATCGATGCTTGCCTGGCTGACCTCGAAACAATGTTGAAAAAGTTCGGGCTTTATCCCGCCTCGACCGATCAGCGCCAGGGCGGATTCGGATTCGAATTCAATGCAGGCCCAGAACATTTCACGATGATGGAAAACTATCTGCATGAGCGTCTTAACGTGATTTTGAAGTGCGTCGAAATGAAAGAATCTGCAGCCTTTAGCGTACTCAACACGTTGACGGGCATGATGAATCAACTTGCCAGCGCCCACGCCAAAGTTCAGAGAAAAGACGCGCGGAGCGCTGATATCGCGTTGCAGTATCTGCGCCTCGCGCGTGCGCTGGGCATACTCATTGACCACTCGACGCATCTGTCTGACAAGACGAATCTGTCCGCGCTGAAGAAAAAACTTGAAATGATGAAAAAGCCATCATTTGATCCACAAAAGTCCATCAGTGAAATTAGCCCGCTCATGGCCAAGATAACGAGTTCCCCGTTTTGATGAACGTTTGACGAACCGGTAACAGCAAGAAAAGCGCGGCTATCCGGGCAACGCCGCACCCCTGCTTTTTCCCCGTATTGCGCCGGGGAATAAACCCTTCAAACCCCCACGCCATGTCATTCATCTCCAGCAATCCGTGCTGAGGGGAGGGCATGGTCACGCCCTTCGAATAATCGTTACTTCATGAATTAATCATGAAGTAGCAGTGTGTTTTACCGCGCTTTAACAGGAATCTTGCAGTGACAATAACTATGCAGCGTCGTCAAGCGACCCATCCGCTCACGGGCGCTCAAGCGCAGGACGTCATAACACGGACGCATCAGATCGGCGCTGAAGAAGAAGGTAAAGCCTCTCTCGTTCCCCAACTCTATCTGCGTAAATACGGTTTTCAATGCGTTCCTGAAAATCCGGCAGATAACGATGAGTCTGGCGACAGCTTGAACGACAGCCATAAAAATCACGTCACACCAACCGTGATTGAGCCACCGAAAGCCAGCCACGCGCCCCAAACGGTCAAGCCAATAAAGTGCTGGCACGAAGTGCCGGGATACACGCGGAAACAGGACTGGATAACGGCATACAATCTGCATCAAACCGTTAAATTCCAGAGGCCTGACCTGCTCAAACAGTTTTTAGATCACGGTGCCAATCCGAATACCGTACTGCCGCCGTACACCGCACTTGAGAACATGGAGCCTGACGGGATGGGGTTACCGCTCGATCCGGATGCCGAGATCGACGAGCGTAGCCCGCTCCTGCATACCGCGCTCAAGACTGGCAATGCCGACATCCTGACACTACTGCTCAAGTGGCCCAATCTCTGCCTGAACCTTAAGGACCGGGCGGGAAGGTCACCACTCCATGTGGCTATCAAGTATAAAAACCGGATGTCCGATTCCACTTTTACGATGCTCATCCGGACCTTGAGCAAACGGAAGCTCGGACTCGTTGATCAACCTGATAACAAGGGCAATACGCCTTTGCATTACGCGGCAAGAAACGATGATATCCGGACGGTTTTAACGTTGCTGAAAAAGGGAGCCACACCATGGCTACGCAACAAGACACATCAAACCCCGTTGAATCTCAATTACGGCTCAGGAATAGCGGAGCCGGCCGACGATCTGATTACCGCTATCCGGACACGAGGCATGAGCGCCATTTGTACCGGCGAGGTCAGCCTGCTGGCTGATGCGATATATCACAACGACGTGATACTGCAGCAGATTCTGTTTAGCTTTGGTTTTGTTCAAGAGGGCAAGATCCATTTTCCGCTCGCGCCGCTCGCATTGATGGAAATCGCCATCAAGCTGAACGAATTTCAGCCACTCAATAACTATCTGTCTTTTTATCCTGTCAAAGAGTTGCATATTCAATTGCAGAATTTGCTGACGAAAATCCGCCCGCTTTTGAAAATATCATCCGCCGCTAAACAGATAGCGTTTGAAAAAATACTGGCGCACATCATGTTGCATGCCATCGTCACAATCGACCAGTCACAGCCTGATGGCTTGGCTTATGTGACATGGCTGGAGTCATACCTCAAAGATTCGGTTTATCCCGAGATGTACCTCGAGCTTTTTAAAAATCCTTTCAACCCGGATGAGGCCCAACCCGCTCCAGAAATGCAGTGGCTCAAAGGCAATCTGATGAAAAAAATGGAGCATGCCGGTCACGCCAGGGCCATCCGTGAGTACATGAGCGAGCGTCGTCTATGGACCCCTCCACGCCTCATCGCACTCGGCATTTACACCGCGAGCGTCGCAGCGTCTCTTCACACCACACAATAGGAAAACACGATCCGGCCGCGCGTGACGCACCGCCGTTTCAGTCATGCCGGTCAGAAACCTCAAGAGAGCGTCGAAGGCCGAGCGCCAGCAGCATCTGGAACAAATCGCGTCAATGAACCTGTCAACGAAAGCCCCCACTTCGAGAACCGAAATCGGCAAGCGCCTTCCCGGCTCATTCGCCCTGGGGCTGGACGGGCACAGGCGCCAGGGTTGAGGGGGGCGGCAACGCCAGCAACGCATCGGTCATGGTATCGGCCAGCCGCAAGGCAGACATCAGCCCGCCAAAGCCCCACACGTTACGTTCGATCAGCGCCACCCGGCCTGCACGCCGCGCGGGAACGAAGCGCCAGACCGGTGATGTCAGCTTCGCGGCGAGCGCGACCTCCGGCCCCGTCGCGCTCACCATCAACACCGTGGCCTGCGGCTGCCGCAGCAAGTCTTCGGACGTGACGTAACGCGTGCCTTCGCGGCTCGGCTGGCGGGGCCACAACGGCAGCCCGAGCACGCGCGCCACACCGCCCGCCATGCTGTTGCCGGTATAGGCCCAGTAGCGGTCGGGCAAGCCCAGCTCCTGTAGCAGCACCAGCGGTTCGCCTTGACGGTGTGCCGCAGCCAGCCGTCGCGCATCGCGCGCGAGGCCTTCGTCGAGCATGCGTTCAACCCGGCGTGCCTCGGCTTCGCGCCCGGTCATGCACGCTATCGTGCGGAAAATCTGCCGCGCCCAGTCAAGCTGGGTCGTCACCGCTGGGCCGTCATGCGCGGGTTGATGCGCGGGCCTAACCGGGTCTGGGCTGAACTGGAACAGCACCGTTGGCGCAATCGAATCGAGCGCGGCAAAGATCGGTGCATGACGAAAACCCACGCCAATCACAAGATCGGGCTTAAGCGCTGCAATCGCTTCGAGGCTAGGCTCCTGACGCGTGCCGACGTCGGGCACCGTGTGCAAACGCGCGTTGTCGTAGCCAATCCAGCTGGGGTAGTACGCGACATCGACCATCCCCACGGGTGTCAGATCCAGCGCAGCCAGCGCTTCGGCAAACATGAATTCCAGCACGACGATGCGCCGGGGCCGAGACGGCAATGCGGCACTCGCCTGCGATACCGTGGGATTGCGTGCCAGCGGCAGGCAAGCCGGAGCCGGAGCCGGAACCTCAGCGGCAGAGTGCGATGTCATGCGGGCGTCTGCTTGCGCGTGGGCTGCCGTTGCCGTCACGAGCATGGCCACGAGCGTCAATGTCAGCCTCGCCCGCCGCGCCACGGCAGCCAGGGTTCGACGTGGCGAGCCGCTCATTGCACCGCCTGCTGGCGTGCGAGTTCGTCTTCGCTCAGCGTTAATAGCAGCGGGCAACTTGAACACAGCGAGTCTTCTCCTGGGATTTCATAGCGCACGCAGCACACGCGGCGCACACGAAACGGCGTGGGGAGTTGCGTCGAACATGGCGTGACCCAGCGCACGGGGCAGCGCAGCGGGTTAGGTTCAGCATTTGAAGCCAGCGTGCGCGCACTGAAGAGCCATGCCGCGTCACGTTCGGCATCCGGTAGCGCGGCGCATTGCTCGAAGAGCCAGTCCAGCAGATTGCCCGCATTGCTCCACAGCACGCGCGGCGCGATGTGCGTCAAGCTCGCCAGCATGCCGATCACCGCAGGCAAATGCGTTTCACACAACGAGGCGTAACGCTGCGCCGGATCGGCCGTGACCGCCCCCAGCGCATCGGCGCTGAGATAAAGCGCATCGGGCAGGCCATCGCGCAACACCAGCGTGCATTGCGCGGGGCTCATGCGCAGGGGGCGTTGCAGCACCAGCGCAGCCAGCAGCGCAGCAGGCACGACCAGGCGGAAATAGTATTTGCTCCATTGCGAGAGCAGCGCCCGCGCATGCCGCTGCGGGTCGCCGCCGTAATGCTGCACCATCGTCTCAAGCAGTACCTCGCGTTGTTGCGCGAGCTGTGCCAGCGGTATGCAGACACTGTCTCGATCCTGCTGCACGGCCTCCGGCACCGGGCCCAGCCACACGCCTGCGGCATAGTCCGCCAGGGGTGAGGCGGACAACCATGCCGAGAAGGGCTGCGCGCGAGGAGCAGAGCGTGGCGTCCGTTGTCCCATCGGCCACCCACTCACCGGCCACGCGCGCGTTCGCGGCGCGTCTGCCGTACCAGCAAGGCGAGCAGATAAGGCGCGCCCACCAGCGCGGTGAGCACGCCGGCAGGGATTTCTCGCGGTGCGAGCAGCGTGCGCGCACCGATATCGGCGACCGCCAGGACCAGCGCCCCCAAGGCAGCGGCCAGCCACAAGCGCACGCGATGCGTGCGTGCACCGAGTAACGCGGCCAGATGCGGCGCCATCAAACCCACAAAACCGATCGGCCCGACTGCGGCAACCGCCGCACAGGCAGCCACGGTTGCCAGCAACAGCGCCAGCGGCCGCAATGCGGCCACCGGCAAACCGAGCGCGGCGGCCTGATCGTCGCCCAGCGCCAGCAAATCGAGCGGCCGCGCCAGCAACGCAAAGGCGGGCAACGTCAGCACACACCACGGCAGCAAGGCACGGACATCGGCCCAGCTACGGCCATAGGTCCCGCCCACCAGCCACACGACAAAGCGCGCGGGCTGCACGCTTTCCTGCACGATGATCCATTGCGCCAGCGTCGTACACAGCGTGCCGATGACAATCC
The DNA here is from genome assembly GCF_009455685.1 of Paraburkholderia hayleyella. Taxonomy (NCBI): domain Bacteria; kingdom Pseudomonadati; phylum Pseudomonadota; class Betaproteobacteria; order Burkholderiales; family Burkholderiaceae; genus Paraburkholderia; species Paraburkholderia hayleyella. The sequence continues at coordinate 91,036 of NZ_QPES01000002.1, read as the reverse complement.
CCGTCAGCGCCACTGCCAGCGGCGCATAGCGCGTGCGCCGGTTGAGCCAAAGCGTGACGGCGAGCGTCGTGCCGCCGCCCAGCAGTGACGCCGCCGCCATCGTGCTGTGCGTCGCCAGCGGCCAGAACAGCAAGGCGACGAGCGTCGCCAGCGCCGCGCCCTGGGTCACCCCTAGCACCTCGGGCCCCGCTAGCGGATTGCGCACGATGCTTTGCATCAGCACCCCACTGCCCGCGAGCAGCGCCCCGGCCAGCAACGCACAGACCAACCTCGGCAAGCGCACATCGAGCACCGCGCGCGCCGTGCTATCGGCGGTGGCCCATGCCGCTGAATTCGGACTATCCGCTACCCAAGCCCCAAGCCAGCGTCCAGGGCCCAGGAATGTCGCCCCCAGCGAGCCGCCGAGCACCAGCACCAGCACCGCACCCAGTGCGAGCCCCGCCACTACCGCCCACGGCGGCAGTGCCACGAGCCATGCTCCCAGGCCTCCCCGCGCAGGCTGCACGGCAGGCGCTTCGGCCCCGCCCGGCGAGCGCGACCACACACCGCCCTGGCGAATCATCGCCAGCATCAACGGCGTGCCCACGAGCGCGATGGCGACCCCGGTCGATAACGTGCCATCGAGATCGAGCGCCAGCACAGCGCTATCGGTCGCCAGCACAAGCAACGCACCCGCCAGCGCCGACAACGGCACGAGCGCGCCCAGCCGGGCCGCATGCGCGCCGCGCCAGTGACGCAGCAGGTTCGGCGCGATGAGGCCGACGTAGGACAGCGGCCCGGCGAGGCTCACCGCAATGCTGGCAAAACCCACGGCGATCACCAGCCCGGAAAACCGGGTGGCGGGCACCGCGACGCCAATCGTCTGGGCAGCATCGTCACCGAGCGCCAGCGGATCGAGCGAACGCAGGATGAACGGCAATGCACAGAGCGGCAGCACCAGCCATGCGCTCGCGTTGATGAGGCCCGCGGCGCCAGGTTGATACAAGCTGCCGGTAGCCCAGAGCGCGACACCGGCAATGCTTTGCTCGAAAAAAGCGAGCACCAGCGTCGTGATCGAAGAGAACAGCAGCATGCAAATACTGCCTGCCAGTACCATTCGCAGCGGACTCGCGCGCCAGCCTCCCGCCGCCGCACCCACACAGGCTGCCGCCAGCAGACCGCAGACAAACAGCAGCGGCACAGAGGCGACCCCAGCGAGCGCGGGCACGAGCATCGCCGCCAGCAAACCGAGTTGCGCGCCCCCGGTAATGCCAAGCAGATCGGGCGAAGCTAGTGGATTGCGCGTCAACGCCTGAAACAAGGCTCCCGCCATACCGAGGCAAGCGCCTGCCAGCACGGCCGCCAGTACGCGTGGCAAATGCAGATCGAGCAACAGCACACGCGCCAGCGCATGGGTTTCGCTCACGCCGAGCCCCGTTGGCGCCAAGGCGAACGGCGCGGCAGGCGTGGAAGACAGCAGCCACATCCCATCAGGCACAAGACGCCATGCGGCAAGGGCCACTAACGCAAGCAGCAATGACAGTGCGAGCGCAACAACATGATTGGGCCGGGCGGTACGCCAGCGCGGAGATGCCATCGCGCCCGTGCGCGGCACGCGGCGACGGGCCACGAAGCTCATCATGCAGCGCGCTCCGCGCCGGAAGGCAGGGTCGAAGGCGCTGACGCTTCGTCATCCGGAGCATTCGCCCTATCCATCGCAACCGCAGTCTTCATCGCGGCACCGCCCGCAGGATGAGCGGGCACGCACATGGGTGCGCCCGTCTGCGGATGCGCCATGCGCAGCATCGGCACACCAAAGGTCGCCTCCAGCGGCGCGGGGTTGATGATCACATCAGGACTACCCTGGGCGATGATCTTGCCTGCGCGCAGCAGAACCATTTCGTCGCTGAACTCAGCGGCCTGGTTCAGATCGTGCAGCACCCAGACAATCGTCAGCCCGCGCTCCCGGTTCAGGCGCCGCAGTTCCGACAGGATATCGAGCTGGTGATGCACATCGAGATACGTCGTGGGCTCGTCCAGCAGCACAATCGGCGCGCGTTGCGCCAGCGCCAGCGCAATCCACGCCCGCTGCCGCTCACCGCCCGAGAGCGCCGCGACATCGCGTTCGGCGTCGTCCGCCAGGCCGCTAGCGGCGAGCGCGTCGTCCACCGCGTGACGATCTTCCTCAGCAAGACCGCGCAACCAGCCACGGTGCGCGTAACGGCCATACGCCACCAGTTCGCGCACGCTCAGGCCTGCGGGAATCTGGTTGAACTGCGACAGCAGGGTCAAGGTCCGCGCCAGCTCGCGCCGCCGGTACGACGCCAGCGGCACACCCGCTACCGTCACCGTGCCGTGCCGCACTGGCTGCAAACCCGCCAGCGTGCGCAGCAACGTGCTTTTGCCGCAACCATTCGGGCCACACAGCGCGGTCACCCGCCCGGCACGCAATGCAATATCGAGCTCATCCAGCACCACGTGATCCTGATAGCCCACCGTCAGCCCGCTCGCCGCGAGGGCAATCGAATCCGTTGCCACCTTCACGGCAGCGGCGTCGGCCAGGCGCTCCATTACAGCGCGGCCGCAAGTTGCGGCGCATGCACCTCGGAGTAGCTTTCGGCCATCGCCACGACGACTTTACGCGGGCCTTCGAAGGGATCGCGCGCATGGGCGCTCAGCATGTTGTCGAGCATCAGCACGTCACCCGTGCACCACGGAAACACCACCCGCTGCTGCGCCAGGACGCCACGAATCGCGTCCAGCGCCGCGGCTTCGAGCGGTGCGCCATCACCGTAATAGACGTTGCGCGGCACGTTGTCCAAACCCACGGCATCCACCAGCGCTTCTTGCATGTCGTCATCGAGCGCCGACAGATGGAACAGATGCGCCTGGTTAAACCACACGTCCTCCCCCGTGCGAGGGTGGCGCGCCACGGCCTGACAGCGCTCGCGCGTGCGTAGGAGCCACTCGCCCTCGTCGCCCATGCGCCACTGGCATTCGATGTCGCGCGCCGCGCAATAACGCTCAACCGCGCCGCGCTCGGCCGTGCCGAAGGCCTGCTGCCAGGTCAGATCAAGCCCCTGGCCAAAGTTACGCACATAGAGCAGCTCACGCCCCGCAAAATGCGTCACCAGCGCCGGATCGAGCGCGCGATAGATCGCCCGGCTGTCGGCAATCGGCGTCGCCCCCCCGAGCGCGCCGCCAGCGCGCAGTGAAACCAGATTCGCAGCGGCCATTCGCGCGTGTAAGCCTGCTCGTTATGCAGCGGGATCGAACGATGCGGGGGATATTCGGTCGAGGTGTACACCGCGCCTTCCACCTGGCTGCGCGGCGTCGAGGCGAATTCATAACCGATGAGCGGCTCGCCAAACGAGGCCGCGAAGTGCTGGAAAGCATCAATCGACGGCACCTCGAACCCTCTGAACAGCACGCCCCCCACGTGTTCGAGACAGTCGTCGACGATGGGCCGCAGCGCGCTCGTCGCGGCATCGAGTGTGAGTGACCCGTCCACGCGAGGCGTGATCACGAGGGGAAAACCCGGTTCGATATGCAGCTCGTCAAGCAAAGGCGATGACATAGAGTGTCCTGGTGTCCTGAATCAAGGGAATCGCGGAAGTCATGCATGCGGGCAGGCCAAGCCCTCTCGAGCAGCTCAAGGCTCAAGGCTCAAGCGCAGCCAGATGACGCCGCAGGCTAGCCGGACGCATATCGGTCCAGACCACCTCAATGTGTGCCAGGCACACGGTTTTTGTCCCGCGCACGCCCACCTCGCGCCAGCCCGCTGGCACCGCACGAAACGTCGGCCAGATCGAATACTGTTCTTCGTCGTTGATCACGACGGTGTAATCCGTCTCGCCCGGATCCGCCGCATCAGCAGCACTCGGGGAAGAAGAGGATGAAACAGGAGAGGAGGAAGCGCGGGAAGCAGACTGAGACGGGTTCATGGTTGCCGGGGTGCAGGCGTGCTGCACGCTAAAAATGAAGGGATCGGACCACGCCCATGGCGGGCGCAGCGGCGTCAACATCAATGTCAATGACCCGTGGGCCAGGCCCAGACGTTCAATACAGCTAACGTCATGCGCCATGCCAGCCGGGTTAATCAGTTGACGTTTGAGGCACGCGATTTTTTAACCCGAACCGGTACGTTCATGGCTGTCGCCGCGCGCGGCCGATGAAACGCGGTGTTGCGGCCCAGCGCACAGTCGGCGCAATGCCGGGCTGCATCGCGCACCATGAAATGCACCAGCGTTTGCGACACATTGAGCCGGCGCGCGGTTTCCTGCAGCGTCTCTTCGCTGAAGCGCACCAGCTCGAATGCCGCCCGGGTACGCTCCGGCAACTGCGCCAGCGCATCGAACGCATGCTGCAACGCGTCGCGGGTCACGAGCGCCGTTTCAGGAGTGGGTTCGGGGGAAGGCACATTCAGGCCGTCTTCTTCGCAGGCGCGCCAGGTGCTTTCCAGCGCCTGACGGCGGCAGACGTCAATGGACGCATTGCGCACCATCCTGGTGACATAAGCGCGCGGCTGACGAATCGCGTCCTGGTTCGGAAACCCGATCAGTTTGAGCAACACGTCGTGAACCACGTCTTCAGCCAGGCTCACGCAAGTGACAAACGAGCGCGCCAGATTGACCAGCATAGGCCGCTGGGCGATCAATGCCTCCACCAGCAAACCGTGATGAGCGGCATACGCCGCCGAGGGAGCGGCGCATGCCGCGGAAACAGGCAGCGAGCGCCGCCGGGTAAGACTGGGGAGCGCTTGCGCGTGTGCTTCAGCCATCGGATCAACTCCGTCATCAGGTCAGAGGTGCGCAATCTAGCATGAATGCGAATCATTCTCACTTAAGATGCGTAAATATCCCTTCGATGCATAGGTGTTATTCCGACAGAAATGTAAGAATTAATGTTGCTATTTCGCCAGGCGGACCGTGAGAGCGGGCGCGGCTTTTCGTGGCTATACCGGTTATAGCGGCTTGGTGTTTGCCGTGACGCCAAAGCGGTGAAGTTAATCAGAGCATCGCATTTTGGAACTATTCAACTGGTTTAGTTACTTAGCATTCGCATAAGCATCCTGAACCGCCAGTTTAATAGCTGCATTTTAATTCATGAACGGGCAAGGCCAGCTGATTTTAATCTAACGCTACTGCTTCAGTCAAAAAATATATTTAATTTATCAAATTTTTTATTAAAAATATTCTGATTTATTTTAATCAATACTTCTGGAGAATTAAGTGATAAAAAACTTCCTGAGATATCTTCCGCTCAATAAAAACCATCAACCCCATGTTGTGAATAACATCACCCCGGGAGGTGACGACAGCCCATATCAGATGGAAGCGGGCAAAAACCGGATTAACGTCGAAGAAAACTCGACAATCCATTTTGATTTATCCAGGCTTGATTCATCAGTTCTGTTGCAGCTTGACCCGGAAGATTCCAGCTCAATCAAGTTCAGCACCGTTGATTACAAAAATTTTCTTGATGGCCTGCATGAAAATTTAAAATTCTATACCAATAAAAACGCTTTCGAATTTCTTGAAAAAAATAATGAAACCAGAAATACCTTGTCGCAATTATTGGCGAAACATGTGACGCATGCAGCCGCAGCACCGGTACTTGATACTATTTTTAACATGATGAACAGGTACTCGAGCGCAGATACCAAAATTATTGAGACAGAAAAAAAATTGCCAGGCGACAGTTTATTGCTCGATAAAGTGTTTCCAGAGCTTGAACAGATGTATCGGGATCTTCATGAAAGCAGCCTGAAAATCGACTCATTGAACAAGGCAATAGATCAGCATAAAAAAAATATCAATATAATAAATACCGAATTAAAATACAATCACGATCTTCAGAAAGCCACACAGAAAATTTACACCGAAACAGAACAGAAAGCGAAAACACTCGATTCCCATGAGCTACAGGGCGAGCTTAGATCCCTGGAAAAAATCATGGAAGCCATCACGGCCGTAAAATATCGAATTTATTCCAGCATGGAAGATTTAAAATCCCCGCCGGACACGCCAATAGACAGCACGACGATTAACGCGAAAATCAAAGCCCTGGAACAAGAAATAAAAAATATTTCTTACATCCGCACCAATAAATCAAAAAAAGAAATCCGCAAAGCCATTGATCATATTATTAAGAATAAAATCCCATGCTCCGATATTTTAGTGCTAAAACTAGCCTTGCTCGCTCACAAGCTAAAAGACCTCGCGCTGAATAAAAATTTCCTCAAATACAAGCTTTTTATCATATCGAACCCGTCTGAAATCCGAAATTTACTGCTTGCAACAATGCGTAAATGATTAGCATAAATCCCCCTGACGCGCTTTAAGCATGGTTAACTTGCCGTTTAATCTTCTGTCACGCGAGAGTGTTTTACATGAATCGTTTATTCGTATTAGGTTGCACTGTCGTCATGCTGCTGGCGGGCTGTGGCAAAGAGTCTGAAGCGGACAAGGCCAGCGCTCGTGTCGCGGCCAAAGATGCCCCGCTGGTCATCAGGATTGGCCATGCGGGCCAGCTTACGGGGCCGCAAGCGCATTTGGGCAAAGATAATGAGCACGGGGTGGAACTCGCCATCGAGGCCCTGAATGCCGAGCATCGAACCCTCGGCGGCAAACCGGTCCGCTTCGAAATGATTTCGGAAGACGATGCGGCCAGCCCGCAACAAGCCACCGTTGTTGCGCAGCGGCTGGTTGACGCAGACGTTGCCGGCGTAGTCGGGCACTGGAATTCAGGCACCACCATTCCCGCGTCCGCCATTTACGCCAAAGCCGGTATTGCGCAAATCTCGCCCTCGGCAACCAATCCGGCTTACACGCACCAGGGCTTTAAAACGGCATTTCGTGACATTGCCAACGACACCATCCAGAGCCAGGCACTGGGCCGCTTCGCCAGCGAAACCTTGGGGGCTAAACGCATTGTGCTGATCGACGATCGCAGCGCGGCTAGTCAGGGTCAAGTGGATGAATTCGAGCGCACGGTTAAAACGCAGGGCGCAACCATCGTGGCCCATGAATATACGAACGATCATGCGGTTGATTTTCGAGGCATCTTGACCGGCATCAAGAAACTCACACCCGATCTGGTTTTTTACGCGGGAATGGATGCCCAGGCGGGGCCGCTGCTCAAACAGATGCATGGGCTCGGGATAAAAACGCCCCTGCTCGGCGCCGACGGCATGCGCACGCCCGCGTTAATTTCTCTGGCGGGGCCCGAGGTGGCGGAAGGCACTTACGCATCGAGCCCTGGCGCGCAAAAGGAAAACTTGCCTGACTACGCGGATTTTGAACGGCGCTTCCGGGCACGTTTCAATACGCCTATTCAGCTGTATGCGCCCAATAGCTACGATGCCACCATGATGCTGGCCAATGCCATGCAGGCAGCCGGATCGGCAAAGCCAGCGGACTATTTACCCAAGCTGGCACAAACTGACTATACGGGCGTCACGGGACGTATTCGCTTTGATCCGTTGGGCGACCTTCGGAACAGCGCCATCACGGTGTACCAGGTTCAAGGTGGGGTGTGGCATCCCGTGAAAACGTTTCATGGGGCTGACGCGAACTAGCGCGATTCACCGTAGCGCGCGATAGACCTATGCGCCGCGCGCCGACCACGCCAGACAGGCGCAATAGCCCTCGGGTGCGGCGACCCAGCACGCAGCAAAACCGGGCCAGCGCGCCTGCGTAGCGGCACGCCATTCGACCCGCTCCTGTTCGCCCCGACGCGGATACAGCGGCGCGATATTCAGCCCCTCCGTGATGCCTACGCCAGCGGCCTTCAATAACGCCTCCTTGGCTACCCAACTCTCGAAGAACGCCGCGCGCTGCGCTGCGGCGCTCTCGAGCGCGGCAAGTTCAGCCTGTTCCTCATGATCCAGCGTCAACGCCGCCACCGAGCGCCAGTCGAACGCTGAACGGCACACTTCGAGATCGACACCCACCCGATATCCAGAAGCCGCAGACGCCACAGACGCCGCCGTGGACAGCGCAATCAAGCCGTAAGCACCGGCATGAGAGACATTGAAATCGAGCCCGCCTGGTGCTGCCCCGGCGAGCTGGGGACGGCCATGAGCGTCACGCGTCAGCGCCAGCGTGTGCGGCGCACGGTTCAGCGCGTGGCCGAGCAACACACGCAACGCGGCGCGCACGGTGACGAAACGCAAGACGTCTTCATGGCGCTGGAAGGCCTGGGCCTGGCGCCGCTCGTCCGCCGACAGCAGCGCGAGGCACGCGGCATCGGGCACAACATCGAAGGCGCCCTCGTCCTCAGACCTCAGCGCAACCTGCCACAACGCCACTTCAGGCGGCCCTGCGTGAGTGACGCTCACGAGCCGCAGCGGCACACTCAGCGGCACAACAGCAGGCATGCGGGACGGCCCAGCGCCACGCCGGATAAGCCGAGGCTAGTCATGAGCGGGGAAACGGCCCGGTTCGGCGCCAAGCCGCGCCTGGCGCATGGCTTCGAGCAGCACCGCCTGGTCGCCGATGTGATTGGCCAGCAGCAGGATCAATCGTGCATTGACCGCCTGGCTTTGCGCTTCGTCGCAATCACGATGCATGTCGATGAGCGCTTCATAGAAATCGTCGGGATGAGTCAGATTGGGCTGGGTATTTAACGCAGGCACAGGCAACGCAGACAACGCAGGCAACGAGGGCGAGGAACTGGGTGACGTATCAAGCGGCATGACGACTCCATTGAGATAGACCTGCGGGGACCAGCATGAGCGCCAAGGCAGGAAGACCGGGCCTTTAGCCTTGCCCACCGCCCAGTGCTTTATACAAGTTCATCCGGTTATTGAGGCGGTTAAGCTGGTTCGACAACTGCGCCGCCTGGGCTTCGCGCACGCTTTGCTGCATGTCGATCCAGGGCTGGACCCCGGTCGCGCCAGCGCGAAAGCGCATTTGTGCCAGTGTCTCGGCACGCATCGCCTGGGCTAGCGCCAACGCACGTTGCTGCGCTTCGTCGTCCAGTTGCTGCCGCGCCGACAGCGCGTTCTCCACCTCGGCCAGCGCGCCATACAGCCGCTGCCTGAACAGCAGCACAGCCTCGTCGTACTGGCTTTGCGACACCTTCACATTGAGCTGCATCGTGTTCCATTGAATCAAGGGCAGCGCCAGCCCAAGGCCCAGCGTCGCCACCGGGTTTTGCAATGCGCGCACGAGCGAATCGCTGCTCGTGCCCAGATTGCCCGTTAGCGTAAAGCTGGGATAGAAGCTGCGGCGTGTCGCGTCGACATTGGCCAGCGCCACGCGCAAACGAAACTCGGCCGCTTGCAGGTCCGGACGGCGGCCCAGCAGTTCGGCGGGCAAGCCCGCTGGCACAACGGGCAGCGGGCCGAGCGGCAAAGTACGAGGTTCATCCATGCGAAATTGCGGCGGCTGATCGAAGAGAATCGCCAGCGCATTGCGGTTTTCCTCGCGCTGTTGCAAAAACTGGGTTTGCGCGGCGCGCTGGCTGGAAACACTTTGCTCGGCTTGCGCCAGATCAAGGCCCGATACCGCACCCGCGGCATAACGGCTTTGCACCAGCGCGAGGGTGCGTTCAGCCGCGACGATATTGGCTTCATTCAACGCAATCTGGCGGTTCAGATAGCCCAGTTGCCAGTACACCGATGCAGTCGTGCCAATCAGCGCAAGCCGTGCCGCATCGCGGTCTTCGTCGCTGGCCTGGACCTCCCAGGCCGCCGCATCACGTTGCGCCGCAAGCTTGCCCCAGAGATCCAGCTCATAACTCAGCGAGGCATTCAGGCTGTTGCCACGGCTCATGCGGTGCGTATCCAGCGTGCGCGCCACCTGGCCATTGGCACTTACACTCACCGTAGGCGTCAGGTTGGTATCGACCAGCCCAGCCTGCAAACGGGCCCGATACGTCCGGATACCCGCCGCAGCCAGATCGTTATTGACCACCAGCACACGGCTAATAAGCTGGTCGAGCACGGGGTCGCCGAAGCTTTGCCACCATGCATCCGTCGTCGATGCCACGGCTGGCGCGGATGGAGATGAAGGAGCAGCCGGCGGCGGCAAGGATGAGGCTGCCATGGCCAGCGTGGGGGCCGCTTCAGGCGCATGGGCCACACCCGACCACTGCAGCGGCAGGGGCACGGCGGGCACCGCCTCGCGCCCCGACGTGACGCAGCCCGCGAGCCCGGCCAGGATGCAGGCCAGCAGGACATGGCCCCATCCAGGCCACCCGCCGCCGCATCCTCTGCCAAAACCTTGAAAACCTTGAGTAATCCGCATCGATTTGCCTTCGTCCAGTCGCGCTAGTCGTGTTAGTCGCGCGCCAGCGCATCGACCGGATCGAGCCGCGATGCGTTGCGCGCGGGCACGAAGCCAAAGACGATGCCGATCAGCGTCGAGCAAATTACCGCCAGCGCAATCGACAGCCCTGAAAACACCATTTTCCATTGGTCAACCAGCAGGGAAAACAGCACACCAAAAGCAAACGACAGCGCTACGCCAATCGCCCCGCCCAGCAGGCAAACCAGCACCGCCTCCACCAGAAACTGCTGCATCACATCGCTCTGACGCGCGCCCACCGCCATGCGAATGCCGATCTCACGGGTCCGCTCGGTAACCGACACCAGCATGATATTCATCACGCCAATGCCGCCCACCACGAGCGAGATCACCGCGATCAGCGACAGCAGTAGCGTGATTGACTGGCTCGTGCGCTGCATCGTCCTGGCGACGGAGTCCATGTTGAAAGTAAAAAAATCCTTGCGGCCATGGCGTTGGGTCATCAACTGCACGATGCCCGCTTCGGCCGCCGCGCCGGGCTGGCCATCGCGCACCCGCACGGTGATGCTGTCGAGCGACTGTTGCCCGAAGAGGCGGCCATTCGCCGTGGTGTAGGGCAGCCAGAGGTTGAGGCTCTTGTTGCTGCCAAACAGGCTTTTCTTTTCGGCGGTCACGCCTATCACCACGCAAGGCAGGTTATCGACCAGAATCACCTGCCCCAGCGGATCTTCTCCGTGCGCAAAAAGCTTGCGCTGGGTGTTGGCGTCGATCACGGCCACCTGCGCCTGGCGGCGCAGATCATCGGCGCCAAACGCGATGCCTTGCGCCAGCTTGATCCCCTGCACCTGGAAAAAACTTTCGCCCACGCCATTCACCTCGGCGTTAACGTCGACGTTGCCGCGCCGCAAAAGCAGGCCACGGCTCACACCAGGCGTCACGCTATCGACGTAATACAGGTCACGCAATGCGGCGGCATCCGCGGGCACGAGCGTCAGGATCGAACTGGCGTTGATGTCGCCCCAGTCCTTGCCCGGGTAAAGATTAATCGTCGTGGTGCCCATCTCGCCGATCTCCTTGAGCATGTACGCCTTCGCTCCCGCGCCAATCGCCACGATCGACACCACCGAAGTGATGCCAATGATGATGCCCAGCATCGTCAAAGCCGTGCGCAAACGGTGCGATACCAGCGCCACCCACGCCATGCGAAACGCTTCGGCAAAACGTCCGAGACTCGCCGTCAGACGCCGCTCATGCGGTGGCAGGCGGCTTTCTGGCGCAACCGCAACGGCTTCTTCGGGCGGCTCGTTGACGCGATCGCTGACGATCACGCCATCGCTGAGTTCGATGATGCGCCGGGCGTTGGCGGCGACCTTTTCATCGTGCGTCACGATGATGACCGTGTGCCCCAGGGCATTCAGCTCGCGCAGAATGCGGATCACCTCCTGGCCGCTTTTGCTATCCAGTGCGCCGGTGGGCTCATCGGCCAGAATCACTTCGCCGCCATTCATCAGCGCCCGGGCAATGCTCACGCGCTGCTGCTGCCCGCCCGACAACTGGCTGGGGCGATGCTCCGCACGCTCTGCCAGACCGAGGCGCGCCAGCAGCGCTTCGGCTCGCGCGTGGCGCGGCCCATGCGGCACGCCTGCGTAGATGGCGGGCATCTCGACGTTGCCCGCGGCGCTCAGATGCGGCAGCAGGTGATAGCGCTGAAAAATAAAACCGAAATGCTCGCGGCGTAACTGCGCCAGCTCGTCGCTGGAGAGCTCGCCGGTCTCGCGCCCGCCCACGCGGTAGCGCCCCGTGCTGGGATGATCGAGGCAACCGAGCAGATTCATCAGCGTCGATTTGCCCGAACCGGATGCCCCCATCAAGGCAACAATCTCGCCCGCGTAAATAGTCAGGTTGATCTCGCGCAGCACGCTCACCTCGCGCTCGCCAGCGGGAAAACTGCGGCCCACGCCGATCAGCTCCAGCAGCGGCTCAGGCGGATTCGCTCCGGTGCCGGAACCCGGTGCGGCGCTCATTATTTGGCCTCCGCATCGGCGTCGCCAATCACCACCTTCTCGCCTTCTTTCAGGCCGGCCAGCACCTGCACCCGGACGTTGTTATTGAGGCCCGTGCGGACCGCCCGCGTTTGCACCTCGCCGTTCGCGCCGATCACCCGCACCGCGTAGGCACCGTTTTTATCCTTGGCCCCGAGCGCCGCCACCGGCATGCTCAGCGCCTGCTGCGCGGTGGCCTGCACGATGCTCACCTGGGCAGTCATGGCGATGCGCAGCAGGTGGCCGGGGTTCGGCACTTCAAAGAGCGCGTTGTAAAACACCGCCGTATTGCTACGCGTGGCGCCGCTCAGGCTGTTCTGGGCCTCGGCGAAACTCTGCGGCGCGGGTTCGATGGCGCGCAGCTTGCCGTGATAGCGTTTATCGGCTTCACCGAGAATCGTGAAATACACCGCCTGCCCGGGCTTCACGCGAATCACATCGGCTTCGGAAACCTGCGCCTTGACGGTCATGGTGTCGAGATCGGCCAGCTTGAGAATGACGGGCGCTTGCTGCTGCGCAATCACGGTCTGGCCTTCCTGGGTGACGATGGCCACGACTTCGCCGTCCATCGGGGCGACGATCCGGGTGTAACCGAGATTGGCCTGGGCCGTTTCCACCTGAATGCGCGCCTGCTTGACCTGGGCGTCGAGCGATGCGAGGGTGGCACGCTGCACATTGAACTGCGCCTCGGCATTTTCGAAATCCTGGCGCGAGGTGGCGTCAGTGGGCAGCATCTGCTGCTGGCGGCGATAGGCCAGCTCCGCCTGCCGTAATTGCGCAGCTGTGGCGCGGCGCTGGGCCAGCAGGCTATCGGCGCTGACCTGCGCCTGACGCAGCGCGTTTTGCGACAGCACGGGGTCAATCTCGGCGAGCCACTGGTCTTTTTTGACTGTTTCGCCCAGTTGCACCTTGAGCGATTTCAACTGGCCCGACACTTGAGCGCCGACATCGACCTGCTTGTAGGCCTGCAAGGTGCCGGTGGCCAGCACGGCGCTCTCGAATGGGCCGCGGGTGACGCTCGCGCTCAGATACTGGGGGGCGTCCTTGCGGCCAAAAAAGAACAGCGCAAGCCCGATCAGCCCAAGCAGCACAACGCCGCCGATGACGAAACGGCGCCAGCGGCGCGGAGATTTTTTCATAACGCAAAAGACTAAAAGAAAACGGAAAGCAGAAAGCAGCGCTCAACACCAGGATCAGCCACAGCATGCCCGGCGCAGCGTAACACCCGTTTCCGTACCGGTTTTAGCGGATAGTGACTATCGCTGATTCAATTCGCATTCAATCTCAAATTGTTCCGGCTCATCCGGCCCGTGGGGACCCTCTGACTTGCGCTATCTCGTGCTATCGGACGTGGGCTGCGGCTGCACGATACACCGTAACGCCTGTGCCATGGCTGCCGTGTCGAGCTGACGCCAGCGGGCACAAACATGCTGGTCCGGGCGCACGAGATACACCGTGCCAGGCCGTGCATCGTAACGCAAGGCCGCGAGCCCTTCGACGTCGTAGAGCGTGAGCGCACCGGAATCGCCCGAGGCGCGAGCAGTCTCAGCGGTCCCAGCGATCTCAGCAGTGTCAGGAACCATCGGGCCCGCTGCCATGACCAGCCGCACACGCCGCAACGGCAGTTGTGGCAGTTGTGGCAGTTGTGGCTGATGCCGCATCAGACGCGTCTCCAGTGCCTCCCATGCCGCCTGCTGCTCCTGCTCCAGGCCTTGTGGCCCGCTGAACAGCAGCACCGTGAAGTGTCCGCCCATCTGCCCGAGCAACCAGTCCGGCGCGCCTGCGGCCAGCACCGGCGCATCGCAGCAGGGCGCCCCGGGACACAGCGCGCCCGCGAAACAGGCCTCATCCGCCGTATTCAACACGGAGTCATGCAGCACCGCGGGCAGCGACAGCCGTCCGCTATTCACCAGTTGCCGCGCAAACGGCAGCTCGCGTGCCAGCGTCAGGACCGCGTCGCGGAACACCCGGCTCACCGCGCTCTTCGGCGTGATGAAATCGGTGGCACGCGTCGAATGACGAATGTTTTCATCGGCAGCGAACTCACGTTCGCTGGCATAGCTGTCGAGCAACGCCTCGCTGGCGTGCCCGGTCAGCACCAGCGCCAGCTTCCACGCGAGGTTTTCGGCGTCCTGCACACCGCTATTGGCGCCCCGTGCGCCGAACGGCGATACCCCATGCGCGGCATCACCCGCGAACAGCACATTGCCGTGGCGAAAGCGCGCCATCCGCTGGCAGGCGAAGGTGTACACGCTGACCCACTGCAACTCGAACTGCGCCTGTGCCCCAAGCAACGCTCGCACGCGCGGCAGGACGCGTTCCGGAGTTTTTTCCAGCACCGGGTCCGCCTCCCAGCCCAGTTGAAAATCAATGCGCCAGACGTTGTCCGCCTGGCGATGCAACAGCACCGACTGATTCGGATGAAACGGCGGATCGAACCAGAACCAGCGCTCCGCCGGAAACGGCGCGTCCATTCGCACATCGGCGATCAGGAAACGGTCATGGAACGTACGGCCCACGCTATCGAGCCCCAGCAGCCGACGCACCGTGCTGCGCGAGCCGTCAGCCGCAACCACATAGCGGCCGCGCAGCGTGTACGTGTCGTCATCCGGCGTCGTCACCACGAGGTGCACGCACGCGGGGGCGTGCTGTGTCGCGTGCTGCGGCTCGATGCCGCTCACCTTGTGCCCCCAGCGAATCTCAATCTCAGGCCGCGCCTCGGCGCATTCGAGCAGATAGCCTTCGACGTAGTACTGCTGCAAATTGATAAACGCCGGACGCCGATGGCCCGCCTCGGGCAACAGGTCGAAGGCGTATACCAGTTCGTCGCGCACGAACACCTTGCCGAGATTCCAGCTCACGCCTTTGTCCACCATGCGCTGGCCGCATCCGAGACGATCGAAGATATCGAGCGTGCGCCGCGCAAAACAGATTGCCCGCGAGCCGCTCGAGAGCGCATCGCCTTCATCCAGCAGCAGCACGGGTACGCCCTGGCGCGCCAGATCCAGCGCCGTCGCCAGCCCCACTGGCCCGGCCCCGACCACGATGACCGGATACGGCTCAGCCGTTTGCGCGCCTGGCGCGGCTTGTTGTTCACGGCACGGCTGGTACGCAAATCGCAACGACGGGTAATCGGGTTTCATGGGATGAGGACCCTGGAATGGAGGCATCGCCGAACACCTGAGCCCAGGCCAGGCCCGGATGTCACGCAAGGATGGGCAGGAGCCATTCAGGCCTGCAAGGCGGCCCACATCTCCTTGTCGCGCTGCGCGGTCCAGATGCGCGGATGCGTGATGCCGCTGGCTTCGTCGTAGGCCCGCGAGACATCGAACGGCAAGCAATGTTCATAGATGAACACGTGGCCGAATTGAGCATCCATCGCCGCGCGGGTGTGGGCCATCGCGGCTTTCAGGTCGAGCTTTTGCGCCACCGCTTCGCGCCCCCGCTGGAGCAGCGTCGTGACGAAATCACGGGTGTAATCGAGCCCCTTCCTGACCTCGGCGGGCGTCCGTAGCGCCGGGCCACGGCCTGGCACCAGTTGCTGCGCGTCCAGCGCACGCAACGCTTCGAGCGTGCGCGGCCATTGCTCCAGTTGCGCATCGCCGCAATAACAGGCGGCGTCGTATTCGACCAGATCGCCGGAAAACAGCACCTTTTGCCCAGGCAGCCAGACGACCGTATCGCCCTTCGTATGACCCGCGCCCAGATGCGCGATACGCACCTCGAGCCGGCCGAGAAACAGCGTGATTTCGCGCTCGAAGACCAACGTGGGCCAAGTCAGGCCAGGCACGCTTTCGACCCCGGCGAAGAGACGCGGAAAACGTTCGATCTCCGAGCGCATATCGGCTTCGCCGCGCTCGACGATCATCTCGTAGGTGCCACGGCTGGCGATCACCTGCTGCGCGCCTTCGGCCAGATACGCTGACGCGCCCAGCACACGCACGGCGTGGTAATGCGACAGCACCACATGCTTGATCGGCTTGTCGGTGACGCGGCGGATATGCGCGATCAGGTCTTGTGCCATCGCGGGCGTGGCGGTGGTGTCGACCACCAGCACGCTGTCGTCGCCGATGATGACGCCGGAGTTGGGATCGCCCTCTGCCGTGTAGGCATAGGCGTTGGCGGAAAGCTGGGTAAATGTGATCTTTTTTTGCTCAAGATCAGCCTGGGATGCGAATGCCTTGGCCATGCAAAACCTCCCTTCTGCTTGTCTGAATGTTGTCTGGATGGACTAAATAGTGTGGAGATGAATCAGGGGCGCGCCACCTTGCGCTACTTTGCGTCCCCTTTCATGAGGCACGCGCAGCCAGGCGGACAACCGCTCTCGCCCCGTCGTTTGAAGCCTGCTTGCCGCCATCGGCGGCTCAGGGTAGGCCATCTTACGGGAAGCGCAAAAATTTAGTCAATGGCTAAATTTTTAGCCATTGACTAAATTTTTGCGATGAAAATAGACGACTGCGAGTCTCCGGCATTCGTTTAACATGGCTTTTTTTCCTGAGACCCAGCCCGTTGAATTCGCCTTCCGAAAAAAACTCGTCCGTAGGCTCCAAGCCTGCGCCAGCGCAGACAAACAAGTCCCAGCGAGGGGTGCAGAGTGTCGAAGTCAGCGGGCGTGTATTGCATGCGCTAGCCCAGGCGCGCGGCGCGCTGACGCTTTCCGAACTCGCCACCCGCGCGCAGTTGGCCCCCGCTCAGGCGCATGCCTATCTGGTCAGCCTCGTGGGGCTTGGGCTGGTCAAGCGCGACACGCTAGGGCGTTACGAGCCGGGGCCGATGGCGCTCCGGTTAGGGCTATTGCATTTCGCGCAGCAGCCCGCCTTGCGCGCCGCCCTGCCACATGCCATGGCGCTCGCCGAAAACACCGGTGTCAGCGTCGCGCTCTGCGTTGCCGGACCGCAAGGGCCGACCATCGTGCGTTATCTGCATACGGGTTTTGCGCTGCACGTCAATTTGCATGTCGGCACGGTCATGTCACTGCCCATGACAGCAACGGGGCGGGTTTTCTGTGCGTTTTTGCCGGCAGCGACCTTGAACGCGATGTGGACGCACCAGTCGGGTAGCACTGGACGCGAACTAGCCACCAGCGCGGGACGGCCCGCGTTCGAAGCCGCGCTCACGGCAATCCGCGCCCGAGGCATGGAGCGCAGCGTCGATAACCCGACGCCTGGCATCAGCAGTTTGTGCGTGCCGGTGCTGGATGCCAACAACCGCCTGTGCCTGACGCTCACGCTGATTGGCGCCACGGGGGTGCTTGAGGTGCAATGGACAGGCGGGATCGCACAAGCGTTGCAGCGCGCGGCCAGCACCATTCACCAGGAACTGATGGAAGCGGCGGCACGCCGCCCCATTGCCTAAAACCACCTGCCACTGTCTGCCATCGCCTGACCATGACCTCTTTCCCACATCCGGATCCGGATGCTTCTTTTCAGCCCCATGATGCAGCGAACGCGCGCGCCGGCAGCAAACCCCAGCGCGGCGTGCAATCGCTCGACACCATGGGCCAGATCCTGCAAGCGCTGGTCGCCGCCGATGCCCCTTTGACACTCGGCGAGCTTGCCGCCACGGCAGGCATGTCAAGCGCCAAAGCTTTCCCGCATCTGGTCAGTCTGCTGAAAACCGGCCTGTTGCAACGCGATGCGCAGGGCCGCTTCAATGCCGGGCCACTGGCTTGCGAACTCGGGCTGATCGGCCTGCAACGGCTCTCGCCACCGCGCGAAGCCGAAGCCGAGATCGTCAGCCTGGCGGCCGCCACAGGCCTGAGCGTGGCGTTAGCCGTGCTGGGGCCATTGGGTCCAACGGTGATACGTCTGGAAGAATCGGTCCGGCCGGTTCACGTGAGCCTGCGCGTAGGAACGGTCGTATCGCTGGTGAAAACCGCGATAGGGCGCACCTTCGCGGCCTATCTGGGAGAAACGATGTTGCGCGATTTATTGCGCCAGGATGCGTGCCGCCTCGCGGGCGTGGCGCCCGAGGAGATCTTTCTTGCGGCAGAGCCTGAAGCGTCGAAGGGGCCTGGTGCAGCCACGACATCCGCTGCACCGGCCAGGATGGCCGCGTTGCGCTTGCGTTATGTCCAGCATCTCGCGCGCATTCGCCATGCAGGGATGGACCACGCGCTCAACAAGCCGATTCCGGGCATCGGTACGCTCAGCGCGCCGGTGTTCAACCATAGCGGTGAGATTTGCCTGGTGCTGGCGCTGCTGGGGCCGGCCAACCTGATCGACCCCGGGCTGGCCGATCCACTCACGCAAACGCTGCGGGCTGCGGTACAACAACTATCGTGGCGTCTAGGCTATTCGCCCACAGCGGGCAAGGCTGGCGAAGGGGATAAGACGAAGCACAAACCCGGTGCTTAAAACTTCACTTATGCAACTGAACCCGGCCTGTTATCAGGTCCGGCAACTCGCCCAGTGTCGCGTTCTTGTCTTTGAAAAAATTCCCCAGAACGCGCAGGAAATCAACTCCCTCATGAAACGCGCGGACCGTCAGTTCATTTTCACACTTGGTCTTATCGTCGTTGCCTGCTCCGGTTGCCGATGCCGTCGCACGGGTAGTGGTACGAACGCTAGGCATAGCTTGTCATCCTCATAAAAATCCAGTTCGTCAGTTCGTTAATTCATCTGCGGACACGGGCTACATCTTTGCAAAATGCCCATGCCGACGTCTCATGCTTTCTATGTAACCGGCCGTTACGAAACGTTCCAGAAATCTGCTGGCGGCAGACATCGAACGCTTCGTGCAACAGTTTTAGCGCTGCAAAAAGCGGGGGATCGAGGCTTTAGCCAGCCGTGCTGCTTCAAGGTCCAGCAGAATTTATTATTTTCGACTTCCACCGTCGTCAATTTTGAAAGCTGCAACCCGGTTAAATGTTTCAGGTTATCAATAGCTGAAGCCATAAAATCAATACCGGCCCCTGTGCCCTCCACACAAAGTCTTTCCAGGCCCGGGCAGACTTGTGCCAACACCTTTCCACACCCAGCGCCAGCATTAGAATCAATGGTGTTTTTACTCAAATTCAGTGACTTTATATTTTTATCTGAAGCTTCAAAATCCTGAATATCATCGCCCTGGTCGGTGAGCGCTCAGTCAATAACCTGGCGCGGCAAAACGTCCTGGATTTTTTGCGGTTTTTCTCTTCCACTTGAGCTTCATCACCGCGGCATACGCGGGCTGCCCGGCCAGCGGGCCAGCGGGCCAGGACTTAAGCGTCGAACAGGTATTGCAAGTGCGCGAGGCAAGCGCAACGTTCAGCAACCGCAACCTGGACCTCGATCACCCACTGCCGCAACGCGTGGAACTCCGCCAGATGGGCCGCGCGCTGCGCCGCAGGCAGGCCTCCGGTCAACTTGAGCACGATTGCATAGGTACGCAGGATCATATTTTCTTTGTTGTGCGCTACCTCGAAATCGGCCAGCCCGAGCGGCTGTGCCCAGAGCGCTCCGATCACGGTCAGGCACCAGGAAAACGCAATGCGGGCACACGTGTCCAGCAACGCGCTGCCCGCCTGCTCAAGCGCCCAATGATTTATTTCCTCCAGTACGTTCAGACGCTCCCCGAAGGCCTGCCATTGCGCTAGCGTTGTCATCCCGATATGGTCGGGATGGATCATCAGGAACAGGCTCTCGAACACCTCAATCTGGTTCTTCCGGCTGGATTTGACATAGGCGAGAAACTGCTTCGCCAGACGCTCCTTTCCGGATGCATCGGCATCCGTATAAAAGTCCAGCCAGGCTAGTGGGGCGAAAGCATCCCTGAGATAAAGAACCGCCCAATCCACGATAGCCGGTTCGCCTGTCGCCAGCCCAAAGGGGAAAAGCTCCGCAGCACTCGTCGGCGAAAGTGGTCTGCGATCCACGGCGAGCTGCGGGCGGCGGTTCAGGCTAGCCCACAGCGCGGCTCGCAGCAAGGCTCGCAGCGGCCTGCCGTCGGGCTGTCCGGCATGATCGCGGTAGCCGCAAGCCAATGAAAATAGAGGCAATAGATGCCCGTCGCACAAAACCGGCAAATCGAGGCGCGAGCCGTTGCACACCAGTACCTTCACGCTCGACCCATCACCACTCAGCACGGCCTCTAGCAGCGTAGTGCGGCCATTATTGGCTTTGAGCACCGCGGGACAACCATGCCCCAATAGCGCCTGGACAATGTCGGCCCGGCCATGAGCGTAAGGAGCGCCGTTCATCATGTAGCTGGCCAACGCCTGCACCTGCGCCTGCCTGCCGGGATCAGACCCTGCAGGCCCGGCGCACTGCTTCAGGTAGCGGATAAACGGCACCACCTGGCTTTCTGGAAGCTCGCGCGTCAACCAGTCAATGGCCCGGTGACCATTGATATATAACGCTCTCCCACCCTCCTGCTGGCCGATTTCGGCTTGCGGCAATAAGCGCCGTAAATCCTCGGCCTGGTGATTGAGGACTGCGGTATACAGGCTCTGCCACTGCATTGGCAACAGATATTGCAGCACGCGTGGGAACTGGCCGGAGAACAAGACCTGCGTGCGCGCTGCCTGCAAACAGAGTGGCGGCAGATGCAAATCAGAGCCGGCACGCGCAGTGAGCGCCCCCGTGTCCGCCATCTGCTTATCGATTGTTCCAATATCGTCAAAACCGCCAACCGGATCCGGATAAGCAGAGAAGGAAAAAAATCGAGTGGGACCTAAAGCCATTCAGTGCATCCTCTAATAAAAGATCAGGCGGAACAGTTTTATGTTTTATGAAAATGCAGCCACGCGCGTTCGCACGCGGTGCAAATGGGCCAGTTGCACATCGCAAGCGGCTTGCTTGCCAGGCTCATCGAGCAGTTGCGCACGGTTGCGGCTGATCTTCGCGGAGAGCCCGAGCAGCGCTTGATCCAGCCAAACCCGTTCAGCGGCAAGGCGCAGATCAACCAGCTCAAGCAGCACCTCGAGTGCCTCCCGAACCCACGTCCTGAGCAAGTCCTCGCACGCTGCATCAAACGGAAGCATGCCCTCGCACCACACCTGCTCAAGATCGCGCATCAGGCGGGGCAATAACTCGCGCTCACATCCGGCCAGCAAAAACGCACGCGCAGGCCCCTCCGCATCGCGCCGCTCTCGCCGTAACGGCGATAGCGGCGGCTCGAGACCGTCCCGGCGCATTTCATCCAATACATTCAACCGCTGGCGCCGCAAGGTTATTTCGCCACACCTCAAATGCCACATCTTTTCCGGATGAAGATCAAACAGCACATGATCGATCAAAGCCTGCTGATGTTCGGCGTTCGCGGTGATGTGCTGGGAAAAGGCCTGACGCAAGCGCATCTTGCCGTCTGCATCAACCCATTGGTAACAGTCGAGATAAGCCAGCGGCAGTGCAACCTCGGCGCGGTGCAGCTCAGCCAGGCCTTGCAGATCGGTCCGGCCCACCGCCAGCGACCACACCAGCAATTCGGCCGCCACTTCAGGCACCAAAGGCCGCCCGGCATTCCAGGCGAGCCACTGATCGACATCCGCCCCGGCGCACAGCAACGTGCGCACGGCCACACCGGCATTGCTGGGCGGCGCAATGCCACTGGCCCATGACAGCAATGACAGGCTCTCATGGCCAATACGCGCATTGGGATTAGCGTGGTAGTGGAGCAAAACCATCATGCTGGCGACATCGGCATGCCGACACGCATGCCGTAACAGCGACATGCCATCGCTATCGCAGCTATCGACAGGCATACCGCACGCCACCAGCGCACGAACCAGATCGTCACGCTGAAAGCGGCACATGGCATCCATCACGCGCGCGAGTGCGTCCGTGCGCATGGCTCCATCGAAATCCGGCGCCAGAATCTGGTCGGCCAGAATTTCACCGAGATGGTCCGGCACGCTCTGGACCAACCAGTCCAAAGCGGGCGCGCGATTGACCGTTATGCCATAGCGCGAACAGATCTCCACGGTCCCCCGCCGACGCAAGCACAAGGCCAAACTGTCCACGTCGTGCGACAGAACCGCCTCGAACACTCTCCCCCAGAATTGACGTGTGGCCTCGTCATGCACGAACAAGCGCAGAGGCTGACGGTCGAACCGCGACAGGTCATTCGCGCCTTCGCTGTCATCTACGCCTTGCGGAGCAGGCGGAGCGTGAACCCTGCCGGCCTCCTGCTGGCGGTGAAAAGCGGGAGATGTCTCGACATGACGGGGAAACGTGGGATAAACACCAGGCATAGGAACGAAAACAAGACAAAAACACGAGGCATACCCACCGCAAAACAGCGGCGGGGAAATAGTGTCAGCTATGTAACCCATCACGCATGGCCGTTCCCGCTATTGCAGCGAATTACGCATTGCACCTGTTTTATGGCGACTTACACTGACAAACGCCTCTCGCGGCCCGTTGCGCTATCCGTTCCACGATTGATCCGTCTCCCCCCCACAACAAGGAGCCTCGATGTCCTCCACTTCCGTCAAACCGATCCCCGATGGCATGCATGCGCTCACCCCCTATCTGATCTGCGAGGGTGCAGCCCAGGCCATCGAGTTCTATCAGAAAGCCTTTAACGCCACTGAGCTCATGCGTCTGCCTGGGCCGGACGGCAAGATCCTGCATGCGCTACTCAAGGTGGGCGATTCGATGCTGATGCTCGCCGATGCCTCCCCCAATTGCGGCATGTCCGGGCCCCAGGCGCTCAAAGGCTCGCCGGTCATACTTCATCTGTATGTGGCCGACGCCGACGCGACCTTGAACCAGGCCACCGCAGCGGGCGCCAAGGTCACGATGCCGCTCGCCGACATGTTCTGGGGCGACCGCTACGGCCAGGTGGAAGATCCTTTCGGCCATCACTGGTCCATCGCCACACACGTGCGCGATGTCAGCGAGGCGGACATTCAGGCCGCGATGAGCGCGATGGCGCAAACCGGCCACGGCCAGTAACGGGTCATTCCCGTCATTCTTACCGGGCAGACAAACAGGGCAGGGTCGAAAGCCGACTTGAATGCCGTGGGTTCTTTCCTAGACTACAGAGCCCACGACATCCTTTTGCCCAGGAGCTGCCATGCGTTTGACGATCTTGCTCAATGGCCCGAGCCCCCAGACGCCGCATGAATCGCGTGAATCGTGTGAATCGTGTGATTACGCGGTGCTCTGGCTAGATACCGAAGAACGCCGCTGGTCGCGGGAAGCGCATGAAGGCGTGGACCTGCCGCCGTGGGGCCGGTTGCGTCAGGAACACGGCGTGACCATGCTGTGTTCGGCAGGCAACGACGCCCCCTTGTGCACGCTGTACGACCTCAGCGTCACGACAGACGCCGATGCCGCGGACGCCGCCACCTGTTGCCAGGCACAAACACGCGGGCCGGTGGCTTGGTCTGGCCTCTCGGGACGGCATGTGCCCATTGGCGGCTCATGGCAGTTGCAAGCGATCGACCGGCAACGGGTGCGGGCCGAACACAGCGTGTTCGCTCATTGGCGTTAGCGTTGCATGGGGCCTGGCGTTGGTCCCCGTCAGGGCGCAACACGGATAAGACCGGAAAGCGAAACACGAAACGCTATACTCTCGCCCCCGCTTCATCTTTCCTGTCTTTTTATCCCTCATCAGATTCATGAAGAAATGGTTTGTCTGTTTACTGCTCACGCTGGCAACTCACGCGGCGGTGGCGTCTTGCTCCTCATTCACGCCGAACGATCAATGGCCTGTGCTGACCAACCCGAAGATGGCGCCCGCCACGCGCCTGCTGTGCTACGACGATTTCGCGGTCTTGCATTCCGGCATCACGCACGGCCCACTCTGGTCGGCTGAACATCTCACGCGCGCGCACATCGAAGCGGCCCGCGACATGGTGCGCACCAACCGCTTTTTTGCCGATGCCCGCTTGCCAGCGGGCGAGGGCGCGATGCTCACGGACTATCGCCGCAGTGGTTTCGACCGCGGCCATATGAGCCCGGCGGGCAATCGCTGGAATCCGCAAGCGATGGCGCAATCGTTCTCGCTGGCCAACGTCGTGCCGCAAAACCATTTGCATAACCAGCAATTGTGGTCGCGCCTGGAAACAGCCGTGCGCAAGCTCGCCATGCAAGACGGCGAGGTCTATGTGGTGACAGGGCCGATGTTCACGGGAGCGCAGTTGCAAACGATTGGCGAGCGCGGTGTATTCGTGCCGACGCAACTGTTCAAACTGATTTATGTGCCTTCGCGGCAACGGGCGTTTGCGGTTGTCAGTGACAATGCCAACACGCGCCGCTATCAGATCAAAACCGTGCACGAACTGGAGGCCAGCAGCGGCCTGCAATTTCCGGGTATCCCGGAATCATTGAAGGACCAGCGGCCAGGAGGGCTCAAAGGTGTTTAAAGCGTATTCGAACGACGATGTGCTGAACCTTCAGGGCGATGCACTCACGGTAAGCAATAGCGCCGCCCAGGTGGAGATCGCCGGAACGCTCGCGCTCAAGCGCGACAAACGCAGCCTGAAAGCCGCGCTCGCCTTGCATCAGGCGCTGGGCAGCGTGATCGCTGCCTTGCAGGCGCAGGCTGATTTACCGGAGCACAGCGCCGATGAGCCGCCCGCCGCCCCTCATGTCATCGACAATCCGTTTCAGCGTTGAGCCAGGCCGAGCCCGTGAGCGCGCTGCTGTTGCCCCTGGAGTAGCGCGCCATTGACTATTTCCGCGGCATAAACCTGGCAGAACCGGATATTTTCACGGGCCTCGCTCTTGCTTTCACTTCCGCCACAGGCCGCCGCCTGGCGCAATTGCACGTTGAGTTCATGCAGAAAGATTTCGTGTCCAGTCAAGAGGCCAGGAGTCCGTTTTTCACCTAAAGCCAACAAGATTTGCCGCAAGTGGCGCGGATCATTGCCGTCATAGGCAAACGCGGCGGGCTTTAATACCAGCGCGCCCAGAAAGCGGATCGTCAATAAATCCAGATCCATGACGCTATTTTTTTGCCGCGCCGCCACGATCATTTTTTCTGCAATTTTTGCCGTGCCTGTTGTGATCGCGGGATATTCATTCGTCACTTTTTGCAGCGCGAGATCAAGCGCGGATCGACCCGTGTCACTGGCCTGCAGCGGATCGGCCTGATTGGCCAGCAACAGCCCAACCATCAAGCCATCGCCTTGTTGTACCGCGCAATGCAATGGCGTCTCGCCTTGCGGGTTCATCGCATTCAATTGCGTCGAGCCTAGTTGCACCAGCGTGTCGAAAATCGCTGGCGAGGCGAAACGAACCGCATCATGCATGAGCGAATCGCCATTTTCCGCGACGGTTTCGTAGTTCACCCCATGGTGAAGCAGTATCTGGATAGGTGCCGCGCTATTCGGCCATGCTTTTTTCAGCAAAAAATGCGTCAGCGTATATCCACCTTGCAATCTTTGATCAATGCCAAGGTTGTTGGATTCGATAAAATTTTTGACCCGATCCGCGCTGCAATCTCCGGCGGCAATATTTTGCAAAATGGCGGTGCATTGAGCGGATTCATCTTTTAAATGATCGCGCCAGGCGCCATTGGCCAGGCCGTTATAGATTTCTCTTAAAAAACGCTTCGCACGCGCGCCCGGAGAAGCGGCGGCAGAGCGCTGGGGGCACCCTGGCTGTCGGGGAAAGAGAATCCCTGATAAACGAAGATAAATATCCATAATTTCTTCCGAACCCGATTATTCCGCTATCAGGACACGCTTTTGCGCTCCCTTAATCTTCAGACACAATCCAGCTACCCATGCACTTTGGGTAACAGGCGGGAGCAAAACGTTCCGTTGAATGCTGAAGTTCTTTTGCCGGAGGAGGATAGGTGACCGGCAAGCTTGATAGCGGCCAGTCAGGAGAAAGATGATCCGTGTAACGAACTAAAGTGGCATGGGGATTACCCACACAGAATCATTGAACTGACACGGAATTCATGGGTATGGGTCTCTCTCCCAGAAAAATCGTCACGACGGCAAGCAGCAAGTCAAACGCGCTTTTATACCCGGCAGAAAATGGCGCAATTGGCGCAATTGGCGCAATTGGCGCAATTGGCGCAATTGGCGCAATTGGCGCAATTGGCGAAATTGGCAAGCGGACGGCTGAGGTAATCGCGGCGCCAAGCTCTGGGTCTGGTGCAAAAACTCTGGCCATTCTGAAGAGCTGCAAAAAGAGAGCTGTCAGGAATCCAAGAAGTGCATGGAAGAGGGTTCTCAATCCCTGTTTCTGTTCACTCGCGCAAATAATCTGCCAGCCCTATTACCGCCCTACCGCCAGCCATCTTCCCGATGGTTGCTCGACTCGCTGCTTTCCTCGCCCGCTCATTCGCGTTTTGCCATGCACTGAGCGGGTTTTTATCGCCAGGCCAGGCCTCGCCTCCTCAATGCTGCTCAAACCGGGCATAACGCTTTTCCGTCATGCACTCCTCGCTGCTCACCTCCGTCACGCGCGCCGCCGGTGGCCCGTGACGCAGCCACGAAAGCATCCTGTCCACCTTGTTGGCCGGCCCTTGCAACAGCACCTCCACCGAACCATCTTCGAGATTGGCAACCCAGCCGCCTAAACCCAGCGCATGCGCCTCGCGCATCGTCGCGTGACGAAAACCCACCCCCTGCACCACGCCTCGCACCCGCGCATAACAGGTCTCGATTCGGACATCCAGATCCGGACTGCTCATTGCCGCTGCTCCCCAATATTTTTCCTGCGCGCATTCTAGCGTTGCGCTGGCCATCGCAGCGCCTCGTTTACGCCATACCGGAGCGCATCGGAGCGCGCCGGGCAACCTCGGGCAACGTACAATCCGGCCTCTGCCTCGCATGGAACCTCCTACAGCATGACTGCTCCGAATCGAGATCTCGTCCTGGTAACCGGCGCTTCCGGTTTTGTCGGCTCGGCGGTGGCGCGGATCGCGCAGCAAAAAGGCTTCGCCGTGCGCGTCCTGGTGCGCGCCTCCAGCCCTCGAGGCAACCTTGAAGGGCTGGAAGCCGAGGTCGCTGTGGGCGACATGCGCGACGAAC
The DNA here is from genome assembly GCF_009455685.1 of Paraburkholderia hayleyella. Taxonomy (NCBI): domain Bacteria; kingdom Pseudomonadati; phylum Pseudomonadota; class Betaproteobacteria; order Burkholderiales; family Burkholderiaceae; genus Paraburkholderia; species Paraburkholderia hayleyella. The sequence goes on along the minus strand of NZ_QPES01000002.1, from coordinate 63,845 downwards.
CGTCGATGCGCGCGGCGCTGCGAGGCGCACGCTATCTGCTGCACGTCGCGGCCGATTACCGTCTGTGGGCGCCCAATCCGCTTGAGATCGAACGCGCCAATCTCGAAGGCACCGAGGCCACCATGCGCGCCGCGTTGCACGAAGGCGTGGAGCGCATCGTCTACACCAGCAGCGTGGCCACGCTGAAGGTCACAGGTTCGGGGCGATCCGCTGACGAAACCACGCCACTGGAAGCCAGCCAGGCCATCGGCGTCTACAAGCGCAGCAAGGTCCTCGCCGAGCGCGCCGTGGAGCACATGATCGCGCACGATGGCCTGCCTGCCGTGATCGTCAATCCATCCACCCCCATCGGCCCGCGCGACATCAAACCCACGCCCACGGGCCGCATCATCGTCGAGGCCGCGCGCGGCAAAATCCCCGCTTTTGTCGATACCGGGCTGAATCTGGTTCATGTCGAGGATGTGGCGGCGGGGCATTTTCTTGCACTCGAGCGCGGCAAGATCGGCGAGCGATACATCCTGGGCGGCGAAAACCTGTCGCTGCAAACGATGCTCGCCGAGCTCGCGGCGCTCAACGGGCATCGGCCGCCACGCCTTAGCCTGCCGCGCTGGCCGCTCTATCCGCTGGCGCTGGGCGCGGAAACCGTCGCGCGCTTCACACAGCGCGAACCGTTTATCACGGTGGATGGGCTGCGCATGTCGCAAAACAAGATGTATTTCACCTCGGCCAAAGCCCAGCGTGAACTGGGTTATACGGCACGGCCTTACCGCGAAGGGTTGCGCGATGCGCTCGCATGGTTTCGCGCGGCGGGCTATCTGGATTAAGCGGGTTTCGTACCGCGTTTAAGTTCATCTCCATGCCCAGCTTCGCGTCCAGGGGCGCGGTATTTTCGCGGTATTTTGTTACGCGGCAAGACGCCAAAAAGTGAGAGGCGCGAGTAAAATCGCCGCACTTATCAGAGAGCCCACGCATGAATCTTCAGGAACAGATTGGCGCACTAGAAACCGGCGTCGCCCAGCTGATCGACGCTGCGGCGGCCTCCCGGGCAAGCGCTCCAGCAGCAGAACCAACAGATCCTCCCGCACCATCACTCGAAGCCGAAGCCGAAGCACCGCCTGCCACAGGCAAGCCAACGCTCCAGGTGGCGCGGCCTGGCCAGAACGAAATCACGCTGACGGTGGGCAATCAAACTGTCTCGCTGCACCCTGAGCAAATCGACCAGTTGATTGACGAACTGGCCTGTGCCCGCGCCTCGATGCTGCCCGAAGCACCGCTCAGCCTGCCGCCTGGCTGGCGCTTTGCCGCAACGCGCAACCCGGTAATGGCCATACAAAAGCAATCGAATGGCGACCGCATGCTGATCATGCGGCACGGCGGCCACGGCTGGGTGCCGTTCACATTCTCGCCGGATCAGGTGATTCAGATGTATATGCTGCTAACCCAGCGCTAACGGGCGCTGGGCACGGTGAATGCCCGGGTGGCGGAAAGGCCGCCCGGCAAGGCCTCGTCGGGCACACCCGGCACCGCCCCGGTACCCGCATCGTCCGCGCCCGCCCCCGTTCCCACCACGCGCTCAAACCGTTTTGTACGCAGCTTGACTTTCTCCGCATAGGCCCGCGAGCCGCCATAGCTTTTCAGCCCCGCCTTCAGATCCCCACCCGCCGCTTGCACGTAACCGTGCAAAATCGCCGAACCTTTGTCGATATTGACGCGCGGCTCGGTCAAATCCTTCACCCCGCGCAGCAGCCCGCGATGCGCCGAAGGCACGACCTGCATCAGCCCCGTCGCGCCATGCGTGCCCCGGGCTTTTTCCTGAAAGCGGGATTCGATCGAAATAATCGCCAGCAGCAATGCGGGCGGCAGCGAGTATTTGTCCGCCGCGAGCTGGACCTCGCTGGCGATCAGCTCGGCTTTGGCCTGGGCGAGGCCAAATTCGCGCGAGAGATAATCCGGCACCGGTTCGGCCAGCGCCCATTGGGGCCATGCTGCGGACAACAGTAAAACACTCCGGCAAAAACGAAAAACAGAAGGCATGAGTCAGCATCCGGAATTCAACGTGCGGCCATCATCCGGCACAACGTCCGGGCGGTCAAACTGCCGGATGGCTAACGGATGGCGTTCGGATAGCGTTCGTATGGACCGCCCGTCATTCTCATGGAACGCCCCGGAAGCACGCGTTACTAACCTGCCTGCCATGCGTATTGGATATTTCGCTGCCCAGCGCAGCGATATCCTGCCCAATTTCGGAAACGAAATACAGATATGCCGATAACCGATCGATTAAATCATCCGTTTATTCCGATATGGCACGACAAAAACTTTTAATTGAGAGAACTTTTCATGCATAAGACAGCTGTATCTTCGACATCCAACGCTGCACTCAATAAAAATCAGCCAATCAAAAACCCTCAACGGCCTGCGGCCCCCAGCAAAAAATTCCGTGACAAACAGACGTCCCTGACAAATATCATGAATGGTTCGTCAACAAATCAAACTCAACCGGAAAAACAGGTATTTAATAAAAAAATCGATGCCGCAATTATTTTACCGGAAACTCCAGCACCGGCTACGCCAGAGAAAAATCTCAAAATAGCTAATGAGCTTTTCAATTTACTCTATAACGAGCTGGATGCAGCCTTCTTAAAAACACATAACCCAACGAAAAGAACACCTTTTCCATTATTAAAAGAAAAAGACCTGACTGGCATAGAAAATATACTGCAACAGTTACTTGAGCAGAATTTAGCACCGATGAAGGATTTTCTTGTGCGGGTTGCCGACCTGGACATGAAAGATAATTTTTCGCTATGCAAGCCTTTGTGGCAACAAACAGCCAGCCGCCTGAATTTGAATCGAACAAACCATGAAGGCCATACTGCACTGCATATCGCCATTATCAATGGCAATATTCCAATCTTAAAATTATTACTCGATCTCAAGGCCCATCATATTATAAAGGGAACATACAGATCGCCGCTGTCATTTGCCTGCAGGAAATTAGATGATTTAATCAATAAATTAGAATTAACATACGAAAAAAGATTTAAAACAGGTCACGACCAAACAACCAAGGCAAACTTGACGGAAGAACTTGCAACGGAATTCGCGGCAGAATTTGTAGTAGAAAAAAATAATTTACATTATCAGCCCTATAAAAAAATTCGCAACTCCATCGCACAATTACTCGCGCACGACTGCAACCGCCACGAAGTTTTCACACTAAAAAGCACCGGGAGGAAAATCACACTCTTTGAATATTATATGGCATCCGGTAATTATGAAATTTTCAAACTCCTGTTTAATAAACAAATCCAGGAGCCAGATTTCGGAGTAATGGGAAATAATCTGGTCGATTTTCTGGCAGAGGAATTACTGCGAGGCATGGCACCGCCTTCTTTATTACTGGCCTATCAAAACATGCTGACCATGTACCAGTTACATGGCATCGATCCCTCACCTCACCTGGCCCAGTCCAGGCCGCCCCTTTCATAGCGCAGCCGCTTTCCGCCGCCGCGCTGCAATCCATCCTTGACGGCCCGCCCTAACGCCCCTGCACCGGTGCCTGAACCCGCGCCTTCCACTGCCCGCCCTTGCCGCGCCAGTAACGCCATGCCGAAGCGCAGGTTGCGCCGACATAAAACAGCGCCACCAGCGGCAAGAACGGCGCCCAGAACGGCGAACGCCCGTAATAACGCAGCATCGGTGCATAAGCGCAGCACATCGCCAGCCACGCCAGCCAGCCGGGCCAGCCCAGCGGCCCCAACACCAGCGCCGCAAGCGGCGGCACCAGATAAATCAGCGCCATGCCCAGCACCGTCCCCGCCAGACGCCAGGCGCTATAGCGCAATTGCGTGAAAGCCGTGCGCGCGATCATGTTCCAGATCTCGCCCCAGCCGTCATAGGGCCGCAACGACATGCTGCGCGCCGCCAGATCCAGCCGGATCGGATGACGCCCCGCGCCCCGATGCTTGATCCGCGCGGCCAGGCTGCAATCGTCGATCAGCTCGGCGCGAATCGACTCAATCCCGCCCGCTTCCTCCAGCGCCGTGCGCCGCACCAGCATGCAGCCACCCGCCGCCGCGGCCGTGCGCCGGCGCGGATGATTGACCCAGGCGAACGGATACAGCTTGGCAAAGAAGAACACGAACGCCGGAATCAGCGCCTTCTCCTGCCATGAATCGCAACGCAGCCGCACCATCAGCGACACCAGATCGCGTTGCTCCGTCTCGGCGCGCACGACCAGTTGCGTCACCGCATCGGGCGGATGAGCGATATCGGCATCGGTGAGCAGGAGAAAATCCGCCGCCAGCCCGAGCGCGCGCGCCGCCTCGATACCTTGCGCCTGGGCCCAGACCTTGCCTGACCAGCCCGGTGGCAGCGGCTTGGCCGCCAGCACCGTCAAACGTCCGGGACACTGGAGCTGCAAGGCCGTGGCACGCGCCACATCGGCGGTGCCATCGCTGCTGTGATCATCGACGACGATCACATGAAACGCCCCCGCGTAATCCTGGCCAAGCAATGAGGCCAGCGCCTCGCCCAGCACATCGGCCTCGTCCCGCGCTGGGATCACCGCGACCACCGCAGGCCAGGCCTTCGGGGCGTCCCGAGCGTCTAATGCAAATGGCAGCGGCAGCGGCAACGCGGGCTGTGTCCGCCAGAACCCGCCACGCGCCAGCAGCAGCCCCACCCAGAGCAGCAGCGAGAGACACGCGAGGCCAAACAGGATCAGGAGCAGCACGTTCATACGCCACCCTTCACGGACGGCAGCCGCACCACGACGCGCCGCGACAGCCGCATCGCCAGCGTGCTCATCGCCACGATGCACCAGTCCACGCCGCCCAGCACCGGACGCCGGCGAAACACGTCATAACCCGCCCTTTCGATCTGCTCCAGGATGCGCAAGCCGCCCTGCACGATGCTGCACAACTCAAGCCCGAAGCGCCCCGGCAAGCGCAACGCCAGCGGCGCGCCACGCACAATCAGCGCGCGGGCGTAAGCGACTTCGTGTGCCATCAGGGCCCGCCACGCGTGATCGACGCGGCCTTCCGCGATCTGCGCCTCAGTCACGCCAAAGCGTGCCATATCAGCCAGCGGCAGGTACACACGGCCTTTTTGCCAGTCGATAGCGACGTCCTGCCAGAAATTGATGAGTTGCAACGCCGTGCAAATAGCATCGGAATCCGCCAGGTTGGCAGGCGTTGCCGCTTCGAACAGATGCAGCATCAAATGCCCGACCGGATTGGCCGACCGGCTGCAATAGTCGTTCAGCGCGGACCAGTCGGCATAGCGGACGGTCTCGATATCCTGATCGAAGGCGGACACCAGATCGTAAAACGGTGTCAGCGGCAACTGATAGTGCGCCACCACACCGGCAAGCTTGCAAAAGAGCGCCGTATGCACCGATGCGGCGCGCCCTGCGGCAACCGCATCCAGCCCGGCGCGAAAATCGGCGAGCCTGGCGTGGCGCTGAGCGGGGCTCCAGTCGCCTTCATCGGCGATATCGTCTGCGGTGCGGGCAACGTGGTAAATCACCCCCACCGGCGCGCGCAGCGCTTTGGGCAACAAAATGCTGGCAACCGGAAAGTTTTCATAATGATCGACTTCCATCCCGTGGGCCTCGGTATCCTTGAATGTTCAATTTAAATCAGCGGCTTAAAATCAGTGACCTTAAAGCGGCCCTCAAGCCGCTTTAAATCAGCAAACCTGAAATGCAAACGGCATATTGCAATGCAAGGCTACTACTGCGCCGCAACCTTGTAGTCTACGGGTTCCGCACGATCTCGGGCTTGTACTCATGCAAGCGGCGTCGTCTTTCGCGCAACATGCGCCACATGCCTGAACCTGTTTGTGTCATACGCATTACAGCAAAGGGCGGGCGATAGCGTTAGAATGCGCGTCTGATTTGCGCCGCGTTCGTACTGGAGGGTTGCGTTTCAGGAGCCCCAATCCGCTTCAGCACGGGCGGTTCAGGCACAAAAACAGCGAAAGCGGAGCGCCCGACAGCAACGCGCCACACCCATTCCAGCGAGTTCTGCTCCCGCCTTTCTTCAGATTTATTCAACCCCGCATCAGCCGGAGTTCGTTTGTCTATGCAAGTCATTCTTGCCCAACCCCGTGGCTTTTGCGCGGGTGTTGTCCGTGCCATCGAAATCGTCGAGCGCGCCTTGCAACAACATGGCGCGCCGGTTTATGTACGCCACGAAATCGTGCATAACCGCCATGTGGTCGATAACTTGCGCCAAAAAGGCGCGTGTTTTGTTGAAGAGCTGGATGCGGTTCCCGCAGGCGCGGTGGCTATTTTCAGCGCGCACGGCGTTGCCCAAAGCGTTGAGCAGGCCGCCGCCGCGCGCGAGCTCGATGTGCTGGATGCCACCTGTCCGCTGGTCACCAAAGTCCATGTGCAGGGACGGCAATACGTCGCAGCGGGGCGCACGCTGATTCTCATCGGCCACGCCGGGCATCCGGAAGTCGAAGGCACGATCGGACAAATTCCTGGGCCCGTGCTGCTGGTGCAAAGCGAAGCCGACATCGCCCGCCTCGATCTGGCCGTCGACACCCCGCTCGCCTATGTGACACAAACCACGCTCTCGGTAGATGACACGCGCGACATCATTGACGCGCTGCAACGCCGTTTCACCAATCTCGTCGGCCCCGATACGCGCGATATCTGCTACGCCACGCAAAACCGCCAGGCCGCCGTGCGCGAGCTCAGCAAGCAGGTCGATGTGTTGCTGGTGGTCGGCGCCACCAATAGCTCGAATTCCAACCGTCTGCGCGAGATCGGCAGCGAGAGCGGCGTGCCAAGCTATCTGGTGGCCGATGGCTCCGAGGTTCAGGCCGAATGGTTTAGCACGGCGCGCACGGTCGGCGTGACCGCCGGGGCCTCGGCGCCCGAAGAAATGGTCGAGCACGTCATTGATGCGCTGCGTGCATTAGGGCCCGTCGAACTCACGACAATGGCGGGCCGTGAAGAAAAAGTCGAATTCAAATTGCCGTCGAAGCTGACGCAACCGCTCGCCGCGCGCGAAGTTTAAGGAGGACGTTTTGTCTATTCCGCTCTTACAGAAATTCCGGGTTGGCGCTTACATCATGCGTCAGCATCTGGCCCGCAACCGGCGCTACCCGCTAGCCCTGATGCTGGAGCCGCTGTTTCGCTGCAATCTGGCCTGCAACGGCTGCGGCAAGATCGACTATCCCGACCCGATCCTGAACCAGCGCCTGTCGCTTGAAGAATGCCTCGGCGCGGTCGACGAATGCGGCGCGCCCGTGGTCTCGATTGCCGGTGGCGAGCCGCTGTTGCACAAGGAAATGCCGCAGATCGTACGCGGCATCATCGCGCGCAAGAAGTTCGTCTATTTGTGCACGAACGCGCTGCTGATGGAAAAGAAAATGGACGATTACGAACCCAATCCGTATTTCGTCTGGTCGGTGCACCTCGATGGCGACCGTGAAGCCCACGATCACGCGGTGTCGCAAGACGGCGTGTATGACAAGGCCGTGGCCGCCATCCGCGAAGCCAAACGCCGGGGCTTCCGCGTCAATATCAACTGCACACTGTTCAACGATGCCAAACCCGAGCGCGTGGCGGCCTTCTTCGATACGCTCGGCCCGATGGGCGTGGACGGCATTACCGTATCGCCCGGCTACGCCTATGAGCGCGCGCCCGATCAGCAGCATTTTCTGAACCGCGAAAAAACCAAGCATCTGTTCCGCGAAATTTTCAAACGTGGCAACAACGGCAAGAACTGGTCGTTTAGCCAGTCGGCGATGTTTCTCGATTTCCTCGCGGGCAATCAGACCTACGCCTGCACGCCCTGGGGCAACCCGGCGCGCACGGTGTTTGGCTGGCAAAAGCCCTGTTATCTGGTGGGCGAAGGCTATGTCAAAACCTTCCGCGAACTGATGGATACGACCGATTGGGACGCCTACGGCACGGGGAACTACGAGAAATGCGCGGACTGCATGGTGCATTGCGGCTTTGAGGCCACCGCCGTGATGGATACCGTCGCGCATCCGCTGAAAGCGCTCAAGGTCAGCTTGCGTGGCCCGAAAACCACCGGCGCGTTCAGCGAGGATATTCCGCTCGACAAGCAGCGCCCGGCTGAATACGTGTTCTCGCGCCATGTCGAGATCAAGCTTGAGGAGATCGGGCGCAGCACGCCGGCCAAGGGTAAGGGCAAAGAGAAGGACAAGAAAATGCAGGCCGAAGCCGCCGTGGCGCATTAAGGGATGAGTGGGCCGCTTTGCCGGTCCACTTTCATGCCTGTGAGTTGCACAATCTTGATGCAAAAGAGCCGCCTGAAAAGCGGCTCTTTTTTTAAATACATCCGTTTTTGCTGAAAACCAGTTGAAATAATTAACGCGTGTTATTTAATCCATAAAACTTCATCAACGTGCGGCGCGATCACGCCCTCTCGCGCCGCATTTGCGTTTCACCTCAACAGCACTTCCCCGCCCCCGAGCGATACCGGGCGTTCTGCCTTTCGCGGAAAAATTCGTCGTAAGTCATCACGTCACGCTCCGGATGCGTGGCCTGCATATGCGCCACGTAGGTGTCGTAGTCGGGGATGCCGACCATCAAGCGCATCGCCTGCCCCAGGTAACGCCCTGCGGTGCGGACATCGTCTCGCAGATCAGAAAACATTCGGACCTCCGTTTCCCAGATAAACCCGCCGCCCGCCCTCGATGACACCGAGGGCGGGCGGCGTTCGTTTTAGTCCTGGCCGGACTTAAGCACCACCCGCACCACCCGCGCCACCCGCTTGCCGACCGGCGGGCATCGCTTCGAACGGCGTTTCGCATACGGTCGGATGATCGACGCGTCGCGCCCGCAGCACGGCCATCACGCCATACACCACGATGCTCACCACCACGAGAATAAACAGCGCGCAGAGGCTTGCATTGACGTAATCGTTGAACAGCACGCGCTGCATTTCAGCGGCGGATTTGGCGGGCGCCATCACCTTGCCGGCATCCAGCGCCTCACGCAGCTTGGCCGCATGCGCGAGAAAACTCACGCGCGGGCTGGCATCGAACAGTTTTTGCCAGCCTGCGGTCAAGGTACAGACCAGCAGCCAGACGGTTGGCACCAGCGTGACCCACGCATAGCGCTCGCGTTTCATCTTGAACAGCACCACCGTACCCAGCACCAGCGCGATCCCCGCGAGCATCTGGTTCGAGATGCCGAACAGCGGCCACAGCGTATTGATGCCGCCCAGCGGATCAACCACGCCCTGATACAGGAAGTAACCCCACGCGGCCACGCACAGCCCGGTGGCAATCAGGTTGGCCGCGAACGACTCAGTACGCTTGAGCGCCGGATGGAAGGTGCCCAGCAAGTCTTGCAGCATGAAGCGGCCCGCGCGCGTGCCCGCATCGACGGCAGTCAGGATGAAGAGCGCCTCGAACAGGATCGCAAAGTGATACCAGAAGGCCATCATCCCGGGCCCGCCAATCACCTGATGCAGGATCTGGGCCATGCCAACCGCCAGCGTCGGCGCGCCGCCGGCCCGCGCGATGATGGTGCTTTCGCCGACCGCCTTGGCGGTTTGCGTCAGCATGTCGGGCGTCAGCATGAAGCCCCATTGCGTCACCGTTTGCGCCACGGCTTCGGGAGTGGTGCCCAGCACGGCGGCGGGCGCATTCATCGCAAAGTAAATGCCCGGCTCGATCACGGCGGCGGCCACCAGCGCCATGATCGCCACGAACGATTCCATCAGCATCGCGCCATAGCCGATGAAGCGCGCGTTGATTTCGTTATCCAGCAGCTTGGGCGTCGTGCCCGACGAGATCAGCGCGTGAAAGCCCGACACCGCGCCGCAGGCGATAGTGATGAAGAGGAACGGGAACAGGTTGCCCGACCACACGGGGCCGGAGCCGTCGATGAACTTCGTGAAGGCGGGCATCTTCAGTTCCGGCGCGACGATCAGAATGCCGATGGCCAAGCCGAGGATGGTGCCGATCTTGAGGAAGGTCGAGAGGTAATCGCGCGGCGCGAGCAGCAGCCACACGGGCAGCACCGAGGCGACAAAGCCATAGCCGATCAGAATCCAGGTGAGCTGCGTCCCGCTGAAATCGAACCATGCGGCCAGCGCCGGGGTGTCATGCACATGCTGGCCATACGCGATCGAGATCATCAGCAGCACGAAGCCGACGATCGAGATTTCGCCAATCCGGCCAGGCCGGATGTAGCGCATATACAGCCCCATGAAGAGCGCAATCGGGATGGTCGCGGCAACGGTGAAGGTGCCCCACGGCGAATGCGTTAGCGCCTTGACGACGATCAGCGCCAGCACCGCGAGGATGATGACCATGATGAGAAAGGCGCCGAAGAGCGCGATCACGCCCGGCACGAGGCCCAGTTCCATCTTGATCAGGTCGCCCAGCGAGCGGCCATCGCGGCGCGTCGAGATAAACAGCACCATGAAATCCTGCACCGCGCCGGCGAACACCACCCCCGCGAGAATCCACAGCATGCCGGGCAGATAGCCCATCTGCGCGGCCAGCACCGGCCCGACCAGCGGACCGGCCCCGGCAATCGCGGCGAAATGATGGCCGAACAGCACGTACTTGTTGGTGGGCACGTAATCGAGCCCGTCGTTGTATTTGACCGCAGGCGTCATGCGCCGGGGATCGAGCTGCACCACCTTGCTGGCGATAAACAGGCTGTAAAAGCGGTATGCAATCAGATAGACGCACACGGCGGCAATCACGATCCATAACGCGCTGATGCGCTCGCCGTGCGCCAGCGCGATCGTGCCAAAGGCGAACGCGCCTACCAGCGCGACCACGATCCAGAGCAGATAGCTGGAAATCCGGTTCATGAAAATCCCCTATTGGTTAATCGACCTGCCAGCCCATCGCGGGGCTGCAGTCGTGTTGCATGGGTTTTTGCTAATTTTGCTGAGTCACTTGTTATCTCCCACTTCTTTTTTTAACCGGCACTCCGTGCGTTGTGCCGCACCAGATACTGCAACAGCCCATCGATACCGCCCTTGGCCAACTGGTCGGCAAACTGCGTCTGATACACCTGGATCAGCCACGCCCCCATCATGTTGATGTCGTAAATCTTCCAGCCCGCCGCGGTTTTTTCCAGACGGTAATCAATGGCATCGTCACCGCCATTGCTCAACACGTGCGTATTCACGACGGCGTCTTTGGCATCAGCCGCTGCGCTAACCGGGGCAAAGCGGAAGCGCACGTCCTGGTCACGCAATTGCGACAGCGACGCCGCATAGGTCCGCACCAGCAGCAACTGGAACTGCTCGTAGAGTTTTTGCTGCTGCTCCGGCGTGGCGGTATTCCAGGCGCGGCCCACCGCGATACGCGTGGTGCGCTGGAAGTTCGTGAAAGGGACAAAACGGGTTTCGACGAGATGGGTGATTTTCGCCATGTCGCCGCCGCGTGCTTCGCGGTCGGCCTTCATGGCACTCACGGTACCTTCGACCGCCTGTTTCACCACGGCCTCGGGCGTGCCCTGGGCGAAGACCGGAGCGCTCAGCACAAGCGCAGCCAGAAAAGCGAGGAAAGCGAGGAAATAACGTTTCATGGACATATCAGAAAGAAAGGGAAAGGCGCCGGCCCCTCTGCAGGCCGTTCTGGTGCCGCAGTGTATAACGACTTTCCACTCCCGTCGCTCCTGCGCGGCCTGTCTCGCCCCAGGGCCGGGCCGCTGTCTATATACTCTTGCGCTCCTGTCTCGCCCAGCCTTCGATCGAACCCCATCCCATTTGCCGCCATGCTGAAGTCCTCCATAGTCCGGCTCGTCGCCGGATCGGTGCGCCATCCCGCACGCGTGATCGCGCTGTCGCTCGTGCTGGCGGTTGCCAGTAGCGTGTACGTCGCCCATCACTTCAAGATCAATACGGATATCAGCCGTCTCATCGACACCGATCCGCAATGGTCGGCGCTGGACGAGGCCACGAGCCGCGCCTTTCCGCAGCGGGGACAGTCGCTGCTGGTGGTGGTCGAAGCGCCCGTGCCAGAGCTGGCCGACGCTGCCGCCAACACGCTCACGACCGCGTTGCAAAAAGAGCCCGGCGAATTCGTCGCGGTCACGCAGCCGGCAGGCGGCGCCTTTTTCGAGCGCAATGGCTTGCTGTTCGCCTCGCTGAGCGAGGTCGAAAGCACCACGGCCAAACTCACCCAGGCGCGGCCTCTGCTCAATCTGCTGGCCAAAGACCCGAGCCTCACCGGGCTCGCTGGCGTGCTGAGCACCAGCTTGATGCTGCCGTTGCAGATGGGTCAGGTGAAACTCGCGGACATGGACCGGCTGCTCTCACGCAGCGCCCAGACCCTGGATCAGGTACTCGCGGACCAGCCCGCGGCGTTCTCGTGGCGCGCCCTGGTCGATCCTGAGGCGGCCCGCACGCCCGCCCGCGCATTTATCGCGGTGCAGCCGGTGGTCGATTACGGCGCGCTCGAAGCGGGGGCGCAAGCCTCCCGCGCGATTCGCGCAGCCGCCGCCTCGCTCGATCTCAAGGGTCAATACGGGGCGCAAATCCGCCTCACGGGCGAGCAGCCGCTCGCGGACGAAGAATTCGCCTCGGTCCAGGAAGGCGCGCTGGTCAATGGCATCGCCACTTTCGCCGCGGTGCTGCTGATCCTGTGGCTGGCGCTGCGCTCGGGCCGCCTGATCGTCGCGGTGTTCATCACGCTCTTCGTGGGCCTGGCCATTACCGCCGCGCTGGGGCTCATGATGGTCGGCGCGCTCAACATGATTTCCGTTGCCTTCATGGTGCTGTTCGTCGGGTTGGGGGTCGATTTTGGCGTGCAGTTCGGCGTCAAGTACCGCGAGGAACGGCACCGTGATCCTCGCCTGGCTGCCGCGCTGGCCCACACCGCCGCCCACATCGGCGCGCCGTTGACGCTCGCGGCGGTGGCGGTCGCGGAAAGCTTCTTCTCTTTCATGCCCACGGCCTATCGCGGCGTGGCGGAACTGGGCCAGATCGCGGGCGTGGGGATGTTCGTCGCGTATCTCTGCAACATGACGCTGCTACCCGCGCTGATCCGCGTCTTCAACCCGCCCGGCGAAGCCGCCGTGCCGGGCTTCAAATGCCTCGCACCTGTCGATGCGTTTCTTGAGCGGCAGCGCAAACCGGTGCTGTTCATCACGCTGGCGCTGGTACTCGGCGCGCTGCCGCTGCTCGCGCATCTGCGTTTCGATTTCAACCCGCTGCACCTGAAAGACCCGCATAGCGAATCCATGGCGACCTTGCTCGCGCTCAACGATTCGCCGCTCGCACCGCTCAACAATGTGCATGTACTAGCGCCCTCGCTGGTCGAAGCCAACCGCATCGCCGCGCACCTCGCCGCCTTGCCGGAAGTGGGCCGTACCACCACGCTGTCGAGCTTCATCCCCGCCGATCAGACGCAAAAGCGCGCCCTGATCGCCGCCGCCGCGCAATCGTTGCTGCCCGCGTTGAACCAGCCCGCCGCGCCCGCTGCCCGTGACGCGGTCCGCATCGCCGCGCTCAAGCGCGCCGCCAACCAGCTCGCGCTCGCCGCGGAAGATCATCCGGGCCCCGGTGCGGCATCGGCGGCGCATTTGTCGGCCACGCTGGACAAGCTCGCCGCCGCCGATGCCGCCACCCGCGAGCGGGCGGAACACGCGCTCGGCGCGACGCTCAGGCTCGCGCTCGGACAACTCACGCTGCTGTTGCAGCCTGGCGTGGTGAGCCGCGAGACCTTGCCGCCCGAAATCGTGCACGACTGGCTCTCCCGCGACGGCCAGGCGCTGGTCGATATCTCGCCGAAGGTGTGGCCCGGCGCCGATCCGAACGACGATGCGGCCCTGCGCCGCTTCGCCAATGCGGTCAAGGCCGCCGAACCCGCGGCAATTGGCGGGCCGATTTCGATCCTGCATTCGGCCGATACGATCATCAAGGCGTTCGTGCAGGCCGCCTGCTGGGCGGTGATCGCCATCACCCTCCTGCTGTGGCTCACGCTGCGGCGCATCGGCGACGTGCTGCGCACGCTCGTGCCGCTGCTGGTATCGGCTGTGGTGACGCTGGAGTTGTGCGTGGTGTTCGGCATGCCGCTGAACTTCGCCAATATCATTGCGCTGCCGCTGATGCTGGGCGTGGGCGTGGCCTTCAAGATCTATTTCGTCATGGCCTGGCGCAATGGCCACACCGGTCTGCTGCAATCGAGCCTGACCCATGCCGTGCTGTATAGCGCTGCCACCACCGCAACCGCGTTCGGTAGCCTATGGCTGTCGCATCATCCGGGCACCTCGAGCATGGGCCGCTTGCTGGCACTCTCGCTGCTGTGCACGCTGATTGGCGCGGTCGTTTTTCAGCCCGTGTTAATGGGTAAGCCGCGTGCGCTGCGCGCCGCCAAACATTCGTAGGAGAAGTTTTCATGAAGTTTTACAACATCGTCGCAGCCGTCTTGCTCGCAGGCCTCGCCAGCGGTTGCGCGACGGGGCCGGAGCGCAAGCCAGGCGATCCGCTGGAGCCGATGAACCGGGCGGTATTCAAGTTCAACGATGCGCTGGACCAGACCGTCGCCGTGCCCCTCGCCAAGGGCTATCAGACCGTGACGCCACAGCCGCTGCGCACCGCTGTCAGCAATTTCTTTGCGAATCTGGGCGATCTGACCACCGCCGCCAATAACCTGCTGCAACTGAAAATCACCGATGCCACCGAAGACCTCATGCGCGTCGCCGTCAATTCGACCTTCGGCCTGGGCGGGCTGCTCGACTTCGCCACGCCCGCCGGGCTGCCGAAGCATCGCCAGGATTTTGGCCTGACGCTGGGGCGCTGGGGCGTGCCCTCGGGGCCGTATCTGGTGCTGCCGGTGTTCGGGCCCAGCTCGCTGCGCGACAGCATGGGCCTCGTGGTGGATGTGCGCTTCAATCCGCTGAATTACGCCGAACCCATCGTGCGTTATCCGCTCTACGCGACGCAGTTCGTCAGCGTGCGCTCGGATTTGCTCGGTGCGTCGGAACTGTTGAACCAGGCGGCGCTCGATAAATATTCGTTTGTCCGCGATGCCTTCACCCAGCAGCGGCGCGCCCGCCTCGCGGGTGCGACCACCGCGCCGATGCCGCTGCCCGATTACGGCGATCCCGACGACGATCATGCAACGGGGGCAGGGGCAGCGGAGCCCGCGCTGGGCAAGGCGCCTCCCCGGCAATAAGCGTCATGTCCTTGCTGTGGCTGCCCACGCGCTACCTCATCACGCCAGAACCGGAGCCTGATCCCGTTGGCGCGGGTACTCGGGACGGGCAGCCTGAAACGTTACCTGAGGCGCTGTTCGAACCGTTCCTGGAGCGCCTGGCCGCTGCGCTGGCGCGCGGCATCCGGCTCGTCCAGTTGCGCGCCAAAACCCTTGAGCCCCACGCTTACACGCGCCTCGCCGAAGCCAGCGCGTCATTGTGCCGCCAGCATCAGGCCCATCTGATCCTGAACGGGCCTGCGCTTTCATGCACAGGCACAGTCATGGAGAGCAGCGGCGCGGCGGGTCTTCATCTCAGCAGCGCGCATCTGATGGCCTGCCGCACGCGGCCAGTGCCCGCCACGTGCTGGCTAAGCGCGGCCTGCCATACGTCCGCCGAACTCGCCCAGGCAGAGCGGCTCGGTGCCACCTTCGTCACGCTGTCTCCGGTGCTGGCAACCGCCAGCCATCCCGACACGCCGCCGCTCGGCTGGGAAGCCTTTGCCGCCATGGCGGCACGCGCCAACGTGCCCGTGTTCGCTCTCGGCGGCATGACGCCTGAGCATCTTGCGTGGGCTCGCGCGCAGGGCGCGCACGGCATTGCCGCGATTCGCGGGCTGTGGTGAACCCGTGGTGCAGTCACGTATGACGCACCGCGATGACTTGGCCTGAGCCCGCTCAAGGGTAGAATGGCCTGGTCGTACCCAATCGCACTCAGTCGCACCCAGCCGCACCCAGCCGCACCCAGTCACGCGTCATCACACGCAATCACACGCAATCGCAGCAAGCTCGTTCGCTCCACGCTCCACGCTCCATTACCGCCTGTTTCATCACCGGCCTGACACGCCAGCCTAATGAGCCAGCCTAATGCGCTACGCAGAGCCCCACCCGCCTGACCCCACCATATTGCTTCAGCGCTTGCGCACGGTGCGCAGCCACAGCGTCGCGCTTGCCGCCCCGCTCTCCGCTGAAGATCAATGCCTCCAGTCGATGCCCGATGCCAGCCCGACCAAATGGCATCTGGCGCACACCACCTGGTTCTTCGAAACCCTCTTGCTGGGCCTCCATGCACCGGGCTATACGCCGTTCAATCCGGCCTTCCCGTACCTGTTCAATTCCTATTACGAAGCGCTCGGGCCCCGTCATACCCGCGCCCAACGCGGGCTGCTGTCGCGTCCTTCGCTTGAGGCAATCCGCACGTACCGGCAGCACGTCGACCAGGCGCTCGAGGCGTTGCTGGAAAGCGCCAGCCCAACCTGCCTCATGGCCATCGAGCCGATTCTGCGGCTCGGCCTGGCCCACGAAGAGCAGCATCAGGAATTGCTCGTGACCGACATTCTTCATGCGTTCTGGTGCAATCCGCTGCTGCCCGCCTATCGGGAACACCCCGGAGAGCGGCTTGGGGCACTGTCCACGCCCAGCGCCCAAGCGGGCCACACTCACGCCCAGGCCCCGGAGTGGCTCCGCCATCCTGGCGGCATCGTCGAGATCGGTCATGACAGCGCGGGCTTTGCCTTCGATAACGAAACGCCACGCCATCCCGTGCTGCTGCAACCCTTTGCCCTCGCCGACCGGCTGGTGACGTGCGGGGAATACGCCGAATTTATCGCGGAGGGCGGCTATCAACGCCCCGAATTCTGGCTCTCGGACGGCTGGGCCACCGTCCAGGCGCAACGCTGGCGCGCGCCCGCTTACTGGCTCGAAGCGGATGACCCCCGGCTGGCCTTGGCCCACGCAGCCTCTCATGCAACGGCATCAGGCTGGCATGTTTTCGGCGTGCACGGAGTCGCGCCGCTCGACGCTGGCGCGCCGGTGGCGCAGATCAGTTTTTACGAAGCCGCCGCCTACGCCGAATGGGCCGGAGCACGGCTGCCCACCGAGTTCGAATGGGAAGCCGCCGCGTCTTTGCCCGGCCTGCGCCAATTGACAGGCCAGGTATGGCAATGGACCCGCTCTTCCTATGAGCCCTACCCGGGCTTCGTGCCGCTGCCCGGGGCCGCCGCGGAATACAACGGCAAGTTCATGGTCGGGCAGCGTGTGCTGCGCGGCGGCAGCCTCGCCACGCCCGCCGGACATACGCGTCCCAGCTACCGCAATTTCTTCCCGCCGCCCACGCGCTGGCAATTCTCAGGAGTCCGCCTTGCCAAAAATCTCTGATGGGCTGTTGCAACACAGCGCACCCGCTGCGGTTTCCGTGAAAACGCTGGCTGCGACCACGGTCGGCGTTGAAGATGCGACGACGCCTGCTGGGACGGGAACCTCAGCGCCAGGGCGAATGTCGCAGCCGGATGCCGCGTTTGCCCCTGACGGCGCCTTCGCCGCCGAGGTTCTCGCGGGGCTCGCAGCCACGCCGCGCCACATTGCACCGAAGTACTTCTACGATGCGCGCGGTTCGGCGCTGTTCGATCGCATCTGTGCCTTGCCTGAGTACTATCCGACGCGCACCGAACTCGGCATCCTGGCTCAGCATGGCGCGGCGATGGCCGAGCAAATCGCCCAGGTCGGGCCGGATGTGGAACTCGTCGAATTCGGCGCGGGCTCGATGACCAAGGTCCGGCTGCTGCTCGATGCCTTTGCCTCCGGCAGCGCGCCGCGCCGCTACTTGCCGGTCGATATCTCCACGGCCCATCTCACCGCCGCGGCCCAGCAACTGCGCGCCGATTATCCTGGGCTGGAAGTCGAGCCCGTCGCCGCCGACTACATGGCGCCGCTCACGCTACCGCCCGTGTGGAGCAAAAACGGACAAAACGGTCGGCGCGTGGGGTTTTTTCCGGGCTCGACGATTGGCAACTTCAGCCCCATCGAGGCGCATGCGTTCCTGCGCCACGCGGCAACCTGGCTCAATGGCGGCGGGCTGCTGGTGGGGGTCGATCTGGTGAAAGCGCCCGCCATTTTGCATGCGGCTTATAACGATGCCGAGGGCGTCACCGCGCAATTCAATCTGAACCTGCTGCAGCGCATCAACGACGAACTCGGCGCGAACTTCGACCTCACGCAATTCGCGCATTACGCGTTTTATCAACCGCTGCTGCGACGGGTGGAAATGCATCTGCTCAGTTGCTGTGCGCAAACGGTGGAGATAGCGGGCCATACGTTTGCCTTCGCGGAAGGCGACACGCTGCATACGGAAAACTCGTGCAAATTCACGGTGCAAGGGTTTCAGGCCATGGCGGCGACAGCCGGGTTTCAACCTGGGCCGGTCTGGACCGATGAAGCACGGTTATTTAGCGTGCATTGGCTGGTTGCACCGGAGGCCTGAAGGCGAGATGCAGACATGCCGCGATGATTGGCCGCAACTGAACCTGAACCTGAACCGTTTGCGCCCGATTGTTACCAAACAATCGGCTTTAACAACAGGCTAACGACACATTCATCTGTTTATCCATAAGCTGCGTCCCCGAAAAATATTTTCAGCCAATTATTCAATGGATTTTATTTGTTGCCATGTCAACACCCCAATTAATCACAAAACACCTTCACCCATCACGAAAAATGATTTTTCTGAAAATATCCAGAACCTCACATCACCACTTGGCAAGTTAACCCTTGACGAACCCAATAAAGAAAACCAGCCCTATACTTTGCATCAACTATGAAAACCTGGACGAATACACCAGCAGATTACAACCAGAAATAAAACATGAAGTGGCAACGAATACCCGCAGCGAACACGACGACCTGTTATTTCATAATCAAATCATAACAGCACAGCTCCAAAGCTATGCCGAAAACCATAAAATCAATCTGACTACCGATCAATTAACTTTAGCTGTCGCGCTCGCATACAATCTTAAAGAAATAGAAACCCAGGATGAATTAAATGAGACTGGTTTAAAATTTATTTTCGAGGCATGCGGCATCAAACTTCCCGAATCAGCTCATCTGGAAAGCTCACCAATTTCCCAAAAAACAGAACCCTCCGCGAATGAGGAAATAGCAAGAACGATGATCGAGCGTTTTATCACAGAATCCAGACTCGATTTAGCCCCGTCTTTATTAGAAGACATTTACGAAATATCCTCCTTTCTTGTCAAAGCCACGGACACCGGTTACATATTAAATGATAAATTATTATTAAAAACAATCAAACTGGTCAAAAAATACGATAATCCATCGCCCAAGCCAGATCATCCGGAAAATGCATTATTTTTAAAAAATACAGCCCCATTCGATACTGAAAAGATGGAGCCGGCAACAAGAAGTTCCGTCAACTCAAAAGTCGAGATCATAAAATCCATAGCCGAAGAACGGCGAATGAGGCTGACGAACTCCGAGAAAATCGCAATCGAGCTATATCCAGAAGAAATTTTGACCGTAGTCAATGGCAGAAACGACATAGATATACAAATTCTGGAAAACTATGCCCGTGAAATACGAAGCAATCCCGGCCAGTATCCTTCATCCTTCGATTAAAACCTGGGCCAATAACACATAACGGATTGTAGAGATTCACACCGATTCACGTCATTACGGCGTGAATCATTGTTAATTCCGTTTAATTTTTCCAGTGTCCTGCCACTTGCAGCTCCGCTTTTATTGCATGCGCTGGATGCCTTAAATTTGTTTTTTCATCAGCACCTCACGCAGCACATTGGCCCCGCCAGCCCCGCCATCGGCTAGCCTTGACACAACGTCGGCCGCGCAGCACGTTCCATTCACCGTGCCGTCCTCCTGGCCTTCGCCACCGTGACTTTCGCCCGAACGCGTCCGCGTTATGCCTTAATTAAAATGCGGTCTGCCGAATTGATTCAATCGGAAGAAATTACTTCAACCTCATCGAGCCCCTGATAATTCCCTCTCAATTTGACAATTTTTAACAATCTGAATTACCATCCGCTCATTCCGGGAATCTGATTCCAAAGCGCCACCTGGCAAAAAAATCCAATCACGCCAACCGTCTTTTTCATACCATGTCACTGCTTCCGTTCTACTGTGCGGCAGGCCGTTTATACCGTTTTGCGGCTGTTCCGCAGGTCTTGTCCGAAAAGCCACAAACCCATTATCTACATGCCTTGCAACGGTTTCTCCAGGTACCGGAAAGAGCCTTTCAAAACCCGTTCCTAATCTTTCACTTTCTATTTTTTAACGGACAAGTGAAACCTCACCATCTATTTTGCATTTAATTATTCAATCTCCGCCTTGTGCCGCAAGACAAACCGGCAGTTTAAACACCCGTTTGACTAAAAATAATGCCGTCCAGATTGTCCGAATTAAAACATCCGTTTCAGCTAATGGTTTTAACGGTTTGATGCCTGTTTCAGCCTGTTTAAATTTCGCAAGCTCTTTTTCTATTTGATGCTTGGTCAGGCCATCGGCACGGCGCCTCGCCCCATGCCATTCGCCTTACTCCGGCAAGACTCGCGCGACCCTCGCGGTGTCCTTGACGGCTACCAGAGAACCTCGACGCCATGTCTACTTCACGCTCCTCGCACCCAGCACTTGCCACGCCCGCTCATCTGCGTCCGCACAGCCAGGCGCTCGCGCTGGAGCCGCGCATCCTGTTCGATGGCGCGGGAGCGGCAGCGCTCGAGCACCACACCAATCCGGCGCAAACAGACCATGCGGATGGCGCGCCGCGTCCCGCGTCTCCTGTAGAAGCACCTGCGCATGCCGCCAAGACCAGCGAAAGCGCCCACAACCAGGATGCGCCTCAGGGCGAGCGGGAGCGGGCCGAGCGTCCAGCCGCCAGCGTCAAGACAACGCTCGATGCCACCGCCAATGCCGCCCCCACGCTCAGCGTCTCGGCCAGTGGCGCGGAAGTGCCGCTCGGGGGAGCGTTCTCGTTCACCGTTACGCTGGGCAACACCTCGGCGCAGCCGGGCTACGCGCCGTTCATCGACCTTTTTATTCCCTCAGCAGGTAAGGACGGCAACGATGGCGTGCAATTCAGTTCCGCAACCTATCTAGGCCATACCCTCACCGCGCACGTGGTGCAGTTCGATGCGAGCGGCCATGCCACCCATCCGCTAGCCAAGGACAGCGACGGGCAGCCGCTGGTACTCACCGAGGCCGCCGGCCTGGGTCTGCACAACCAGCTCGTCGTGCTGGAGTTGCCCTACGCCAGCGTGTCGCGCGATCAGCCGGGGATTCCCGTCATCGTCAATGCCACGCTGAGCCCGCTCGCCGACACGGCGGACTCGAACCCCGCGGCCGATCTCATGATCCATGCGCGCAGCGGCTTTCAGTATGGCAACGACGCGCTGGACAACCCCACCGCCGACCCCAGCCTCCTCAGCCCGGACGCGGTGAGTTTTATCGTGCATCCGCGTCTGTTCACGCTGGCCCAGAAGCTCGACATGATCGAGATGGAAACCGCCACCGGACCGAACTTCATTCACACGGAAACCGTCACGCTCACGCCCGCCACCGGGCAAACGCTGCACGACATCACGCTCAACCAGGACTTGCCGGGCACGATCCGGGTGACAGCGATCCATCCAGGCGCAGGCGGCACCTTGAGTTCGGTCACGTTGCAAAACGACACGGTCATCACGAATGCCGCATTGATCGCGGAGAAACTCGCGGCGGGCAACGCCTTCCTGAAATCGTATTCGATCACCTATGCCAGCGTGTCCGCGCCGCAGGCCAGCACAGTCGATTTCTATGTGCCCAAACTGGACGCGACAGGTCAGCCGATCCTCGATGCACGCCGCGGCGACCCGCTCAGCATCACCCTCGGCGCGGCGCATGCGACAGGCCGCTGGACACCGCAAGACCCGCGCGATGTCACGCCTCCCGCCACCGATATCGCCATTTCGGGCGATGGCACGACCAAGGACACCACCTTCATCGCCAAGGCCATTACGCTCGAAAAAAGCGTGACGCTGAAAAACGATACGGGAGGCCCAGGGCTCACCCCCGGCGACACGCTGGGCTACACGCTGAACCTCGCGCTCTCCGATTACTTCGCCTTCGGCCAGACGCTGGGCGGCAATGGCTCGCTCACCATCGCCGACCAGATCAGCGACGGCCAGACCTTCAACGGCCCCGCCACGCTTGAAGTGAAGATCAACGGCGTGACGCACAGCATCGCGCTGCTCACCGCGACGCAGCTCAACGCCGATGGCACAACCTCGCTCACTTTCGATATCGTCCAGTCGCTGCTTCATTCGACGCTGGCGTCCAGCACGCTGGCAGGCGATCTCGCGTTCGACACCACGCTATCGGCCGCCACCCAGGCGGCGATCCGCTACACGACGCGCGTCAACGAAACCTACGCAGATCACCGCTACGCCCATGGCGATCTCAACGAAGGCGATACCGTCGGCAACCGTGCCGTGGTCACCGCGGACATCTTGCTCGATCACGCCAACCAGGGCGATGCCGCGCCCAGTGACGGTTCGGCCACGCTCAGCCGGATCGATACGCGCAACGTCGAGATCACGCTCGACCAGGTGAACGGCGCGCCGCCGCCTGTCAATGGCGAACTGCATCCGGGCGACGTGGTGACCTTCCGCCTCGACTACACGCTCGTCACGGGCGACTACGAGTCGTTCGCGCTGAAGGCCTGGCTGCCGTTGCCGCTGTTCGACACCAGCAGCATCGCCTGGCGGGAGGGCAGCGGCGCCAACCACTGGCAACTCGGCCCCCGCAACACGCATACCGGTAACCACCCGAGCGTCAGCAACGGCCCTGGCAATTCGGTGGTTTTCAGTTTCGGCAACTACAGCATGGCCAGCGGCACAGACAACCAGATCGAGGTGCTGTTCACCTTGAGCGTCGGCGGCCAGCCTTACGCGGACCATCGCTCGATAAGCGTTCTCGGGCAATCGAGCCAGGTCACCACGATCGATCACACGAGCCTGCTGTCGTCGGATATTGCCGCCATCCAGTCGATTGCCGAGCCGGTTTTAAGCCTGCGTCACGGCGTGGTCGCCACCAGCCACGGCACGGTGAGCGGCTTAAGCGGCAGCGGCGTGACATGGCATGCGCCTGGCACGAGTGGCCGGCCCTTCGATGGCGTGCTCACCAGCCTCGACGCGATCCACGGCAATGTCAGCGGCATCGACGGCAACGACACCGTGCGTCTTGCCACGGCGATCAAAAATAGCGGCGGTGGCGGCGCCTTCGAGGTCGCCACCACGATCACCCTGCCGCCCTATCTCACGTTTGCGGGTGGCTCGCTGGCGAACGCGAGGGTGCAGGTCTACCGCGGCGATGGCAGCGCGTTGGCCGCCAACGTCGATTACGTCATTGAAGGCAGCTCGATCCGCTTTCTCGATGCGGGCCACACGGCCTCGCTCGGCGCGGGCCGCAGCGGCTCCGACGCGGACTTGCGCGGCAGCAACCTGGTGCTCATCACGTACGACGTGATCGTGAACCCCTACATCGAAGCTGCCCGCACGCTGCAAAGCAGTGCCACGCTGACGCACTATGCGAGTCTGGCCGGCGGCCCCGGGTTCACGCCCAACGCACCCACGGATGCGACCAGCACCGCGCTTGAGCAGGTGGCCTCGCCCGCGGTGCATATCGTCTTCGCCGACGGCAGCCTGAGCGAGAGCGATTCGAGCGCCACTCACACGCACGGTGCGAACCTCGTACCCGGCGAAAGCATGCTGTACGACATCGTCGTCGCCTTGCCCGAATACATCACCGATAACCTGCGCGTCAACGCGCTGATTCCGCCGGGCCTGACGCTGGACATGAGTTACGGCAATGGCAACGGTTGCGAGCTCTTGTATATGCGCGACGGGAGCGCTGCGCTCGACGCCGATCTCAATCCCAACAGCTACGTTCACTGCGACCTCCCCGTCATCACGCAAGACGGTGCGTACTGGCGTTTTAATTTTGCGCTCACCGCCGCCGACAACATCACGAACAACAACAGCATGGTCCTGCGCATACGGCTGATTCTGGCCGATGTCGGCAGCAACCAGGCGGGGACCTCGCTCGCCACCCATGCCAGCCTGACCTTTAGCGACCCGGATGGCGACACGCCCAACGGCTCGACGCCTCTTGAGCGCACCTTGCCCGATACCAGCGCGCCCCCGACTGTCGTCGTGCGCGAGCCCACGCTGACCCTCAAGCAAAGCGCCGAGGTCATCCACAATACGGGCCCTCTCCTGGCTGCCGCAGGCAATCAGGGCAGCGGCGGCGCGGATGGCGGCGACCTGGTGACCTACACGATCCGCATCGGCAACGGCAACGCTGCATCGGACACCAACGCTTACGACCTCACGTTCAGCGACACGTTGCCGACCGTGCTGGCCGGTTACACGCTCGATAGCGTGACGCTGGATGGTGGCGCGAGCATGAGCCCCAACGCTTTCGTGCTAACCGATAACCAGCTCAGCAGCGCGGCGAATGCGAAGATCGACCTGCCGACAGGCGCGAACATCGTGCTGCGTGTCACCGGCCGCACCACCGACAACGCGGCCAGCCTGGCTGGCTTCGAGAACGTGCCGCGCGTGCAGTGGACCAGCATCGACGGCCCCAACGCCAATGAGCGCACCGGCGCCGATGGCCTGCTCCACAGCGGCGTAGTGAACGACTACCGGCTGGAAGCGCCGTTGCGGGTATCGGTTTCTCAGGGGGTGCAAATCTCGCGGGTAGGGGGCCTGCCTGACACGCCCGCGCCGTCTCCCACCACCACGCTGGACGAAAACGTCGCGCCAGGTGAAATCATCCGCTATCGCGTCAACGGCATCCTCGCCGAAGGCGAAACCGACCACTTCACCATGCGCGTCACGCTGCCCAACGGCCTCGCCTTCATCGACGATGGCAGCGTGCGCCTCGCCCTGATCTCGAACGGCGGCCTGTCGTCGAGCTACAGCGATCTGGTGACAAGCGGCGACCCCAACTTGCATCTCAGTGGCAACCAAACCAGCCCGGAAGCGCTACCGCTCACACCCGATCTGTCTGGCGCAGCGCCGCAAGGTGTGTTCAATCGCTCGCATCTCACCGTGACCACCGATGCCCAGGGCAACCAGGTGCTGGTGTTCGATCTGGGCGACATGCGCAATACCGAGCTGGATGCCGACCTCGAAGGGGTCTCGCTCGAATTCAGCGCCCGCACGCTCAACCAGGACAGCAACACAAACGGCGCGATGCTGACAGTCAAGGCCGCCGATTACTCCGGCTCAACCTTGCTCGCCCGCGGCAACACGCTGCTCGAACATATCGTCGAACCCGGGTTCAGCGGCATGGTCAAGCAGATCACGAGTTTTGCGCCCGTCGCGGACAGTGCCAACGCCGGGATCGGCACGGCGCAAGTACTCGTGCGCTTCACGCAAAACGGCAGCATGCCCGCCTTCGATACCACGCTAACGGACCACTTTGCAGGCGGCACGAACTATCGTTTCGATCATCTCGTGCTCGATGGCGCGACTTATCGCGCCGCCGATCTCGCCATCCTTGGCGCCACGCTCGATACCACCACAGGCCTTGCGCTCACGCTGCCACGCATCGCGCCTGGCGTCACGGTCGGCGTCTACTACGCCGTCGATGTGCCCAACACGCATGCCATTGCCCCGGACAACGCCACCTTGCGCTGGCGCAGCCTGCCTGACAACTTCACGCAATGGGGCGGCTCGGCCGTCGGCATGGCAGGCACCTCCAATGGCGCGCGCACGGGTGAGGGCTCCCCGCCCAACACCTATGTGCTGACCAGCGCAGCCGGACTGGGCATGATTAGCGGCACGCTCTGGGACGACACGTTATCGGCCAATGCCTCAAGAATGCCAGATGGCGTGGGGCTCGGCGGGCAAACGGTGACGCTGGTCTGGGCCGGGCTCGATGGCAACCTCGCCACGAGCGCCGACAATCTCAGCTTCAACACCACCACCGATAACGCCGGCCGTTATCACTTCGGCGTACTGGCGCCAGGCCAGTACCGCATCACCGCGCCCAATAGCGCCGCCCATATCGCCGAGCGCGATCTCGTCGTGCGCATCGACAGCGACGGCGCGACGCTCGGTGAGGTCGATATCGTGCTGAACAACGGTGCCTCAGCCGTGGCGAATATCGGTTACGTCGAACGCAACCAGGCGCCGGTGAATCATTTGCCTGGCACGCAGTATGGTCTCGAGGACACGCCGCTCTCGCTGAATGGTTTGAGCCTGAGCGATATCGATGCGCGTCCGGACGATCAGCTCACGGTGACCTTGAGCGTGACGAAGGGCACGCTGTATCTCGCCCGTGCCGTGCCGCAAGTCACGCTCACGAACCCGGGCATGCACAGCGCGACGCTGCAAATGCGCGGCACGCTCGCCAGTCTCAACGACGCGCTGCGCGAGCTGACCTATCAGGGCCGACGCAACTTCAACGGCACCGATACGCTGACGATGGTCAGCAACGACAACGGTAGCTTTGGCGATGCCAATGGCAATGGCATTCCGGGTGAACCCGGCGATGCGCTGAGCGCCACCGGCAGCGTGCAGATCGTGTTGCAGCAGGTCAACGATCCCCCCAAAGGTGTGGACGACCAGGCCATCGCCCTGGAAGCCGGCGGCACCGGCAACACCCTTGCGGGCATCAATCCAACCGGCAACGTGCTGGATAACGATCGGGACGCCGACCTGAACCCGGACAACAACGCCGTCCCCGACCGGTTGCATATGCTCAGCGTGACGGCTGACAGTGGCCCGGCACAGGGTGCCGAAATCAGCGTGGCGGCCAACGGCAAAACGCTGATCGCCGGACTCTATGGCGATCTCAGCATCGACGCGACGGGCCAGTACCAGTACCTCGTGCATAACGACGACGCTGCCGTGCAGGCGCTGCGGCTCGACACGCAAACGCTCAGCGAGCGCTTTACCTACCGCTTCGCGGATCAGGCGGGCAGCGCGTCGGGGGCTACGCTCACCGTCACGCTCAAAGGCGCCAATGACACGCCGCAAGCCCTCGCCGATACGGGCACCGCCATCGAAGCGGGCGGCGTGCATAACAGCAGCGCTGGCCAGGACGCCAGCGGCAATGTGCTGGATAACGATTCCGATGTGGACGGCGGCCCAGGCCGCAACGTCGCGCATCCCGCCAACCACGTCGATTACGGCGAAGTCCTCACGGTCAACGGCATCCGCACCGCCGGTGCATTGGCGAGTACCGCCTTCGACAACGTCGCACCCGGTACCGACAGTACAAACGGCACCGTCATCCAGGGCCAATACGGCACGCTCACGCTTGGCGCCAACGGCGATTACCGTTATGTCGTCGACAACACGGCCCCCGAAGTCGAACGCCTCACATCGCAAGACACGCTAACTGACGTCTTCAGCTACGAGATGAACGATGCGGGCAACCTGCAAGGCGTGGCTGAGTTGCGCATCACGATCCAGGGCAGCAACGACAACCCCGTCGCCAGCAACGATTACGCCTTCGCTACAGCCGGTGCGCCAAGCCTCGGCCGCGATGCCGTCAATCCCTCGGGCAACGTGATCCTCGATGCCAGCCCCCGCCCCGGCGGTGTGCCGCGCCAGGGCGATCAGGGCGATGGCAGCGATCACGATGTCGATCGCGTGGACAATCCCAACAGCCAGCTCGTGGTCAGCGGTGTGCGGGAAGGCGAGAGCACAGCGGCGGGTTCGCTTGCCGCCGTGGCGGCGCACACCCAAGCCGCCAACGGCACCGCGATCGCCGGGCTGTACGGCACGCTGTACCTGGGCGCGGACGGCTCGTACCGCTATGAAGTGGCAAGCGCCAGCGCCGCCGTGCAGGCGCTGCGTCCCGGCGCAACCGCCACCGATGTGTTCACGTACCAGATCACCGATACCGAAGGCTTGAGCGATCAGGCGCAGCTGGTCATCACGGTCACCGGCGTCAACGATGCGCCAACCGTTCATGACCTCACCCTCGGCGCCCAGGAGGCGGGTGGCAGCGCCAACAATCGGCCCGGTCATAACCCCGACGGCAACCTGTTTGACAGCCGCCGCGTGAGCGATCCCGATGGCGACCCGCTCAGCGTCAGCGCCATTCGCACACAG
Source organism: Paraburkholderia hayleyella (assembly GCF_009455685.1). Classification (NCBI taxonomy): domain Bacteria; kingdom Pseudomonadati; phylum Pseudomonadota; class Betaproteobacteria; order Burkholderiales; family Burkholderiaceae; genus Paraburkholderia; species Paraburkholderia hayleyella. The sequence goes on along the minus strand of NZ_QPES01000002.1, from coordinate 35,766 downwards.
GCGGGCACAACAGGCACGGTGGGCGAGGCGCTCCACGGCCAGTACGGCGAGCTGACACTCAACGCCGAGGGCCATTATCACTACGCCGTGGATAACGACAACGCCGACGTTCAGGCCTTGCGCGAAGCCTCGGACACCCTCACCGAACGCTTTATCTACAGCGTCACCGACAGCGCAGGCGCAACTAGCAGCGCGATGCTGAACGTCGTCATCACTGGGCAAAACGACACGCCCGTCGCCCTCAACGACCATGCAACGGCCAAGGAAGCGGGCGGCGTCCTGAACCAAATCCCGGGTATCGACCCCAGCGGCAACGTGCTGGCCAACGACACCGATGTGGATCGCTACGGCGAAAGCCACAGGGTCGTCGATGTGCGCACCGGCACCGCTCCGGACGGCGGCCTCCAGGGCATGCTGGGTAGCGAGCTGCGTGGCAGCTACGGCTGGCTCACGCTCGAGCTCAATGGCGATTACACCTATCGCGTGAACAACGCCCTGCGCGTGGTACAACGTCTGCGGCCCGGCGAATCTCTTGAAGAATACTTCACCTACACCCAGCAGGATGCGGCTGGCGCAAGCGCCCACGCGGTCCTGAAGATCACCATCGAAGGCGCCTGGGACGCGCCCGTCAGCCGCGACGATCAGGGCCAGGCCACGGCGGCCAGCCTGGGCTACGCGGCGCTCGAAGCCACCGGCTCCGTGCTGGCCAACGACACCGCCACCGATCATGACGATCACCTCACGGTCACGGGCCTCCGTGCAGGGGCAAAAACAGCAAACGGCGCGATGCATCCCGTCGCCCCCAACACGAACCACGAAACCGGCACCACGATCAGCGGCCAGTACGGCACGCTGATGCTGGGCGCGGATGGCGAATACCTGTACCAGGTCGATTCCAGCAACCCTGTGGTCATCGCGCTCAATCCTGATGAAAGCGTCTTCGACGTGTTCACCTACCAGGCGAGCGATGAAGGTTTGCTGAGTTCGACGGCACAATTAACGATCCGCGTACATGGCCGCAACGATGCGCCGCTCGCGCGCGACGATCAGGCCATGGCGGTGGAGGCGGGCGGCATCCACAACGCCACGCCGGGGGTCAATCCGGGCGGCAATGTTCTTGCCAACGACACCGATGTCGACCATGCCGACGTGCTGACGGTGCGGACCGTGCGCCCCGGCACGCGCGCTGACGAAACGGCTGCGGCGAACGCTGGGCACCCTTCCCCTGACCTCGCCACGACAGTGGGCCATGCGCTGCGCGGCGCTTATGGCACCTTGCTCATGCAAGCGGACGGCACATGGCAGTACACGCTCGATAACACCCTGCCCGCAGTCGAAGCCTTGCGCACCAACGATCAAACCTTGCAAGAGGTGTTTACCTACACCCTCAGCGATCGCTGGGAAGCGCCTGGCGTGGCCGAATTGCGCATCACCATCGAAGGCCGCAACGACACGCCGCTCGCGCGTGACGACGAGGCCGAGGCCGTGGAAGCCGGTGGCCGTCACAATGCGACCCCCGGCGTCAACCCAAGCGGCAACGTGCTGGATAACGACAGCGATGTCGATGGCCGCGCTTATGGCGAAACGAAGCAGGTCGTGGATTTCAGCGACAGCGACAACCATCGCAGCGTGGCAGGCAATACGCTCACGGGGCATTACGGCCAGCTCACGCTCAATGCCGATGGCCGTTATCGCTACGTGCTGGATAACGGCAACCGCCAAGTCGAAGCCTTGCTGGCGTCCAGCGCGCCACTGGCCGAGATCTTCACCTATCGCATGCGCGATACGAGCGGCGCGCTGGCGCAAGCGCATCTGACCATCCATATCAGCGGTCAGGACGATGCGCCCATCGCGCACGACGACGGCAATCAGGCCAGCGACCAGCAGCATGCCGCGCAAGCGCGTGGCAACGTCCTCGCCAACGACACCGATGTCGATCGTGGCGACCCCCTCAGCGTGATCGCGGTCAACGCAGTGAGCGCGGCGAATGCGGCAAACCCTGCCGGCGTGACCGGCAACGCCGCCCAATCCGCCCCTCGCCTCTCCATGCCATCAACGTCGGCCAGCCGCTGGCTGGCCGCTACGGCACGCTGACGCTCAATGCCGATGGCCGCTACACCTATCAGATCGACAGCACGAACCATGAGGTCATCGCCGCCGCCGGACGCGGCCCCGTGCTGCAAGACGTCTTTAGCTACACGGTGAGCGATCTCGCCGGCGCCACGGACGAAGCGCGGCTGGTGCTGCATCTGGACATCGCCGCACCCTTTATCGAAGCACCCCAGCATCTGTACGGGCTGACCACGTTGAACCCCATGCCAAACTTCGCTCCCCCAGGGCTCGGGTTCGAAGCGGGGATCTTCGTCACGCCCGTGGTGCGCTCGACCGCGCAGTTGCTGCAATACTCGCTGCACTCGAGCGATAGCGGCCTGTTTCACTACATCCTGCCCGACATCGCCCCCCTTCCGACGGACATCGACTGCCTGAACCTCAACCAAACCGAGGCGCAATTCGTCGCGCAAAGCGTGCGCGACAGCCGTCTCGCCAGCGAGCAGGATCTGGCCCGGATCCAGGGCCGTAAAACACGTGTCAACCTGAGCGCCGATGGCTTGCTGGCAACGCCTGCGCGTTTCAACACCCAGGCGCCTGAGACACCGCACGCGGCACCCGCGCCGCAGCGGCACGGCAAACAGCACGACACGCCTGCCGCAGTTGCCGCGCCTTCGCGTGCCGTGGAGCACGCTGCCCCGCCCGCTTCAGCCCTGCCACACACGACACCTGAGCACGCCGCTCACAGCGCGCCTGGCTTTAGCGCTCAGGTACGCGCAGCGGCGCAGCGCTGGCGTCCCCATGGCGCGCCCCCGCCACAGCCCTTGCCCTGAACCCGGCGGCCTATCGACTCATCGTCCCATCGACTCATCGTCCCATCGCTCCATCGACTCACGCCCAGAAGGACACACGATCGCTATGTATTCGCTCAGGAATTCCACCGCGCTCATTTCGCTCACCGCGTTTGTATTTCTCTTGAGCGCCTGTTCCGCCTTGCAACCCCAACCGCTTGCCAGGAAAGATTTTCAAAAGAAAGTCGTCGAGGATCAGGCGCGCATGTATGCCGACCAGGAGCCGCTCAACGGCCCCATCACGTTCTATGAAGCCGCAGCACGTGCGCTCAAGTACAACCTCGACTACCGCCTGAAACTGATGGAAAGCGCGCTAGCCGCCGATCTGCGCGATGTCACGAGCCACGAAATGCTGCCGCAACTGGTCGAATCAGCAGGCTTTGCCGGACGCAGCAACGATTCGGGCGGCACCTCGATTGGCATCCAGGATGGCCAGCAAAGCTTGCGTGCCTCGACCTCCGAACAACGCTATCGCGCGCTCAACCGGCTCGGTTTGAGCTGGAGCCTGCTGGACTTCGGCGTGGCGTATTACCGCACGCAGCAAAAGGCCGATCAGGTGTTAATGGCCGAGGAGCGTCGGCGCAAGGTCGCGCAAAACGTGCTGCAGGATGTGCGCAACGCGTATTGGCGCGCCCTCGGTGCACAGCGTCTGAAGCCGCAAGTGGATGTCCTGCTCGAGCGTACCCAGCGGGCCTTGACGGCGGCGCGCGAAGCCCAGGCCCGGGGCCTGCTGCCACGCCAGGAGATTCTGGCGTACCAGCGCGCGCTGCTCGATTCGATCTATCTGCTGACCGTGCGCCGCCAGGATCTGGAGTTCTCCCAAGCCGAACTCGCCGCGCTCATGTCGTTACCACCGGGCTCGCCACTGGTCCTCGCGGATACCCCTGAAACGCCCCTGCCGCCGCTAAACGGCGATCTCTCACGGCTCGAACGCCTCGCGCTTGAGCAACGCCCCGAGATCATGGAGGAGTGGTATCACAAGCGCGTCAACGAAAACGACCTGAAGATCGCCAAGGCACAGCTCTGGCCTAACGTCACGCTGGATCTCAGCTCGCAGTACGACTCGAACAAGTACCTCTATAACAACGTGTGGTCGCAAGTGGGCGTGCAAGTGTCGGTGAACCTGCTACGGCTGCTGCAATGGCCTTCGTTGAATGCGGCGCAGCAAGCTCAGGCGAATACCGACGACATGCGCCGCATCGCGCTCTCGATGGCGGTGCTCACCCAGGTGCGCGTGGGCGCGCTGCGCTATCAGCTCGCGTTACAGGAAGTGAATTTCTCCGACGACAGCCTGCGCGTCGATGACCATCTGCTGGCCTACGCCCGCGCGGCCCGGACGGCCTCGCTCGGCAGCGAACTGGAAGTGATCCGCGCCGAAGGGCGGCTGCTGCTATCGCGCTATATGCGCGAAGCGGCTTACTCCAACGCCCAGGCGGCCTGGGGCCGGCTGTACAACTCGCTCGGCTTCGACATCCTGCCCGCAGCGATCGACAAGGACGACATCAAGACCCTCGCCCAGGCCATCGAGCACTCGGTCAACGAGCAAAGCCAGCACACCCTGCTGGCTGCTATTCCAGGTGTGCCAGGTGTGCCGGGTGCACCGGACGTGCCGGGCACACCCGGTACTACCCAACCGGCCCCGGCCCTCATCTCGGTCTCACGCTCAACCTCTTCTTCGACTGGAGCCTCGCATGCGTTTGCATACCCTTAAGTTTCCGCTGTCAGCGGCATTGATTTTCAGCGCGACAACGCTCGGGTACGCCGCCAGGCCCACCTCTGTGGCAACAGGCAGTGACGAGCCCAGCGCGATTCGCGTGCTGCTCGCCGCGCAGCTGGAAACCACGCTCTCCAGCCAGATGAACGGCACCCTCGGGCCCTTGCATCTGACACTGGGGCAAAAGGTCAGCCAGCACGCGCTGCTCGCGCAACTCAGTTGCGGCGAAGTCAGCTCACGCGCGAAGGTTGCCCGCGCTGAGCTGAAAATGGCGCGGCAAAATCTCAGCGCCAAGGAAAGCCTGAGAAAACTGGATGCTGCTGGCGATATCGAAGTCGCCAACGCCACCACGGAAGTCGAAAAAGCTTCCGGCGCGCTCGCGCTTGCCAACACGCAGTTGGGTTACTGCCACGTGGCAGCGCCCTTCAGCGCGCATGTGGCAAAGATCTACGTGAAGCCTTATCAAAGCGTGAGCGTCGGCATGCCGTTGTTCGACCTGGTGAGCGATGGCCCGCTCAAGGTCCGGCTCAATGTACCGTCCACGCAGCTTAAAGCGCTCAAGGCTGGCGCGCCGCTCGCCATTACCATCCACGAAACCGGGCACACCTATCCCGCCCATGTCAGTGCGATCAATGCCCGCGTCGATGCGGTCGCGCAAACGGTCGAACTGGAAGCGCAACTCGATCGCGCTGACCCTGAGCTGATCGCGGGCATGACCGGCATCGCCCGCTTTCCCCCGCCGCCCCGGCCGCCCCGGCCGCCCCTGTACCTGCCGCTACGCCATGAACCTGCCGCTGCTTGCGCCCGCCTTGATCGCCACGCTGGTCGAACTGCGCGACCGCGCGCTCACAGCGAACAGCCGCGAAGCGCTCGCGTTCTCGATGGCCAATGATGCGTTCGGACTGCTGCACTTTCGCCAGGCGCTGGTGTTTAGCCAGCATGAGGGGCATCTGCGTTTGCTCTGCGTCTCAGGACTGGCCATGCCCCCGGAAGATTCGCCGTATCGGGTCTGGCTCAAGCGCGCCAGCCACTGGCTCGGCACGCAATTGCCCGATGCCCAGCCGCACTGGCTCGAACACAACACGCTGACACCCCCGCCTGAAATCACCGAGCATTGGGCCGAGTGGTGGCCGCATGGCGTCTGGTGCGTGCCGCTGCATGCCGCCGATGGCGAACGGGAGGCGCTGCTGCTCTACCTGCTCGATGCGCCCCCGGAGCCCGCGCTGCGCACTGCGCTCATCGGCCTCTGGCAAACCTGGGCGTATTGCTGGTCAGCCCTCGGCAAGCAACCCCGGCGTCGCCTGAGATGGCGTCTGACGCGCCGCGAAACGCTCACGGTGGCCTTACTGAGCGTCACGCTCCTGCTTTTTCCCGTGCACCAGACTGCGCTGGCGCCCGCGCAAATCGTGTCGAATGAAGCGGAAATCATCAGCTCGCCGATCGAGGGCGTCATCGCACACATGGATGTGCGGCCCAATCAACCCGTCGCGGCAGGCGCACCGCTTTTCGAGCTGGACCCGACCACCTTGCGCAACCACGCCAACGTGCTGACGCAGCAAGTGGCCGTGGCCGATGCCGAGCTGATGTCCGCAAACCAGCGCGCGTTCGATAACCCGCAAAGCCGGAACGAACTCACCGTGCTAACGGGCACCGCCGAACAGCGCCGCGCCGAACTTGCCGCCACCGAAGCGCAACTGGCTCGTACCCATGTGGTCGCACCGAAAGCCGGCGTGGCGGTCTTTAGCGATCCCGATGACTGGTTAGGCAAGCCCGTGGTGACGGGGGAGCGCATTCTCGAAGTCGCCAATCCCGCCACGCCCGCGATGCGCATCGAGCTACCGGTCGCCGACGCCATCGCGCTCGAACCCGGCGCCGAAGTGACCTTGTACCTGAGCGCGTATCCGCTCAGCCCGCTGCACGGCAAAGTGCTTGAGACGAGCTACCAGGCCCGCCCTGGCGAAGACGGTGTGATCGCTTACCGGCTGCTGGCGAGCGTCGAGGGCCGCCCGCAACACGCGCGCCTGGGCTTGCACGGCACGGCCAAGCTGTACGGCAAATGGGTCAGCCTCGGTTATTACCTGCTGCGCCGCCCGCTCGCCGCCGCGCGCGCATGGAGTGGACTGTGACGCCTCAGGCTTTCGATGCGGCAAGCCGTAACGCGACTGAAAACGCGACTGAAGCCAGCGCGGCGATCGAGCCCCCGGTGCCGCCGCTGCGCGAAGACTTGCGCTTAAACGAAACGCCCTTGACGTCACGCCACGGCGAGCCCACCTGGGTCATCGAAGACACCGTGCTGAACCGCTTTTACCGCATCGGCTGGCTGGAGTTCGAATGCCTCGCGCGCTGGGGCCAAACCGCAAGCGCGATACAGCAGCAAATCAGCGCGGAAACCGCGCTGCGCCCAGGGCTCGAACAAATTCATGCGTTCATCCAGTTCCTCGCGCGCAACCAGCTGTTGCGCCTCGAGCCGGGCCGTACCCCCCTCCCTGCGGCCAGCGCAACAGGTTTTGCATGGCTCACCTGGCGCTGGTGGCTGCATCACTATCTGTTTTTCCGCATTCCGCTGGTGCGCCCGCAACGCTGGCTCAAACGGCTCACGTCGCGGCTCGACTGGCTGTTTCACCCGGCCACCGGTATCGCCGTGCTGTTGCTGAGCCTGCTGGGCATCGTGCGCGTACTGCATCAATGGGATACGTTCCGCGCCGCCGTGGTCGAATCGTTTTCTCCCGAGGGTTTGTTCAGCTTTGCACTGGCAGTGATCGCCGCCAAAACGCTACATGAACTCGCGCATGCGCTAGTGGCTACCCGCCTTGGCGTGCGTGTCGCGCACATGGGCATCGCTTTCGTCGTGCTGTGGCCGATGCTTTATACCGATACCGGCGAAAGCTGGAAGCTGTTGCGCTCACGCCAGCGGTTAGCGATCTCCGCAGCGGGCATCGTGTGCGAGCTGGCGCTGGCTGGGCTGGCCACGCTCGGCTGGGTGCTCACCGAGCCCGGCGCGCTGCGCAACGGCCTGCTGTATCTGGCCACCACCAGCTGGGTGTTGTCACTCGGGCTCAACGCCAGCCCCTTCATGCGCTTCGATGGCTATTTCATCCTGTCCGACCTGCTGGACATGCCGAACCTGCACGAGCGCGCCTTCGCCCAGGCTCGCGTCTGGCTGCGGCGCACGCTCGCGGGGCTCGATGAAACACCGCCCGAAGTCTTCACGCCACTCAAACGACGTCTGCTGATTGCCTTTGCCCTTGTCACCCTGCTCTATCGCCTGGTGCTTTTTCTGGGCATCGCGGTCACTGTCTACTTTCTGTTTTTCAAACTGCTCGGCGTGGCGCTATTTATCGTCGAAGTCACCTGGTTCATTGCGCTGCCGGTCTGGCGCGAACTGAACTATGTCTGGGCGCAGCGCGCTCATTTCCCGCCCTCGCGGCGACGGCTGTTCGGGTTGGCGGGCGCCGTGCTGGCGCTATTGCTAGCCGTGCCATGGCATGCCCAGGTGCATGCGGTAGGCGTGGCCCGGGCCGAGCATCTGCTGCATCTCTATGCGCCATTTCCAGCGCGCTTGCAGACGCTTCATCCCATGGGACAGGTCGCGGCAGGCACGACGCTGAGTGTGCTCGACGAACCGGATCTGGCGCTGCGCGTGCGCGGCCATGAAGCGGAATTGCGCGGTTACGAAGGACGCTTGAGCGGACTGCTGGCGGACAACGCCGGGCTCGAGCACGATGCCGCTACCCAGGCCCAGGTGAGCGTGCAAAGCAAGGAGATCCAGGCCACACGGGCCGAAATCGCCCGTTTATCGTTGCAGGCGCCATTTAGTGGGCGCTGGCTCGATGTCGATCCCGAACGCCATGCCGGGCAATGGGTCGGCAGGACGGAACCACTCGGCATGCTGGTCGATCCGCAGCACTGGCTCGCCGATGCCTATGTGCGGCAAGACGACATGCAGTGGCTCAAACGCGGCGCCAGCGTGCGGTTTTATCCCGAGGCCCAGATGCAGGCGATTCACGGCACGGTCATCGCGCTGGGCAGTACAGCGGTGCGGCATCTGGCGTACCCGATGCTGGCCTCACGCTATCAAGGCCCGGTGATGGTGGCACCGGAACATGACGCGCTGATTCCCAACCCACCGGTGTTTCATGTGGTGGTGCGGCTGGACCACGCGCCTGCGGCGTTGCGCGAGACGCGCGGCGAGCTGCAAATCGAAGGCCAGCGCCGCAGCATGCTGGGGCTGGGGTTGCAGCATTTGAGCGCGGCATTGCTGCGCGAGAGTGGGTTTTAAGGCGGGCAATATGAAGCGTGGAACCAAAACACAGGCCTTGTCTCTTACTGGGACACTTTAACCACAATTATGGTTTACCCATGTCACAAAGAATTCCATCCAGCGCCGGAAATTACACCGAATATAATGCCCGCCGCCCCGTCAATCTGGAAACCAGCAATAACTCAATTTTCGGCAATAAAACTCCATCCACCGCCCCCTCTTATAAAATTGACGAGTACAGCTCCCGCTCCGGCCAATATTCAAATCAAGCCCCCATTTATTCAACTCACATCGCCCAACTTATTCGCCAGGCAACAGTGGGGAAATCAACCGCCCGCACCCTTATCGACGCAATAATTTCGATAACAATATACATCAGCGCCAGCACGATACTTATCAAAACCAATACCATAACAACCATAACTCAACAGTAATTAATGACAATTTCAACCCAATTCAACCCAGCCCGATACAAGCCAATTCAACCCTGAATTTTATCCAGCCAGATAATTTAAATTTTAATTCAGTTGAATTTTCGGGCTTGTGGGATTTTAACCAGATGCAAGGAGCAGATACATTCGATGCCCTGAAAAATGCAACTGGCTGCATAAACCCCTATTTCAACAAAGGGGTTAAAATAAATTCTTCGCAAAACATCATTATAAATATCACACGACAAGAAGCCTTGTGCTTGCAGCAAACCTTTAACCGTTGCGTTACCCAACTACACAGAAATAAAGGTCAAATCGATAGCTGGCAAGCAAAGCTCGATCTCAGCGAGGTGCTGGACAATCTAAAACTCATAAAAGATAAAAATAATTATCTATTGGATTTTTATAACGATCTGGCAAAATTCCTTCTGCAAAACAGGTATGTTCCAACATTCAATCTTCTGAACAAAACCCTATGTAGTATAAAAAACATAGAGAGCCCGGAGATTGCCAGAGCCTGCGAACTTCTTTATCAAAATGTTCTCGATAAAGCCAACGACGATCCGTGGCCTGCAATCGACCTCCAGTTTTTTTCTCGATGCCCATCTGATCGCGTCGCATGCCGCAATCAATAAAGCCCTTTACTTTATTAGCGAAAAAATCAACCCTCACAACGAAGACTGGAATTATTCCCAATATAAAAAAATGGTCGATGGTTTAAAATTTTACGATAACAGGCGGAACGCCGACCTGATACTGGCAAAACTGGCCAAAATGATTCCGAAATTTAAAACCCATGAACTAGAGACAACTTTCTCAATCATTTCGTACACCAACGATTCCGCGGCATCATCCGCTTTACTCGATGCCGCTGTGACAACACTCAATTTCGCCGCCAACAGCAGATTCAGCCAGAAAAATCCTGAAGAATTTTTTAAAAATCTTCTGGCTTATCTTTTTTCACCTGAAATCCAGACGCTGCCCCTCAACTCGATTGACCAGTTGTTCGAGTTTTAGATTATGCCATTAAACAGCTAGCGCACTTCGAACCTCAAATACTGTTAAACATCGGCCAGTCATTAAATGACTGCACTATTACGCCTGAACTCGAGACTATTTTCCGTACTATTGCATCAAAAATATCATCGGTCCGCCGCAGCTACAATTACCCAGCCGCGCAGAGCGCTCTGGAAAAATACATTATTAACCATGACACGACAAGCGTAAATAATCCTTTGGCATTGCTTCATTACAATATGCTTATCGCACTAAAAGAAACCTTCACTCAAAATACGACTCACATTCTTGCGGATAGCCGGAAAGAGACATCAGGCGTTCGGGCATCACTTCGCACCCTGCTCAAATCAATAGAGAAAAAAATAAGCGAATCTCAACCCGAGTTCAATCCCAAGGCGAATGGCACGCAAACCCGTCCAGCGCTCACCCTTCAGGCCTCAGGCCTCAGGCCAGCAAAGCTGACACGGCCCATCCCTAACGGGATCAGGGCCGCATGATGCAGGTACAGCTGACGCGCTTAAACCGCGCCAGCCTGTACCTCTGTACCTGCACGATCACGCCGTACCAGCCCCCATGCCCATCCGGACTCGCCAGCACGCGATGCTGCGAATCGACAATCAGATAACGCCTGGCACGTGAAAGACACCATGCTCCGGCGCGGTGCAAAAGAAATACCTGACAGCACAGATATTTTTAACGCCATGATTTGACATGCGGCATGGAACCAAAACGCATACTTTGTCACTTAACCGAACATTCCAGCAAAAATTCGGGCTTATCCATGACAAGAATTAATCCATTCCAGGCCTCATTCCACAACAACCCAACCACTAACCAGTTTGAAACGGATAACACCAGTAACACCTCATCTTTCCCTCCCTTCAAACAACCGGATTCCACCAACCCGTCTTTACGCGCCAACACCTATCAACCATTCCAGCAAGATCAACCATTCCAGCGAGCATCTTCTTCTAATAAAGATTATTCAATCGACCAGACCTGGCAGCAAACCAAACGCACTCACCCTTATTCCCGCAACAATCATCACACCGACCCATATCAGACCAAAAATAATCTGGCCCAGCAAATGCCCCAGACAAATTTTTTTACTTTTAACTCCGTGGAATCGTCTGGCGTATGGCAGCTTGATTTGATAAGAAAGTCAGATGAATTTGTCGCGTTGTCCACAGCAATAAACGGCAACAATCTCTGCTTTCTCCGCGAACAAAAAAAATACAGTGCAAATAGTGTTGCTGTAAACATAACGGCCAACGAAGCCATTTCTCTGGACCATGCATTTAATCGTTGCGCTAATCAAGCCAAGCAAAAACCGGACCAGCATAAAAAATCCACCATTAATTATTTTCTCATTAAAATTGCAGATGGCCTGGATTTAATCAAAGATCCAGAGGGTTATTTATTAAATTTTTATCGCTCACTTGATTTTTTTATTCTTGAAAACAAAAACATCATACACTTCGATACTTTGTTCAGAATACTGCGGAGCACCCACAAAATAGGGTACCCAAAGATTGCCAGGGAAACGCTGGAAACAGTTACCAAAATTATCCAGAATCCCCAATATAAAACCATCGCGCCGAAATCTATTATTTGCTCCACGCTAACTATCACGTCAATTAAATCTGAATATGCCTCTCACTCCGAAATTGCTACCCACTGCAATTTTATTTTTGGAAAGTTAATCAACACAGCATCCACCCGCCCGTGGAGCTCAAATGATATTTCTTCCTATCTGAACCATGCATGCCAGATCGGCTCGACTAAATTAATCGATTCGGCATTCAATTTTGCCAATACGGTGTTTGATCCCAACGCCGCGGACTGGAATTATCCGGATACCAAAAAAATCGTCGACAGCCTCCAGTTTTCCGCTGACATAGCAGGCGCCGATCCTGTCCGGGAAAAACTAGCCATAGTTATCTCCAAAATTGAATTATTAAGCTTAACACTGCCTTTATTAGCTATTTCACATTGCACTGAATCCACGGAGTCACTCATACTGCTCGCCTCCTGCAAACAGGCACTCAAAAACATCAAAACCAATAGCGTATTCTATAAAAACAATGCCGTAAAATATTTCGCCGATTTTCTGGAATATATTTTTTCACCAGAAACCCAGAAACTTCCCAAATCTTCAATTAACAAACTGCGCAATCTTTTAACTGATGAATTTGAAAAGTTAGCGCAAGCCCAGCCCCGCATACTGCCGAACATTAACAGCGTGCTACAGAGGTACGCCACCCATCCCGGCATCAAGAGTTTTTCTGATTTTATTATGGCAAGAATAAAAGACATCACCATGGCTTATCAAGCCTCACTGCGCGCACCCAAAAACGCTTTAACTGAAAATCAGGCGCAGATGACCCATGATAATCCTGAAGATTCACAGAAAATCAACTCACCCCTTCAAGTCATACCTGATTCAAACAGACAAGCAACAGATTCATTGAAAATCGTGCCCAATATTGTCATGAACGCCATATCGGATATTCCGACAATTGATATCAGCGGGCCTGACGAGCTTCAGACAAGAAAGAAATTCGAACAGGCCTACGCCCAATACATCGAATTATTTCTACAGAATCAAAACACAAAAATCACTTTTAGAGTGACTTATGCCAGCGCCAGCGCGAACGCTAAACAAAAAATCCTCGACATGATTGAAGACGTCACACTCTCGCGCCCCATCACCTTCAATACCATGACCGATCCCGACAACGGCAATGCCTTAATCCTGGAATATGGCCCGCTTTAATACAAGCGCGTCAACGAAAACGACCTGAAGATCGCCAAGGCGCAGCTCTGGCCTAACGTCACGCTGGATCTCAGCTCGCAGTACGACTCGAACAAGTACCTCTATAACAACGTGTGGTCTGGCGCGAACTGAACTATGTCTGGGTGCAGCGCGCTCATTTCCCGTCCTCGCGGCGACGGCTGTTCGGGTTGGCGGGCGCCGTGCTGGCGCTATTGCTAGCCGTGCCATGGCATGCCCAGGTGCATGCGGTAGGCGTGGCCCGGGCCGAGCATCTGCTGCATCTCTATGCGCCATTTCCAGCGCGCTTGCAGACGCTTCATCCCATGGGACAGGTCGCGGCAGGCACGACGCTGAGTGTGCTCGACGAACCGGATCTGGCGCTGCGCGTGCGCGGCCATGAAGCGGAATTGCGCGAGACGCGCGGCGAGCTGCAAATCGAAGGCCAGCGTCGCAGCATGCTGGGGCTGGGGTTGCAGCATTTGAGCGCGGCATTGCTGCGCGAGAGTGGGTTTTAAGGCGGGCAATATGAAGCGTGGAACCAAAACACAGGCCTTGTCTCTTACTGGGACACTTTAACCATAATTATGGTTTACCCATGTCACAAAGAATTCCATCCAGCGCCGGAAATTACACCGAATATAATGCCCGCCGCCCCGTCAATCTGGAAACCAGCAATAACTCAATTTTCGGCAATAAAACTCCATCCACCGCCCCTCTTATAAAATTGACGAGTACAGTTCCCGCTCCGGCCAATATTCAAATCAAGCCCCCATTTACTCAACTCACATCGCCCAACTTATTCGCCAGGCAACAGTGGGAAAATCAACCGCCCGCACCCTTATCGACGCAATAATTTCGATAACAATATACATCAGCGCCAGCACGATACTTATCAAAACCAATACCATAACAACCATAACAACCATAACTCAACAGTAATTAATGACAATTTCAACCCAATTCAACCCAGCCCGATACAAGCCAATTCAACCCTGAATTTTATCCAGCCAGATAATTTAAATTTTGATTCAGTTGAATTTTCGGGCTTGTGGGATTTTAACCAGATGCAAGGAGCAGATACATTCGATGCCCTGAAAAATGCAACTGGCTGCATAAACCCCTATTTCAACAAAGGGGTTAAAATAAATCCCTCGCAAAGCATCATTATAAATATCACACAAAAAGAAGCCTTGTGCTTGCAGCAAACCTTTAACCGTTGCGTTACCCAACCACACAGAAGTAAAGGCCAAATCGATAGCTGGCAAGCAAAGCTCGATCTCAGCGAGGTGCTGGACAATCTAAAACTCATAAAAGATAAAAATAATTATCTATTGGATTTTTATAACGATCTGGCAAAATTCCTTCTGCAAAACAGGTATGTTCCAACATTCAATCTTCTGAACAAAACCCTATGTAGTATAAAAAACATAGAGAGCCCGGAGATTGCCAGAGCCTGCGAACTTCTTTATCAAAATGTTCTCGATAAAGCCAACGACGATCCGTGGCCTGCAATCGACCTCTCCAGTTTTTTTCTCGATGCCCATCTGATCGCGTCACATGCCGCAATCAATAAAGCCCTTTACTTTATTAGCGAAAAAATCAACCCTCACAACGAAGACTGGAATTATTCCCAATATAAAAAAATGGTCGATGGTTTAAAATTTTACGATAACAGGCGGAACGCCGACCTGATACTGGCAAAACTGGCCAAAATGATTCCGAAATTTAAAACCCATGAACTAGAGACAACTTTCTCAATCATTTCGTACACCAACGATTCCGCGGCATCATCCGCTTTACTCGATGCCGCTGTGACAGCACTCAATTTCGCCGCCAACAGCAGATTCAGCCAGAAAAATCCTGAAGAATTTTTTAAAAATCTTCTGACTTATCTTTTTTCACCTGAAATCCAGACGCTGCCCCTCAACTCGATTGACCAGTTGTTCGAGTTTTAGATTATGCCATTAAACAGCTAGCGCACTTCGAACCTCAAATACTGTTAAACATCGGCCAGTCATTAAATGACTGCACTATTACGCCTGAACTCGAGACTATTTTCCGTACTATTGCATCAAAAATATCATCGGTCCGCCGCAGCTACAATTACCCAGCCGCGCAGAGCGCTCTGGAAAAATACATTATTAACCATGACACGACAAGCGTAAATAATCCTTTGGCATTGCTTCATTACAATATGCTTATCGCACTAAAAGAAACCTTCACTCAAAATACGACTCACATTCTTGCGGATAGCCGGAAAGAGACATCAGGCGTTCGGGCATCACTTCGCACCCTGCTCAAATCAATAGAGAAAAAAATAAGCGAATCTCAACCCGAGTTCAATCCCAAGGCGAATGGCACGCAAACCCATCCAGCGCTCACCCTTCAGACCTCAGGCCTCAGGCCAGCAAAGCTGACACGGCCCATCCCTAACGGGATCAGGGCCGCATGATGCAGGTACAGTTGACGCGCTTAAACCGCGCCAGCCTGTACCTGCACGATCACGCCGTACCAGCCCATGCCCATCCGGACTCGCCAGCACGCGATGCTGCGAATCGACAATCAGACAACGCCTGGCACGTGAAAGACACCATGTTCCGGCGCGGTGCAAAAGAAATACCTGACAACACAGATATTTTTAACGCCATGATTTGACATGTGGCATGGAACCAAAATGCATACTTTGTTACTTAACCGTACATTCCAGCAAAAATTCGGGCTTATCCATGACAAGAATTAATCCATTCCACTCCATATTCAACACTAACCAAAACACTAACCAAAACACTAACCAGTTTCAGACGCACAACACCAACAATACCTCATATTTTTCTCCGCAAAATCCTTTTCCATATAACGACTATTCAAATCAAAATCCTTATTCTGATAATTTTTCTTCGCAACAGCTCTGGTCCAATACCTATTATTCCACTCCCATCGAGCAACCGAATTCCACCAACCCGCATTTACGCGCCAACACCTATCAACAAGACCAGCAACCGTCTTTTTATAATCACAAGTATTTAATCGACCAGACCCGGCAGCAAACCAGACGCGCTCACGACCAGACCCGGCAGCAAACCAGACGCGCTCACCCTTATTCCAGAAACAATCATCACACCAACCCATATCAGACCAAAAATAATCTGGCCCAGCAAGCGCCCCAAACAATTAATCTTACTTTTAAATCTGTGGAATCGTCTGGCGTATGGCAGTTTGATTTGATAAGAAAGTCAAATGAATTTATCACGTTGTCCACAGCAATGAGCGGCAACAATCTCTGCTTTCTCCGCGAACAAAAAAAACACAGTGCAAATAGTGTTACTGTAAACATAACGACCAACGAAGCCCTTTCTCTGGAGCATGCATTTAATCGCTGCGTCAATCAATTCAGGAAAAAACCGGCCCAGCAGATCATCCCCATTAATTATTTTCTCGTTAAAATTGCAGGCGGCCTGGATTTAATCAAAGACCCAGAGGGTTATTTATTAAATTTTTATCGTTCACTTGATTTTTTTATTCTTGAAAACAAAGATATCATACACTCCGATACTTTGTTCAAAATACTGCAGAGCGCCCACAAAATAGGGTATTCAGATATCACCAAGGAAACGCTGGAAACAGTTGCCAACGTCATCCAGAATTCTCAATATAAAACCATTGCGTCGAAATTCATTATTTTCGCTACGCTAACTGTCACGTCAATTAAATCCGAATATACATCTCACCCTGAAATTGCCACTCCCTGCAATTTTATTTTTAGAAAGTTAATCAACAGAGCATCCACCAGACCGTGGAGCTCAAATGATATTGCTTGCTATCTGAACCATGCATGCCAGATCGGCTCGACTAAATTAATCGATTCGGCATTCAATTTTGTCAATACGGTGCTTGATCCCAACGCCGCGGACTGGAATTATCTGGATACCAAAAAACTCGTCGACAGCCTCCAGTTTTCCGCTGACATAGCAGGCGCCGATCCTGTCCGGGAAAAACTAGCCATAATTATCTCCAAAATTAAATTATTAAGCTTAACACTGCCTTTATTAGCTATTTCACATTGCACTGAATCCACGGAGTCACTCATACTGCTCGCCTCCTGCAAACAGGCACTCAAAAATATCAAAACCAATAGCGCACTCTATAAAAACAATGCCGTAAGATATTTCACCGCCTTTCTGGAATATATTTTTTCACCAGAAACCCAGAAACTTCCCGAATCTTCAATTAACAAACTGCGCGATCTTTTAACTGATGAATTTGAACAGTTAGCGCAAGCCCAGCCCGGCATACTGCCGGACATTAACAGCGTGCTACAGAAGCACGCCACCCATCCCGGCATCAAGAGTTTTTCTGATTTTATTATGGCAAGAATAAAAGACGTCACCATGGCTTATCAAGCCTCACTGTGCGCACCCAAAAACGCCTTAACTGAAAATCTGGCGCAGATTGCCCATGATCATCCTGAGGATTCACAGGAAACCAGCTCACCCCTTCAAGTCATATCTGATTCAAACAGACAAGCAACAGATTCATTGAAAATCGTGCCCAATATTGTCATGAACGCCATATCGGACATCCCGACAATTGATATCAGCGGGTTCGACGAGCTTCAGATAAGAAAGGAATTCGAGCAGGCTTACGCCCAATACTTCGAATTATTTCTACAAGATCAAAACACAAAAATCACTTTTAGAGTGACTTATGCCAGCGCCAGCGCGAACGCTAAACAAAAAATCCTCGACATAATTGAAGACGTCACACTCTCGCGCCCCATCACCCTCAATACCATGACCGATCCCGACAACGGCAATGCCTTAATCCTGGAATATGGCCCGCTTTAATTCCAGCATGCACGGGAACGTGTGCACGACATCCGTTACCAAGCTAGTGATGCAACGTGCAGCAACGTGAAATCTGCT
This sequence comes from Paraburkholderia hayleyella, assembly GCF_009455685.1. Classification (NCBI taxonomy): domain Bacteria; kingdom Pseudomonadati; phylum Pseudomonadota; class Betaproteobacteria; order Burkholderiales; family Burkholderiaceae; genus Paraburkholderia; species Paraburkholderia hayleyella. The sequence goes on along the minus strand of NZ_QPES01000002.1, from coordinate 17,745 downwards.
TTTCGCAGCTAACACCAGGCATCTAAAACAAAACCATTAAAAACATCCAGAACACAATGCGCCCGCCACTCGATTTCACACCGTCTCAACCCAGCTCATCAGGAAACCACCCTGTGATTGCTCGACGTCTTATTCAATTTTCAAGCGGAGTGATGTTTGCGTTCGCGCTGCTGGGAAGCAACGGCTATGCCCTCGCGGCCAACGCCCCGGACAACAGCACGCCCGCCGTGTTCTCCACCCTGCCTCAGCAGGCGCCTTATCAGGCGGCCTGGAAAGCCATGCTGCACAACGAGCCACAGGTGCCCGGCTGGATCCGCACGGCAGACGCCACCAGCACCGAATACACGACCGTGCAGATTGGCCAGGAACGCTACCTGAGTGGCTTCATGTGCAAGCCCCACGATTGCGGCAACCATCGTTTTTACGGCATGTTCAGCGCAGACCGGCATCACGCATGGGGCTTGCAAGTCAGCATCGCCGACCGCCCGGGCGCACTCGAGATGCCCAGCGCACACGCCACCTACCGCTGGTATGGCCAACCCAGCGATGCGCTGAAAACCTATCTGAAGAACCGTCTCAACGCCGACCCAAACTGGAAGTAAGCCATGTCCTGCCCGTGTTTGCCGCCTGCTTCGCCATCCTCGCTGCACGGCTCGTCATGAACGTCCAGACGGTTCGCCCACACCGCCCCCGCGCGATGCTTTGCGCCCTCAGTGTGGGCCTGGCCTCGCTGGCCACACTCGGAACGCTCACCGGCTGTTCAAAGTCGGCCAGTGCACCCGAGGCCGATCCGCTTTTAGAGTATCAGTGGCATCTGAAGAACACCGGCCAAGGGGTATTCAGCGACCAGCGGCCGGTCCCAGGCATAGACCTGGACATGGGCACGCTTTTCGAAGAGGGCATCACGGGCAAGGGCGTCATCGTAGGGCTGCTGGATCGGGACCGGGCCAATGCCGATCATGAAGACCTGGCGCGCAACATGGTCATCCCGCATGCGCGTAGCACCTCAACCGACGCGCGCAGCGCGATGCATGCCACGGCGGTAGCGGCCATCATCGCCGCCGCCGCCAACAACGGCAAAGGCGGGCGCGGCATCGCGCCCGAGGTGCGGATTCTCGATCTCACGGCGGACATTCCGCCCGGCACGCCCGCACCTCGTTTGATCGACAACAGTCTGGGCGCGCAGACGCCGCGTTTCATGCCCTACACGCACAGCGAGATCCGGCGCGATGACGACGCGCTCGACAATCCTGCTCAGCCGCTGATTTTCCGTGCGGCGGGCGATTCCTTTCTCGCGCTGGCGCCCGATGCGGCCCGTGCGTTGTGTGCGGCGACCACGCGCGGCTCGGGCGTGGGCTGCATCTCCGCAGTCGTCGATCCCGCCAGCGCGAACCCGTTATCGGTCACGGTCGGCGCGGTCAATGCAGCGGGCCAAAAAGCCTCGTATTCCGCGACCGGTTCGGCGTTGTGGATTTCCGGGCTCGGCGGCGAAGCGGGCTCGCAACGAGCGTACCGGCTCAAGGACGAAACCGCCGAGGCGCTGGGCAAGATGCCCCGTTCGGACTTCGCACCGGGCCTCGTCACGGCAGATGCACCCGGATGTGCCCAGGGCCTGAATCAGGAACACAGCAGCTATAACGCGCTCGATAGCGGCGCTCGCTCGGTGATCGAGCGCAACTGCAACTACACCGCGCGCTTCTCCGGCACAGCGGTGGCGGCGGCCACCGTGACGGGCGTAGCGGCCTTGCTACTGCAGGTCAACCCGAAACTGTCGTGGTGGGACATCAAATACCTGCTAGCCACCACCGCGCGCAAGATCGACCCCACGCAGAAAAAGACGCGCTGGAACGACATCACGCTGGACGGTGGCTGGACCACCAACGCAGCGGGGCATCCATTCAGCAACAGCTATGGCTTTGGCCTGGCTGACGCGTCACGGGCCGTCGCAGCGGCACGGCATTTCAACCCGCTGCCGCAACCGCATTTCACGGCATGGAGCACATCGATCACACAACCGTTGACGATTCCGTATCACAGCGAGAGCGAGGGTTATTCGACGATCGCCCTCGACGACAACCTGAAATGCGACACGGTGCAGATCCGGCTGAAAACCACGCACAAGATGCCCGGCAACCTGCGCATCCTGCTGGTGTCACCGGCCGGCACGCGCAGCGTGCTGCTGCCTGCGCTGACACTGCTCATGCCAACGCCCGATGGCTTCGTGATCGACCTGGCCGCGAGCAATGCGTTTCTCGACGAAAGCGCCAAAGGCACCTGGAAACTACAGGTGATGGACATGCTGGACCCGTCTTCGGATGGCAATGCCACGCTGACCTCCTGGCAATTGCGCGTGCTGGGCCGCCCTGCGTCCTGATGGATCTGATGGATCTGATGGAAACGGGCCCGCGCCAGCGCGGCGGCCTGATGGCTGCTGACGCGGGGTCAACGCTGGGCGAGTCTTTGCGTTCGCAGCGGCGTGCATACTACGTGCGCCGCTGGCCTTGCCCGTATAATTCGCCATGATTTTTCCCGCGCCGCAGCATACGGGTGCGCATCCCTCCTTCCTGCCTTCACCCGCATTTACGACTGGCTGTCGCCAGCCGGGCTTAAGGCCGTGCGCTTTGCTCACGGCTGCGTCACCGCCTATGCAAGCGCGCAGCGCGCAAGGCCTCAAAATCTCAGGATGACTCGCTTATGAAAGTGCCGAAACGGCTCCTCCCCTTGCTCGAAGAAGGCTTGATTGACGAAGTCATCGGCCAGTTGATGAGCGGCAAGGAAGCGACGGTTTACATCGTGCGCAGCGGCGATGCCACCCGTTGCGCAAAGGTCTACAAGGACGCGAAGCAACGGAGTTTCCGTCAAGCCACGTCTTATACCGAAGGCCGCAAGGTCAAGAACAGCCGCCAGGCGCGAGCGCTGCAAAAAGGCACGCGCTATGGCCGCCAGATGCAGGAAGAGCTGTGGCAAAACGCCGAGGTCGATGCGCTGTTCCGCCTTGCCAATGCGGGTGTGCGGGTGCCGCAGCCTTATATCTGCAGCGAGGGCGTGTTGTTGATGGAGCTGGTGCTCGATGCGGCGGGAGACGTTGCACCGCGCCTGAACGATGTCGCGTTAAGCGAGGCGCAGGCACTGGCCTTTCACGCGATGCTGCTTAACCAGGTCGTGCGCATGCTGTGCGCCGGGATCGTTCACGGCGACCTGTCTGAATACAACATCTTGCTGGCCGCGGACGGGCCCGTGATTATCGACCTGCCTCAGGCGGTCGATGCTGCAGGCAACAACGAAGCCGCCACGATGCTACGGCGCGATGTCGATAACCTGGCGAATTACTTTGGACAGTTCGCGCCTCAACTGCTCGCCACGCGTTATGGCGACGAGATCTGGGCCCGTTTTGAAGCCGGCCTGCTGCAAGTCGACGCGCACTTAAGCGGCGAGGTAGAAGCGGATACACGGCCGGTCGATCTGGCCGGCGTGCTGCAAGAACTCGAAGACACGCGCCTCGAAGAAAACGAACGGCTGCGCCGCTTGCAGGAATAACACCAGGCATGACAGCAGACGTGGCAACGGGTTCTGCTGGTTCTGCTGCATACCAAACAGCGCGCTTTTCATCGCCGTTCGTCCGCGGTTCCGCGGTAAATCGGCTAGTCGAACCGCAGCGCACCCGCTTGCGCCAGCGCCTCACGCGAGGCAACCAGCGCCGCCCGTGCCACCCGCGCATCCGCCGCAACCTGGAGTAACGGCCGCAATTGCGCAGGATTGCGCATCAACTCGCGTAGCACCGGTATCACGGCGGTATGGCCGTCGGCACGCAGCCCCACCATCGCGGCCTTCGGCAAAGTACGCGAGGCCGGATCGACAATCGCGCGGCACACCGCAAAGGGCACGCCATGAGCATGGGCGATCTTGGCCGCGACATACGACTCCATATCGACAGCTAACGCACCGGTGACACGATGCAAATCGGCCTTGTCCCGCGCGCTCAACAACGGTGCAGCAGAAGCCAGCAACGGGCCGTAATGGAGCTGCGGCGCAAGCGGCGAGGCCTTCAGCGCCGCGATCAGACGCGCCGACCAGACCGGATCGGTCGGGCAACGTCCAGCGGGGCCCTCGATCGCATCGGCCACGATCAGCGCGCCAGGGGCGAGATCCGGCGCGAGGCCGCCCGCCGTGCCGAAACTGATAATGCCGCTGCAACCATGCGCCACGGCGGCCACCAAGGCCTGCTCAAGCCGGTCGGCGCACATGGAAAACACCACCTCGACGCCAGGGCCACGCACGATACGCGCTTCAAAGGCCATTCCCGTCACCGCAATCACAGGCCGCGCGTGAGCCCTGGGCGAAGTCACAAGTGTCATCGTTACATCCCAACCGTGACGCGCGTGACCCCATCACGTGTCATCTGGCGATACCGTGCCAGGGCCCATAGCGGGAAAAACTTGCAATAACCGTGATAACGCAGATAAAACACGCGCGGAAAACCAACCGCAGTAAACCGGGTTTCGTCCCACAAGCCATGCGAACACTGTTGCTGCGTCAGGTAGTCGATGCCGCGCGCAAGCGCCGGATGCGCCACGGCCCCGGCGGCCATCAGCCCCAGCAGGGCCCATGCGGTCTGCGAAGCGGTGCTCGGCGCCGCTTCGTAGGCACGGTAGTCGAGCTTGTAGCTCGCGCCATCCTCACCCCAGCCGCCATCGGCGTTCTGGATCGAGAGCAGCCATTTCACGGCGCGCTGCATGCGCGCATCATCGTGCGGCAGCCCTGCGGCGTTCAGCGCGCACAGCGCCGTCCACGTGCCATAGATGTAGTTCATGCCCCAGCGGCCATACCAGCTGCCGTCCGCTTCCTGAGCCTTGAGCAGATAATCGAACGCGCGCCGGGCAGGCTCACTCGTCGCGGGCAGTTCGCCCAGTTGCGCGAGCATCGACAGACAGCGGCCCGACACATCCGCCGTCGGCGGATCGAGCAGCGCGCCGTGATCGGAAAAGGGAATGTTGTTCAGATAAAGCTGCGTATTTTCCGGCTCAAAAGCGCCCCAGCCACCATCGCTGCTTTGCATCCCGACGACCCACTCGCGGGCCCGGGCAAGCGCTTCGCGGCCGGCCGGGCCGCCCAGCGCATTCGCTCCAGCCTCAGCTCCGGTATCAGCGGCAAGCGCCGCCGCGCGCTGCATCGCCATCGCAACCACGGCGGTGTCATCGACATCGGGATAGTGTGGGTTCGCGTACTGAAACGCCCAGCCGCCTGGGCGCACATTGGGCCGCCGCGAAATCCAGTCGCCCCGCACGTCAAGCACCTGGAGCGGCCGCAGCCATTGCAGGCCACGCTGCGCCGCCTGGATAGCGCGTGGCTCACCGGTTTCAAGCAACGCGTGCGCGGCCAGCGAGGTATCCCACACCGGCGAAAGACAGGGCTGGCAATAGGCTTCGTCGTCTTTAATCACCAGCAGCCGTTCGATGGCACGGCGTGCGAGCGCCCGGTTCGGATGATCGGCGGGATAGCCCAGCACGTCGTACATCATCACGGCATTGGCCATCGCCGGATAAATCGCCCCGAGGCCTTCTTCACCATTTAGCCGCTCATCGACGAATGCCACGGCAGCCTTGATCGCACGGTTGCGCGTGTAGGCCGGAAACAGGCCATCGACCAGGCGCAGCGCACCATCCACACCGCGAAAAAAGCGGAACCAGCCCCGATGCTGATGCGCCGCGCGCGGCGGCAAACCGGTGTTGACCGGAGCGCCGCAAAACAGCTCGTCGATGCGCACGCCACGCGGATTGCGCGCGACCGGACGCTTGGCGTGCAGTACCAGAAGCGGCACGATCACCGTGCGCGCCCAGTACGACACCTTCGACAAATGAAACGGAAACCATTTGGGCAGCAGCATGATTTCAACGGGCATCATGGGCACGGCGTACCACGACACCACGCCATACAGCGCCAGCAAGATCCGCGTGAAAACGTTCGCCGCCTCGGCGCCGCCGCGCGCCAGAATGGCTTCGCGGGCGCGGCGCATAGGCTCGGCGTCAGGGTGATCGCCGATCATCTTGAGGGCGAAATACGCTTTCACGCTTGCGCTGATATCCATCTCGCCTTCGGCAAAAAGCGGCCAGCCACCGTTGGGCAACTGGATGCGGCGCAGATAACGGGCGATTTTCTGTTCCAGTTCGAGGTCCGGTGTCTCGCCCAGATGGTGCACCAGCAGCACGTATTCGGCAGGAATGGTGGCATCGGCTTCAAGCTCGAAAACCCAGTGGCCATCGGGACGTTGCGCCTCGAGCAAGGCCCCGGTGGCGCGACTGATGGCACGCTCCAGGCGTGTCCTGGGCGTATCTGGCGTATCCAGGATATTCGCCGGCGCGTCCCCCTCCAGTGCTGCGGCCAGCAGGCTCGGGCATGCCTTCGCCTCATCGTGTGACAGTTCGAGCGTGGGCAGCAGCGGCTCGTGCCGCGGCACCAAAGAGAGATCATTCATCGGGAATCCATCGGTTTGTTCAACAGTAAATCCGCGGCTTTCTGGCCCGAGCGGATCGCCCCTTCGATCGTGGCGGGTAAGCCCGTGGCCGTCCAGTCGCCCGCCAGCGTCAGGTTGTTCCAGCGGGTCTGGGCCGCCGGGCGGCGCATCTCTTCTTGCGGCACAGCGGCGAAGGTGGCGCGCTTTTCGCTCACGATCTGCCAGTTCGGCAGCGGCTCGACCGGCAGCCCCGCGACCTGGGCCACCTCGGCCCAAACCTGGCGTGCCAGATCTTCGCGCGGCGTGTCGAGCAAACGGTCCGCGCCGCTGATCGTGACGGAAAGACGGCCATCGAAAGCGAACAGCCATTCGGCCGTGGCGTTGATCAGGCCTGTCATCAGCGCCAGCCCAGGCGGTGGCTCAACCGCGAAATGCAGGTTCACGATCGACGAAAAACGCTGTGGCGTTTGCACACCCGGCACCAGCGTTTGCGCCACGTTGGGCGGCACAGCCAGCACCACGGCATGGTTGGGTTCGAGGACGATGCGCTCGTTGGCAAAATTCAACGCATCGACGCGGTGCGTGCCGCTCGCGGCGAATTCGATGTGCTTGAGCCGCGCGCCGAGCCGGATCGAGGCGCCGCCATGCTGCAGCAAACGCAAGGCCGGATCAATAAATGCGCTGCCCAGGCCGTTGCGCGCCACCAGCGGACGGCATGCTTCGCCGCCTGCGACGAGGGTCTCGCGCACCACTTCGGCCGCCAGTTGCGCCGTGCCCTCGCGCGGCTCGATATTCAGCACGGCGAGAAACAGCGGGTGCCACAGCCGATCCCACAACACCCCGTTGCAGCGCATGGTTTGCGCCATGGTGCGGCCCGGGCGGGCCAGCAGGAGCGGCGCGAGCGAAAGATAATCGAGTGCCTGGGTACCGGGCACGCGCATTTGCGCATCGAAGACCCATCCGGGCACGCGGCCTGGCGACAGGCGCAGCATCCAGCGTGCCTGCGTGGCCAGATCCATAAAAGCGAATTCGGGCTGGGACGGGCCCACCAGCTGATCCGCCGCACCAATCGCGCGAACGTAATTGAGCGTGGCGTAGTTGCCCGAGAGCACCAGATGGTTACCGTTGTCGATAGTCGCACCGAGGGTGCGGTCGTAGTAGGAGCGGCAGCGGCCTCCCGCATAGGCAGCCGCTTCGTGCAGAACGACCTGCACGCCCCGGCGCTGCAACTGAACAGCCGCCGCGAGCCCGGCCAGGCCCGCACCAATCACATGAACAAGTTTTGCCATCAGATCAAAAGAACGCGTAACGGGCAACGATCCACATGAGCCGGACATGCGGCTTGCGGATTTTTGCGCGGGGAAAAGTGAAGCCGCGTTGAACCGTGCGTTCAAGCAAACAGCGATAAACCCCTGACATGATGCGGGGCGCCCGTACCTGGTAGCGCGGCGCGGCATCCATCAGGCGGGCCGCGTGCGCGAAGTGTTGCCGCGCGCGCTCGACCAGCACCGCGCACACCCCCGGCAAGGCAGGATGGGCAGCCATCGCAGCGGGAGACCCGAGTGCAATCCCTTCGCGCTCAAGCAACTCGCGCGGCAAATAACAACGTTGAATCGCCGCGTCTTCGTCGATGTCACGCAAGATGTTGGTCAATTGCAACGCGCGGCCCAGATGATGCGAAAGCGCGTGCCCAGCCGCGTCAGACATCCCGAAGATTCTCACCGATAGACGGCCCGCGGCACTGGCGACGCGATCGCAATACAGATCGAGTGTGGCTTCGTCAGGGGCGCAGAGATCGGCGGCGGCGTCCATCGCCATGCCGTCGATCATGGCGTGAAAATCATCGCGTTGCAGGCGAAAGGTCTGGATGTGCTGCGCCAGCGCCCGCAAAGCCGCGGGCGGCGCACCGGCATAACAGGCGTCGATGCCAGCGCGCCAGCGTTCAAGCTGGGCGTGGCGCTCGGCACGAGGCAAGGCGCTATCCGCAATGTCATCGACCGCGCGGCAAAACGCATACACCTGGTACATCGCATCGCGCTGCCGCGCGGGCAAAATGCGCATCGCCAGATAAAACGAACTGCCGGACGTGGCGGCAGTTGCCTGGATGTGAATCTCGTCCACGACAGGGTTGGAAACGACCAAGACAATCTCCGCTGGGAGGTCTGCAGGAAGCGGTCATGAGGTCATGCCAAACAGGCTGGGCAGGACGGACCGCAGGGCAGGCTGCGCGCGCGGACACGCGCGAAGAAAAAAAAGACACCGGCAAAAAGGCCGGTGGAAACGGGCGAAAGTATAACAATCTTTGTTAAATACCGTGGCCGGAAAGCCCGTGGTGGCGGCATGGTGACGTGTTTTGTCCCCCCGGCGCATGGCGCGCCATCGCATGCTAGCCGCGCCCAGGACAACGCATCTCGTATGATGGGCGTCTGGCCGCTCTCCTGCGATACCCTCGCCGCCTTCATGACGACACCTCAACGGCCCATCCCGCCCGCCTCATCTGCCACGGCCCATTGCGTCCCGCCCCGGCTCAATGAAAGGCCGTTTCCAGCGGCAGCAGAACACAATTTCGCGGTGCGGCGCATCACGCTGATCGCCTTGCTAATCGGGGCTATCGTGCTGCCTTGCCTCTACGTTGCCACGATGGCGTACAACGACTGGCGCACGCGCGAAGCCGATGCCACCAACGCGATTTTGCGCACGGTCCGGCTCGCGGAAGAGCACGCGCTCAAAGTGTTCGACATGAATGATTCGCTCGATGCGCGCATCGTCGATCTCATCCAGGGGCTGGATGACACGGACATCCACGCCCGCGAGGCCTGGTTGCACGAACGGTTGCGCGCTATTGGTGGCGGCTATCCGCAGGTCGCGGCACTGTCGATTTTCAGCCGCGATGGCACGCTGCTGGCGAGCAGCCGCCATTACCCGGTGCCGCCGCGCTCGATTGCCGGACGCGAGGACTTTACCGGCATCCGGGAAGGCCGGGTGATCGAACATATTTCAAAAGTCATGATGGGGCCCGTTGCGGGTGAAATGGTATTCAACACGGGCGTTGCCCGGCAGACGGCAGATGGCGGCTTTGCCGGGGTGGTCTCCGTGGCGCTCAGGCCGGATTACTTCAACGCCTTCTACCGTGAGCTGCTCGGCGATCATGGCAGTCCGATGACTATCGGGCTCACGCGCACCGATGGCGCAATTCTGGCGCACTACCCGCCTTACCCTGCCTCCACTCATGCCTCCAATCCTCCCGCCATCGCCGCTACCGGTTCGCCATTTGCCCACGCCTTGGCGCAAGGCCAGCGCGCAGGCATCGTGCGCATGCGCTCGACAAGCAACGGTGACCCTTTAATTCTCGCGTTTCGCCGGGTGGGCACCTATCCGGTGTACGTCTCGAGCAGCTATCGCACCGCGGCTATCTGGGCTGGCTGGTATCGCCATCTGAGCGTGTTGCTGCTGTCGATGTTCACGCCGTCGATTGTGCTGTGGTGCGTGATCTGGCTTTCGCTCAAACGCCTCGCCGCGGAAAAACAAGCCTGGGAAAGTTGGCAAGCCGAAGCCTCCATGCGCCGCTCGATCGAATCCGCTTACCGTCAGTCGCGCAAGATGGAAGCGCTCGGCAACCTGGTAGGCAGCGTTGCGCATGATTTCAACAACCTCCTGATGATTGTCTCAGCCAACGTGCAGATCATCAGGCGGCGCGCCGTGCCCGATCTGGAGCGAGAACTGTCAGCCGTCGAACGGGCACTGAAAAACGGCCAGTCGCTGACGCGCCAGTTGCTGGGCGTTGCCCGCAAACAGCCACTGCGCAACGAAACGCTCAACGTCGCACGCTGGCTGCCGGCGTACCGTGAGCTGCTCCAGGCCTCGCTCGGGGCAAAAATCTCGCTCGTCGTCAACATCAGCGCCAATGTCTGGCCGGTACATGTCGACGTTGCCGAACTCGAACTGGCGCTGATCAATATCGCGGTCAACGCACGCGATGCCATGCCAAACGGTGGCCGCTTTACCGTGCGTGCCAGCAACCTCAGTTTTCGTCACGAAGACAGCTTTCCGCTGACGGGGGATTTCGTTCAGATCGCGCTGGACGACACGGGCATTGGCATGCCAGCAGATGTTCTGGCGCGTGCCTTTGAGCCGCTCTTCACGACCAAGCCCAAGGGCATGGGAACCGGGCTTGGCCTGCCGCAAGTCTTCGCTTTTTGCGAGCGTTCGGGCGGCCTGGCGGCTATCGACAGCGCGACAGGCGCAGGCACCTCGGTGCGTCTCTATCTGCCACGGGCCACGCTACCCGAGGTCGCGCAACCTGTGGCCCCCGTGGCCGAAAAACGCCCGGCGCCAACCGGATTGCGCATCCTGCTGGTGGAAGACAACGAAGAGGTGGCCGCAGGCACCGAGGCACTGCTCCAGATGATGGGACATCACGTCAGTTGCGTGGCCAATGCCGATATCGCGCTGCAACGCTTTGCCGAATGCCAGGCTCACGACATTGCCTTGCCTTGCGATCTGGTGATCTCCGATATTCACATGCCAGGCACGATGACCGGCATTGATCTCGCGGAGGCCGTTCAGGGGTTCGAGATTCCTCTGCCGGTCATTCTCGTCACCGGTTATGCAAAAGAAATTGAACGCGCCCGCCAGGCTGGGGTGCGTGTGCTGTCAAAACCATTCGATATCACGTTGCTTGAGCAGATGCTGCAGACCATCCAGCATGACCTGCCGGTCTCTGCAGACAGCCGTTAGCGGCCGCTCCAACAGATGAGCCAGGTGGGCTAGGTAGTAAGCCATGCGCACCCGCGCGCGATGCCAACCCAGCCTCTGGCGCGGCACGAATTACACGATTTTGTAAAAGCGCCTGGCTGCGCCGCCCATCCGTTGCCCGTGCAACCCGCTGGCACGCAGGCATTCGGCTGGCACGGCGATTGCTTTTTTCAGCGGGGAAAACACTGGTAGCGATGACCTTCGGAGATTGTGATGCGACACACCGTGATTGGCCTGTTCGACTCCCTCGCGCAGGCCCAAACCGCACAAACAGCACTGATCCAGACGGGCTTCGTTGCCGGTGACATCGTTTTGCAGACCAGCGCAGGGCTGGCCGCCGAAGCCCCCACGAACCGCCCCGGCATGCTCGCTGATATCGAACGCTTTCTTGCCAGCCTGTTTGCCGCAGCACCACGCCAGTCCGAGGCGCAACACTATATGGACGCGGTGCGGCGCGGCGCAGTGCTGCTCTACATCGACACGGCCAATGAAGCGCAAACGGATTTGGCACGCAGCACACTCGCCAACCTGGGCGCGACGGATATCGGCGAACGGACGCCCGATTGGGACGAGCCCTATGCCGCATCGAGCCTGGCACGAGAGCATTCGATACTGGATGAACTGGGCATTGGCGCCTCGGCGGTGAGCACGCCTGTGTCAGGCGAACCACATGGCTCGACAGCAGGCGCAAGCGTGACGGCACTAGCGGCGGGAGCCGCCGCTGGACTCGGCGCGGTGTTTCAGCGGGAATCCGGGGCAACCCCCACTCATCAGGTCGCATCGGCGCCCCCTCTAACGCCAGCGGCTGTCCCGGCCGATTCGTCATCGGGCAGGACGCAGGCGGCGGCGTTACAGAATGCGCAGATTCCTGACGAATTTCTGGAATACGAAGAAGATTTTCGCGGTCACTACGATACGCAATATGCGGCCGACAGTACGCGTTATGAGGACTATGTTTCGGCGTACCGGTATGGCGCTACGATCGCCCAGAACCCTCGTTACCAATCTCAGGGGTGGGATGAGCTGGAGCCCCGTGTCCGGCAGGAATGGGAAGACACCCTTGCCCATGGTGGTGCATGGGAGCATGTAAAAACCGCCGTGCGCCATGGCTGGGAGCGCGCGACGGCCCGGAAAACAAACCACTAGTTCAGGTTTTTAGCCGTGCTGCTTTTTAACCCATGCCACATAACGGTCGATAAAAGCCTGCAAAAATTTACGCAGATCGTCATTGACAATTTTTCCCGCGTCGTCAATTTGACCCGGATTATGTTTGATGAACATTTCCGGCTGGGCCAGTAGCGGCACATCGAGCGCCGCCAGTACGTTACGCAGGTGTTGCTGTGAGAGCGCCGTGCCCGTGGCTCCGGACGATGTCCCTGCGATGGCGCCGGGCTTGCCGCCCCAAACGCTTTGGCCCCACGGGCGTGAGCCCCAGTCCAGCGCATTTTTCAGCACGCCTGGAATAGAACGGTTGTACTCCGGCGTCACAAAAAGCAGCCCATCGGCGCTCTCGATCTTTTTCTTGAACTGCACGGCTACTTCGGGATAAGCATCGTCGTAATCCTGGCTATAAAGCGGCAGGGTACTGATATCGACAAAATCGAATGAAAAATCCGCAGGCGCCAATGAAACAAGTGCCTGAGCGAGCTGTCTGTTGATCGAATCACGGCGGATAGAGCCCACGATCACGGCAATCTTGTAAGCCATAATTTCGGTTCCTTGATAAAAGCGCGGTGCGTAAAACAATGAAGTAAAACGAGGCACCGCAGGCGTGGCAAACAGTCGAATCTGGCCCGATAACAAACACGGATTCATCGACTCATTCATTCCGTGCGTTGCTATTCAAACATAAATCGCTCCTGGCGACTGAAATTATGATGGTTAGCACCGTACCGTAAAAACCCTAACTCACAGAAAATACGTCTGCCATTAATGCATTGAATGGACCTCATTAACCTTCCGCGAGGTTTCACAAAATGATTTTGTTCCATGCTGGAAAATCACATGATGACGCCATCGCTGTACGAAGGCATTGAGGCTGACACGACATCTCATCGTGACGAACACCCTGAGCGAAGGATGAAAATCTGATGCAGCGGAAATGGAATCAAAGCGTTACAACTCTTTTCTGAACGTAAGCACTCGCTAGCGGGTCTCAAGGCTAGGTCATACAGAATGACACAACAGACGAACGATTAAACAGGGAGGCATATGGCATATTCATCGGGTTCAATCAAACCTTCACGTGAGAAAAAAGAGGAATTTGATCTTGCTGATAAAACACGCGCTAAACAGCGTCAACAGGACGATGCCCAAATTAATCCCCGGGCAGAAAAGTGGCGTTATCAACCGCCTTCGGCGAACGTAAAAACCACGCGTTAGCTTTTGGAACATTAAGCTGAAATAGTGATAAAAAACGCCACAGCCAAATAGCACGCCCAACGACTGGATTAGCATCCGGTTTTCGGGGGTAGTGTTTGGCTGTGGTGTTTTTTATTTCAGGGAAATGGATTATTTACCGCGAGTATTGCTGATGCCCCCACTTCGGCAGAAAAATTAAATACGTTTAAATTATTTAATCGAAAAGTATTTTAATATTTTCTGGCGGCCGCCCTATCACAGCACGTCCGTTACGCACAACGATCGGACGCTGTAATAACAGCGGGTAGGTTTCCATTGCCTGATAGAGCTGCGCCTCCGATATCTTGGGATCATCCAGATGCAAGTCAGTGTATTGCGTTTCTGTCGTTCGCAACATGCCACGTGCGGAACAACCTAATAGGCAAGCGAGTTGGCGAAGCTGCTCAACCGTCAATGGCGATACCAGATAATTAACCACCTCAACGGGTTCGCCGCTCACATTGAATCTATCGCTGATCAGGTCATAAGCCTGCCTGGATTTAGAACACTGGGGGTTATGATAGATCGTAATCGTCATAAAGATACCGTTTACAAAAGAGAACCGATCAGGCTGTTCTGGTTGAACAATTGAATGAAAGCGGGCAACACCTACCGCACGACACATTCTCATATCGCGCCATTGTAATAGCGAGGCAAGACCGGGCCACAACGACATGTACTCGCCGCCCGGCGAAGTCTCACGCGACTCTCTGGATCAAAACCCAGTATTGCCACAAACAGGCAGCCCAAGCCTACCTGCTAGTCATGCCACGTCTTTATGCGCATAAACTGCCTTGTCCAGATGGCTATCGAGCAGCTTACTTAAGAAAAATATTTTTGAAATATGACTTCGTCACGTAGAATTCCACAATGTTGAAATCAAGGGGAATAAAGCGTGGCAGCAGAAATTATTGCGGTAACGCAACAAAAAGGCGGCGTCGGCAAAAGTACGATTGCCATGCACCTCGGCGCAGCTTTCTACGAAAAGGGGAAACGCGTTCTGGTTGTCGATGCCGACGGTCAGAACACCCTCGTACAGTGGGCTAGCGCCTCATCTGACGGCGATAACGGAATCCCATTCCCCGTTATCAATCTCTCCGAAGCCGGTGGTCAAATTCACCGTGAAATCAAAAAATTTGTCGCAGATTACGACATCATTATTGTCGACTGCCCCCCGTCAATTACTGAAAAAATTTCTGGCGTCGTTCTGCTTGCCGCATCAGTCGCCGTTATTCCTACTTCCTCATCACCGGCAGATTACTGGTCGAGTGTTGGGCTTGTGAAACTGATCCAGCAAGCACAAGTCATGAATGAGGATCTTCGAGCCGTCTTCCTGCTGAATAAAACGGAAGAAAAGCGCATGCTCACCCGCGAACTCAAACGTGCGCTGGAAGAATTAGGCTTCCCTCTGCTAAAGACACAAATCCCAACACGTGAAGCCTATAAACAAGCCATGGCGCTCGGCCAAACCGTCCTGCAAATGAACGACCGCGGCGCAAAGCTTGCGAGCCTGGAAATCCGAGCGTGTGCTGACGAAATCGCTGCACTGCTTCCTGACTTTATGCGCATAAAGGACCCTGAATGAAGCCCTCCCAATTTGCCAAAGGTTTTCAGGCACGCCCTGATACGACAAGCAGCGAAAAACGCACCGCCCTCGACCGGCTCAACGCGATTGACAATATCGTCCAAACAAACAGCACTGACTCGATCGAACATGTCGCTTCTGTCGCTTTATCCCAGTCCGGTGGCAAAGCAGGGCAATCCGACGATGTCAACGAATCTCCGGAGTATCAGGCGTGGAGAATCGAGCATCGCTATCAACCCGGTCAAGTCATCGACCTGGCGCTCAAGGCTATTAAGCCCAGCCCGTTTAATCCACGACACTTTTATTTGAAATCGTCGATTGCCGATCTGGCCGTGAATCTATCGAAGCAAGGGCAGCAGCAAGCCATTCACGTCATTCCCGATTACGAAAACCCAGGAACCTATTTCGTCAGTGACGGCGGGCGGCGAGTACGTGCACTCAAAGAAGCCAACAAAGACTGGGTCAAAGCGATCGTAATTGATCTGCCCATCGGGATTCAAAGCTACAAACTCGGCTACGATTTGAACGTCCAGCGCGACTCACAAACCGTTTTTGATAACGCAGTCGTGTGGAAACGGTTTTTAGACGATAAATATTTTCAGAGTCAAAAAGAACTCGCTGAACATCTGAATCTTGATGAATCAACCATCGCGGTTGCCTTGTCCATCGCCAAGTTGCCCGAGGCTGTGATGCATGAAATGGTTTCGAGGCCGGATCGCTTTGGCTCAAATATGGCGTATCAGGTTGGTCGATATCATTCCGTGCGCGGGGCAGAAGCTACGCTGCGGTTAATCAGCAAGATCTTGTCGGATGATCTGAGCACGCGTCAGGTAGCCGATATCGTTAAAGGCCGGACGAGCCCCCAGGGCAGCACCAAACCATCGAGCCGCCAGCGCTATGCCCAGCGGCTGGAAATCAAGCTGGAAGGGGTATCGGTAGGAGATCTGAAGTCATACGGTGATGACCGCATCGAACTGAAACTCAAAGGACTGTCACGGGAAAAACGTGATGAAATCTTGCAGCAGATCGAGCAGATCCTGTTGCCAAAATAATCGCCACGTCTACTAGCCACGATTGCCAAAAACTCGTGAAGAAAAGGCATAGCAGCTACGGACAACATAGGCGGCATGTATAGGGCCAATGGTTAATGACGAATAGTTAATAACCAGCGGCCCATAACCCGATGACAAACGTTATGCGGTCAGGTCGGCCGTGACTGGTTCAAGGTGAAGGCAAGCAGATCACCATCCGTTGGGCTACCCCATGTCTTCCTGGCAAGCCAGTCGAAAAATGCCGTTTCGGTCAGCTTCGACTCCAACCCCCTCCGCCGCCAGTCATCGCGCAGATGTGTACCCAGATCGGGCAATTCATCGTCCTCAAACGAACGTCGTGCCAGCTCACGTTCGCTTTCACCCTGTTCATCGTAAAGCACCCGCGCTTCCTTGCGCCTGAATGCCGCGTACTCGCCGAGCAACCGGGCTTTCAGATCATCCGCGGGCACCGCGATAGCGGCCGGTTTGCCGCTGCCTGCCACGGCTTCCACCTCGACCGATGGCGCATAGCCTTTTTTCAGCGCGTCCTTGAATAACGCGGGTGCGCTGCGAACCGCCGGCAAGGTCGTGCTGCGCATACGCTGTTCCGTCATTTGCAGGGCAGCGCGAATCCGGTTTTCTTCACTGTCCGCGTAAAGCGTTTGCGCTTCTTTCAAGGGGATCCCAATCTTCACCATACGATCAACCAGCGTGCTATCGAATACGTTGGGATGATCGTCGAGCGCGAGCATGGGTTGTTTGCGCTCAGTCACACGAAACTGGATTTCAGCTACGCGGCGCCCCTCGCGGTGCTCAATCAACTCAACAAAAATATTGGTCACCGCGTTGACTTCGGCAATCGCTGGCCGCAGATAATCGCGTTTAAAGTATTTATATTCGCGTTTGACCTCGTCACCCGCCTCGGTATCAGGCGTACCGGACAGAATAGGGCGCCACCATTCCCACGCTTCACGCATCGTCAGATGACTGGGATTAGTCAGATAGCGCACACAGATTTCATACAGGGCCAAACCCGCGCTGCTGCGCAGCTGGCTTTGAAACTGCAGGCTGAGCCGTGCATATTGAACTGGGTCGAGCAGCTTTTTCTTGATTTTTGGCGCAAATGAAAATTCAACCCAGACCCGGCGTGTAGCCGGATCCTCCAGAATTTCCGCATCGGCAATCAACGTCGAAATACCCCATTTGCGGCCCGGTTTCTGGCTTGAAGTTCCAGTACTCCATTCGACCTGAACCGACACCATGCGACGCAAATGCTCCTTCACCAGCGCCGTATCGTTTGAATCAAACGCGGAATTGGCCACGATATCGGACAACAATGCCCGGTAGGTATCGCCAGAATCGTCTGCCTGTTGGGCGACGGCGAGCAGAACGTTGAACAGCTTACGGGTAAGCAGCGTAATTTTGCCGCTTTTTGGCTGAATGGCGATTGCCTCAACGGCCTTACGTAGTTCAGCGGAACTGGGGCTCACCACATCAGTTTTCTTCGCGCGCTTCGTGGCCAT